>JAGGNC010000203.1 GCA_017886405.1 Pseudomonas sp. | reverse complement strand
TTCATTTTTCAATCATCGGGGCGGTGGCGAATATAAAAGACGGATAAAAAAGGCTATCTCTGGTTCGGCATTTTTTGGCTGGAGTAGGGTCCTCTAGCGCGCCCTCTCGTGTGCAGAAGAAGGACGGGCCATTGACCGCGCTGACGCGTTTGCTGCGCCAGTGGGTGGAGGGGTTATGGCCGATATGGCGTTGCCGAACATAGATGAAGCTCCCGCTAATAAGCTTCTTTCTAAACAGCGTTTGCGCGGCTGTAGCAGTTAACGATACGTGGCCTGGGTTGCCTGATTCTCGGCGCGTTTATTTAGGTTTTGGTGATTTCCGGCGGCAATCCAGTGTCTCTATCCTGAGCGGCCCTCAGTACAGTTGCCTTTTTAAAGAGTGCTTTGCTTTGGCTTTGCCGGTTATCGGTGTTGACCTGAAAACTGCTACGCCGCACACGCCTACGCCAGACAAATGTTGAGATGCTGGTTTTCAGGCGCTCAGGCATAGTTCTTCTGGTTGATGGCTCTGCCATGTGATTCTCGCGCTGGTTTCGGCCCTGACTTATCTCCGCCCAACGCCCAACGCCGATGGCTATTGGGCGCGCCCGTAGGCGCGAATAGCGGCACTGCCTAAGCTTTTATGGTTTCGCAGTCAGGCGCGCACGCCGAGTGCTTCAGCGCGGCGTAACCAGCCTTGGCGCTGTTCTTCGGAGGAGGGGCGTACCGGGGCGAACTCGGCCAGACGGCGGGTCTTGATGCCGCTGAAGCCGAGAATGGTGCGGGTCATCTGCCGATGTCCAGGCGCGCCGTAGATCCAGCGGAAGTACCAAGGTGGCGTGTCCATGGTCACGAGAAGGTCTGCGGTGCGGCCGCTCAATAGCTTGTCCCAGAGTTGCGAGCGATTGCGGTACTTAAACGCGAAACCGGGCAGAAAGGTGCGGTCAAAGAAGCCTTTGAGCAACGCGGGAATGCCACCCCACCAGACCGGATAGACGAACACCAGGTGTTCGGCCCAGTGAATCTGCCGTTGCGCTTCGAGTAGGTCAGGTTCCAGTTGCTGGCTTTGCTCGTAGCCGTCGCGCAGCACCGGGTCATAGCTCATTTCGCCAAGCTTCAGCTGACGCACCACGTGGCCTTTGCTCCGCGCACCTTGGGCATAGGCTTCGCCGAGGGCATGGCAGAAGCTGTTGTTTTTCGGCGTACCGAGAATCATCAGGATGCGTTTGCCGTCACCCTCCAGTGGCGTTGCACCGCTCTTTACCACTTCACTCATGTTGACCTGCCTCCAGCATGTTTTCAGGACGCACCCAGGCGTCGAATTGTTCATTGGTTAGATAGCCCAGTTGTAGCGCCGCTTCACGCAGGGTGGTGTCATTCTGATAAGCCTGCTTGGCGATTTGTGCGGCCTTGTCGTAGCCAATATGCGGGTTCAACGCTGTCACCAGCATCAGGCCACGCTCGAGATCTTCGGCCATGCGCGCGGCATTCGGCTGCAGACCGGCGATGCAGTGTTGCTGAAAGTTATGGCAACCGTCCGCCAGTAAACGCACCGATTGCAGCAGGTTGTGAATGATTACCGGCTTAAACACATTCAGCTGCAATTGCCCCTGGCTTGCGGCAAAGGCAATTGTGCTGTCATTACCCAGTACCTGACAGGCCAGCATCGACAGCGCCTCGCATTGAGTGGGGTTGACCTTGCCGGGCATGATCGAGCTGCCGGGCTCATTGGCCGGTAGCTGCACTTCGGCAAAGCCGGCGCGCGGGCCGGAGCCTAACAAACGCAGGTCATTGGCCAGCTTCATAAGGGCCACTGCTAGGGTTTTCAAGGCGCCCGATAGCGCCACTAAGGGCTCATGGCCTGCCAAGGCGGCAAACTTGTTCGGTGCGCTGACTAGCGGCAGGCCGCTCAACGCAGCCAGTTCGGTGGCCATTGCTGCGCCAAAGCCCTGCGGCGAGTTCAAGCCTGTGCCTACGGCAGTGCCGCCTTGGGCCAGTTCACAAACTGCTGGAAGGGCGGCCAGGATTGCCCGCTCGGCGTAACCCAGTTGCGCAACGAAGGCCGACAGCTCCTGGCCGAACGTGATCGGTGTGGCGTCCATCAAGTGTGTGCGCCCGGTCTTGACCAGGTGTGCATGGCGTTCGGCCTGTTCCTCTAGGCCGTCGCGCAACTCATGCAGGTTGGGCAGCAACTGTTGTTTCACAGCCTGCACGGCAGCGATGTGCATGGCTGTGGGGAAACTGTCGTTGGAGCTTTGTGAACGGTTGACATGGTCGTTGGGATGCACGGGCGACTTGCCGCCACGGCCATTACCGGCCAGTTCATTGGCCCGCCCGGCGAGCACCTCATTGACGTTCATGTTGCTCTGCGTGCCGCTGCCGGTCTGCCAGACCACTAAGGGGAATTGCTCATCGTGCTGGTTGGCCAGTACTTCATTGGCGACTTGCTCGATCAGCCGGGCCAGTTCAGGGGGTAACGCACCGATACGCTGGTTGACCCGCGCGGCGGCCTTTTTGATCAGCACCAAGGCATGTATCACCGGCATTGGCATACGTTCCTGGCCAATGGCGAAATTGTGCAGTGAACGCTGGGTCTGTGCGCCCCAGTAGGCTTCATCAGGTACGTCGATCTTTCCCAGGCTGTCGGTTTCAGTGCGGCTCATGGAGGTTCTCCTGACGGTTGCGCGTACAGCAAACGGATTACCCGACCGCTCTGGGTCTGGCCCTGATACCAGCTTAGTTCGCTTCGCATCAGCAGAGGTTCAATATCAGGGCCCAGCTACCCGCGGGCAGCGGTTTCACCGAGCTAGCCAAGGCCATTGTGGACCGGGACTCGCTCACCTTGCGGGCCGCGCAAAACGCCTTCGTCATGGCCGAACCATTGTTGCGTGTTTGCAAAAAATGGCCCGTGTCGGCGGTAGGTCTGGTGGCGCTGCTGCGCAGTGAAGATCAGGTTGACCGGATCATCTGGGCTGCGTAATTGCCAGGGTGCTAGCGGGCTATGCGCTGCCAGGGTGATGCTGATAACCGTGGCTAAGTGCTGCAACTCGCCACCGAACCACAGGGTGTTTTCCGACAGGCCACTGCAGTCGGTCCAGCCCGCCCTAAAGTTGCCGGTGATACCACCGGGGGCAGCGAAGGCGGTGCGGGTCCAATGATTCTTGAGTGGCCAGACGCTGCGACCGAAGTCCAGTGCGGCAACGCGTTGTCCGGCCACGCAGCTGAACGCCTGTTTGCCCAGTTGCACGCGGCCACTGCAGGGCAGGCCTAGCTGTCGGCTGGTGGCATGAACACTATGCGGACCAAGCGGCGCGACCAGGTGGGCTGAGTCCAGGTGGGCAGGGCGCTGGATACTTAAGGCTACTTGCCGTGGCTGACGGCCAATATCCAGTGCATTTATGCTGATGCCCGTGCGCCCGGGATGGTCGGTCACCGGTAATTGCAGGTGTGGCTGGTTGAATTCGTGGCGCTCGTGCGGTTGGTCTGATAGGTCGCAGCCGCGGCCGAACAAGCGATATGGGCTGAAGGCGGCGGCTTGGCCGCGTTGCAGACCAAGAAAGGAGGCGGTATGACCCAGGTAATCAAGGTCAGCTTGGGTAAACGAGAGCGTCCACTGCGGGGGTGTGATACACCAGTGGTCCCAGGGTTTGCGCCGGCCGTAATGGCCTTATATGGCGCAATCCACCATGGGCGGGCTGACCAGCCTCCCGCCAGCGGGTTGAGTTGGCCGCGGCTACCGCACAGCGCGATGGCGGCGAAAGGCTCTGGGTGGGTGTAGCTGTTTATCGGGCACCGCCATGTATGTGAGGGTGCTTGGCCTTGTGAGCGCAGGCACGCTGCAGCGTAATAGGGTGTTGCAGCGGGCCTGAACGGGTGTTGATCTGGTCGGTATGTGCTGAAATTTTGGCCTTTAACAGGTTGTTCGCCAGTGCACAGAGGGTGTGCGCGTTAGCTGTAACTTCGTCCAGGCTTGAGTAGAAAAGCGCTTGGGCACAAAATGCCGGCAATCGAGTCAAACAGGCTCTTTCTCTTGTTCTGGAGTCGTACATGCCACGTTTACCTGCCTTTTGCGCTGCCCTACTCATTGTGTGCGGCAGTGCTGAGGTGCTTGCCGATGCCAAGAGCCACGCAGCCGATGCTGAACGCTTTCTGTTAGTGGCACATGCGGACAAGCTGGTTGTACCGGTATACGCCCAAGTGCAGCAAATGTTTGCCCAGCGTTTTGCCGAGAGTAAAGCCCCCCAGAGCGAAACGGCCGTGCTGGAAACCTACCAGGCCCAGGCCAACACTGCCCTTGAACAAGCGGTGGGTTGGGATCAGCTCAAACCGGATATGGTCAAGCTCTACACCAGTACCTTCAACGAACAGGAAATGCAGGACTTGATTCGCTTCTACGAGTCACCAGTGGGTAAGAAAGTATTGGAGAAAATGCCGACGCTGACCGCGCAATCGGCGCAGTTGACCCAGAGTAAGCTGGAAAGTGCAGTGCCTAAGGTCAACCAATTGCTGGCTGAAATGACCCGCACACTAACCCCGGAGAAACCTTGAGTGAATTCCGCATGCCTAAGATAGATCTGTTGCAGACTGCCCTGAAGAGCCTGCAGCCTAAGCACCTCGAAGTGATGGACGAAAGTCACATGCACAGCCGTGGCCTGGAAACCCATTACAAAGCCGTGATCGTCAGCGAACAGTTTACGGGTCTTAATGCGGTCAAACGGCACCAGAAAGTCTATGCCAGCCTGGGTGAGCTGATGGGGCAGGTGCATGCCCTAGCGCTGCACACCTACACCCCGGATGAATGGTCGCAGCAGGGCGTGGCTCCGGCTTCACCGGCCTGTAAAGGCGGTCACTGAGGCAATTCGCCGCTACACGGCCAACCCCAACATACGTAAACTGCAGTGCTGCCGAGTCGGGTCATAAGCAACCCTGACTGGGCGTACGTTTTGTATCCCAGTCCGCCCTTTACGTGGGCGACTACTGAAGGACTTGCACATGACTGACAAAACCGTCGTCGCCGCGCTGTATAAATTCGTCTCCCTTCCTGACTTCCATGAGCTGCGCGAGCCTCTGCTGCAAGCCATGCTGGATAACGGCATCAAAGGCACGTTGCTGATCGCCGAAGAGGGCATCAACGGCACGGTGTCCGGCAGCCGTGCCGCTATCGATGGCCTGCTCGCCTGGTTTGGCCTGGACCCGCGTCTGGCTGACATCGACCACAAAGAATCCTATTGCGATGAGCAGCCGTTCTATCGCACCAAGGTGAAACTGAAGAAAGAAATCGTCACCTTGGGGGTGCCCGGTGTCGATCCGAACCAAAAGGTTGGCACCTACGTCGAGCCCAAGGATTGGAATGCGTTGATTGCCGATCCCGAAGTGCTGCTGATCGACACGCGCAACGACTACGAGGTGTCAATTGGTACCTTCGAGGGCGCGGTCGACCCGAAAACCAAGTCGTTTCGCGAGTTCCCCGCGTACATCAAAGCGCACTTCGATCCGGCCAAGCACAAGAAAGTGGCGATGTTCTGCACCGGCGGCATACGCTGCGAGAAAGCCTCCAGCTATATGCTCGGTGAAGGCTTTGCTGAGGTCTTTCATCTCAAAGGCGGCATTCTCAAGTACCTGGAAGACGTCCCTCAAGAGCAGACCAAGTGGCAGGGCGACTGTTTCGTCTTCGATAACCGCGTTACCGTGCGCCATGATCTGAGCGAAGGTGACTACGACCAGTGTCACGCCTGCCGCACGCCGGTGTCGGTTGAGGATCGTCAGTCCGAGGTGTTCACCCCTGGCGTAAGCTGCCCACATTGCTGGGATTCGCTGCCGGAGAAGACCCGCGCCGGGGCGCGCGAGCGTCAGCGGCAGATCGAGTTGGCCAAGGCACGTAACCAGCCGCATCCATTGGGCTACAACTTCCGACAATCGCGCGAGGCTTAAGCATGCATACACGCCTGCTCTATGTGATGGACCCCATGTGTTCTTGGTGCTGGGGGTTTGCCCCCGTATTGGAGTCCCTCGCGGAGCAGGCTGCTGCAACAGGTGTGGGCATGGAGCTGGTGCTCGGTGGCTTGCGCCGTGACGGTGTGGCCATTGATGCCGCTGCACGTGTGCGCTACCTGGGCTATTGGCAGGCAGTCAATGCCAGCACCGGACAGCTGTTCAACTTCAACAAAGGCTTACCTGAGGGCATGGTGTACGACACCGAACCGGCCTGCCGCGCGCTGGTCACGGCGCGCAGCCTGGCGCCGGAGCTGGTCTGGCCGCTGGTGCAGTTGATCCAGCATGCGTTCTATACCGAAGGCGTGGATGTAACCCGTGCCAGCGTCTTGGTGGAGTTGGCCGAGCGTGCGGGTATTCCGCGTATTGTCTTTGCCGAGGCATTCGACAGCGTCGCCCAGCGCGAAGCCACCGCCGCCGACTTCAACTGGACCCAGGACCTAGGCATTGCCGGCTTTCCAACCTTGCTGGCTGAACGCGACGGGCAGGTGGCACTGTTGACCAACGGTTATCAGCCGCTTGACGTATTGCAGCCCATGCTTGCGCGATGGCTGGAGCGCAATGCCCATGCTTGATCAACTCAGCTGGGCTGAGGTTCGCCGGCTGGCCTTGCATCATAAACGAGCGCTGGTTTGGGCCAACTTGGTCGCTGTGTTGGCCACCTTGTGCAGTGTGCCGATTCCATTGTTGCTGCCGTTGCTGGTCGACGAAGTACTGCTCAATGACGGCGACAGCGCGCTCAAGGTGATGAATAACTTCCTTCCGAGCGATTGGCAGACTGCCGCCGGTTATATCGGCCTGATGCTGGTATTAACGCTGTTCCTGCGCAGCGGATCGCTCATCTTCAACGTGCTGCAAGCCAGGCTGTTCGCTCGGCTCTCTAAAGATATTGTCTACCGCATCCGCATTCGCCTGATCGAGCGGCTTAAACGTATTTCCCTGAGCGAATACGAAAGCCTCGGCAGCGGCACCGTGACCACACACCTGGTCACTGATCTCGATACGCTGGATAAGTTTGTCGGCGAGACCCTCAGCCGCTTTCTGGTGGCGGTGCTGACCCTGGCCGGCACCTCGGCGATTTTGCTCTGGATGCATTGGCAGCTGGCGCTGCTGATTCTGCTATTCAATCCGTTGGTGATTTACGCCACGGTCTTGCTGGGCAAGCGGGTTAAGCACCTGAAGAGGCAGGAGAACGACAGCACCTCGCACTTTACCCAAGCGCTGACGGAAACCCTCGAAGCGATACAGGAAATCCGCGCCGGTAACCGCCAGGGCTTTTTCCTCGGTCGTCTCGGCGGCCGCGCCAAGGAAGTGCGTGACTTCGCCGTGGCCACGCAGTGGAAGACCGATGCCTCGAACCGTGCCAGCGGTTTGCTGTTCCAGTTCGGTATCGATGTGTTCCGCGCGGCAGCCATGCTCACCGTGCTGTTTTCCGACCTGTCGATCGGCCAGATGCTCGCGGTGTTTAGTTACCTGTGGTTTATGATTGGCCCGGTCGAACAGTTGCTCAGCCTGCAATACGCCTATTACGCCGCCGGCGGTGCATTGACGCGAATCAACGAGCTGCTGGCACGCAAAGACGAGCCGCAATACCCCGGCCGCATTGATCCATTCAAAGGGCGCGGCACGGTGGGTATTGAGATCAGCGGGCTGACGTTTGCCTATAACGATGAACCGGTGCTGAACCATCTCAAGCTGAGCATTGCGCCTGGCGAAAAGGTCGCCATCGTCGGTGCCAGCGGCGGCGGCAAAAGTACCTTGGTACAGTTGCTACTCGGTCTTTACACCCCGCAGGCTGGGACCATTTGTTTTGGTGGCAGCAGTCAGCAAGAAATCGGCTTGGACACGGTGCGCGAGCATGTGGCGGTGGTGCTGCAGCATCCAGCCTTGTTCAACGACACGGTGCGCGCCAACCTGTGCATGGGCCGTGAGCGCGGCGATGACGCCTGCTGGAAGGCGCTGGAAATAGCCCAGCTGGCCGACACCATCCGCACCTTGCCGCAAGGCCTGGACAGCATCGTTGGCCGCTCCGGGGTGCGTCTGTCTGGCGGTCAGCGCCAACGTCTGGCGATTGCCCGTATGGTGCTGGCCGAGCCGAAAGTGGTGATTCTCGACGAAGCCACTTCGGCGCTGGATGCCGCCACCGAATATGCCCTGCACCAGGCGCTTAACCAGTTCCTGCGCGGCCGCACCACGTTGATCATTGCTCACCGCCTGAGTGCGGTTAAGCAGGCGGATCGAGTGCTGGTATTCGACGGCGGCAGCATTGCCGAAGACGGCGGCCACCAGCAGCTGATCGCCGACGGCGGGCTCTACGCCAAACTCTATGGTCACCTGCAGCATTGAGAGCTGCGCTGGGCAAAACTGTAGGGTGGATGACCTTTTTTTCATCCACCGCGAGGCCGCACGGGTGGATGGGTGCAGCGTCATCCACCCTACGTCTTACTATTAAAATTCACTGTAGGAGCGGGTCATGCCCGCGATTTGCTGTGGGTATCCAATTAGGCCTGGGGCACTGCAGCCTCACATTTGGCAGTTAAATCGACCGCTTTGTAAATATTTCGTTACGCATGATGAGTGCTTGCACTCAGCAAATACGCCATTTCCCTCGCTGTATTAAAAACATGCCGAAAGCCGCGATCTAGACCAGGCAAGGTCGGTCTGTAC
>JAGGNC010000197.1 GCA_017886405.1 Pseudomonas sp. | reverse complement strand
GAACAGGCCAGCCAGGGTGCAGGCGACGGCCAGGGCGGTACGGTACAGGGGGATACGAATTGCCATTGTGGTTATCTCCGGGTGAAGTTTTGTGTTGGAAGTCGAAGGTCAAAGCGTGTTGGGTTGGTTTTTCAGGTGGCCGAAGCTGGAAGGCCGGCGCGCGCGGTCGGACAACTGCAACTGGCCATCCTCGACGCGCTTTTTCAGGTACTGGTAGGTCTGCAGCGCCTGGCCCCACATATGCTCGCCGATGCTGATAGCCTCATAAGCCTGGCCTGCGGCCTCGAACTGCGGCAGTGGGCGGATCTGCGTGTGGTAGTCGCAGGCATAGAAGAACGGGAAGGAATAGCGCTCGGCGCTGACCTGGCGTACCCGATGCGCGGTGGCAACAAAACTGCCGGCGCTCATCACTTCGAGCATGTCACCGATGTTGACGACGAAGGTGCTTTCGCGCGGTGGCGCATCGATCCATTGGCCGAGGTCGTTCATCACCTCCAGACCCGGACGGTCGGCGAGCAGAATGGTGAAGCACTCGTAGTCGGTATGGGCGCCAATGCCAGGCGCGTCCTGGGCGCCGTCGTCGAAGGGGTAATGAATCAGGCGCAGTTTCGACGGTGGGAAATTGGCCATGTCGTCGAAGGTATTCTCTGGCACGCCAAGAGCCAGGGCGAAGCCACGGAACAGCGTGCGGCCAAGCTGGAAGACGCCTGCATAGTAGGCCTGCACGGCCTCTTTGAAGCCCGGCAGTGCCGGCCAGTTATTCGGTCCAAGTAGTGGCGTACCGGTCAGCACCAGCGGGTTATTCGCGGGCACTTCAAAACCGATGTCGAAGGCTTCCTTGTGATCCGGTTTGCCCTCGGAGTAGCGTTCTTCACCCTCGGGTACGAAACCCTTGTGGCTTTGCGAGGTGCCGATGTAATGGTCCATCTTGGCGTCCAGCGGCTGGGCGAAATAGTCTTCGGCCACTTTATGCAGGCCGTCGATCAGTGCCTGCTCGATGCCGTGGCCGCTGATATAGAGAAAGCCTACCTCGCGTGCCGCGCGGCCCAGTTGCTCAGCGACAGCCTGGCGCTCTGCCGGGTCGACGCTGAACAGGCCGGCGATGTCGACCACGGGAATTTCGGTGAAGTGTTTGCGGGTGGTATTCATCGACGTTCTCAGCGGCTGGAAAAGCGATGGAAGTGCTGGCGTTCGCAGGAGGCCATCCACTGGTTAAGTTGCCATAGGTCGGCCACCGGCATGTTGGTGAAGGGCAGGTGATGCAGGTAGCCATCCGGGCCGAACTCGGGTGTCATGCTGGTGCTGGTGTGGCCACGGCGCTCCTGGCTGTACCAGATGCTTTCCCAGTGGCGCTGGTGAAAAGCCAAGTTGTCGGCGTATTCCGGTGCGCCTGGATGCGGCACCTGCGGGCCTTGGTCGTAGCCAACGCGTGCCTGGATATGCTCGACCCGCTCAATGAAGCTACTCAGGTCGTCGGCCGGGTCATCGAGCAGGCGTTCGCAGGTCACCACCCAGTGGCTGATATCACTGGTGAAGCGCAGGTCAGGCAGGTGCCGAATCAGCTCCAGGGTGACCCAGGGGCTGTACAGTGAGCGGCCGCGATGGATCTCAAAGCAGCAATGCAGGCCGCTGGTTTTAACCAGTTCCAGGGCGCGGCCAAAGAACTCGACCTGTTCGGCCATCGGCCAGCGGTCATTGCCCGCGAGAATATTGACCCGGCGCGGCTCCAGCTCTGCCGCCCGGTCAAGTTTGTGGGCCAGGTCCTGCAGGTGTTCGTCGATCCCGGCGCTTTGCAAGGGCAGAATCGAGGTGGAGGTGAACAGCGTGGCGATGTAAGGGACGTGCTGCTCGCGCAATAGGCGGGCATTGATTAGCCGCTGGCCTGCTGTTTCAGGTACGCGTGCCTCAAGACCATCGAAACCGGCGCTGAGCAGCTCGTCGAGTGCTTGTTGCCAGGTCCCGTGATAGCCCCACAGGCTACGGAAGAGTTCAAGTCGCATGGCCGTTCCTGTTCAGGTTAAGGTCTGCGGCAGATGGGTAAGGGAACGTTTAGATATCGTTCGATGACAGCCGGCAATGCCATGTCTGATTATTATGTTTTGATTGTTGGCTACACCCGGACGCTGGATCAATCGGCGTAAGCCAAATACTTAGTTCAGATTTTCATGAACTTTCAGCGCTGGCTGGTGTGCGCATTATCGCGCACCCCGCTAAGCTTCGTTGCTACAGCCAGGCAGATGCACCTGGCTGCCTCGCCGTACTATTCACCGCTTGACCGGAGCCCTGATGAGCCTGTCCCTGCCTGATTTGAAACTGCTGCGTATCTTTGTCTCGGTGGTGCGCCATCAGGGCTTTGCCGCAGCGCAGCAGGACCTCAATCTCTCCACCTCGGCGATCAGCACTTACATGAGCCAGCTCGAAACTCAGCTGGGGCTCAGCCTGTGTCATCGGGGTCGTGGCGGGTTCAGCCTGACCAGCAAAGGCGAGTTGTTCCATCAGGAAACCTTGCGCCTGCTGGGTGAGCTGGAAGGCTTTGAGCGTTATTCGGCGGCGCTCAAGGGCGAGCTGCGCGGCACCCTCAACCTCGGGGTGTTGGACTCCACGGTCAGCGATCCGGCCCTGCCGCTGGCGGAGGTGATTGGCGCCTACAGCCAGGAGTATCCGGGTGTGCATTTGCACCTTTCGGTCGCCAGCCCCTATGAGCTGCAACTGGCGGTGCTGGATAATCGCCTGGACCTGGCCATTGGCGCGTTCTCCACACGGATGAGTGGCCTGATCTACCAGCCGCTGTACCGTGAGCAGCATTGGTTGTTCTGCAGTGAGCGGCATTCGCTGTTCGACGCGCGGCGGATTCCGGAAGAGGTGATTGCCCAGCAGCGCATGGTCGGCCGCGGTTACTGGAGCCAAGCCGAGCTGGCCAAGCATGGCTTCAAGCACAGTGCGGCGACGGTCGAGTCGATGGAGGCGCAGCTGATTCTCGTGTTGTCCGGCGCGTATATCGGTTACCTGCCGGAGCATTATGCGCAGCCCTGGGTCGAGCAGAGACGACTCAAAGTACTGCTGCCGACGACCTTCGGGTACCAAGCGCCGTTCTCGTTGATTCAGCGCCGCGGGCGCTCACGCGAGCCGCTGAACCAGACCTTCCGTGATCTGCTTAAGGCCCAGCTCAACCGGGCATGAGCCGGGTGGCAAATTTATCGACATGCGGTGCAGCGTGGCCCGCTCAAGGGCGGGGGCGATGTAGCTGCGGTTTGGCAAAGTAACTGGTCACCGACTCACCCGTGTTGTCGCTGTCGGCGGCAAACACCACACCGAGGATCTTGCGGGGCGCGCTGCCGAAGGCGGCGGTGGCATCGGCGCGTAGATCACGCGATTCCTCCAGCCATTCGCCCAGCGGCGCTTGCGGGCCACGCAGTACGAGCATCTCAACCGTTTCGGTATAGGCGCTACGGGCATGCGTGCCGGGCGTCTCGCGGTTGTCCCAGACGTAGCTCAGGGTTGCCGCCGGCAGGTCGGGGTCGAAGAAGGTGCGTGCCAGGCGCAGCTTTTGCCGGTTAAGGAAGCTCAGCGAGTCCAGCGGATAGTCGAGCAGCACATAGACCCTGGCGGCATAGTCGTCGCCCTCGCGGGTGGCGAAACGTGCCTTGTCCAGCCGCTGTTCGGTGCGCCATTGCCAGCTGAGTTGCCAGGGCTTATCGCCGGGCAGGCTCAGCGGATGCAACAGACCACCGGCGGCGGCATCGGCGTTGATGCGCAATACGCGCTCGCCCTCCACCTCGACCAGCGTTCGCTCGGACGGCTTGAGCTTGGGAATATCCGCCAGCGCCCAGGGCACCGACCATTCACCTGCCGGCGGGCCAGCTGTCCAAGGCGTCAGCTGGTTTTCGGCCTGCGCCAGCGGCGCAGCCAGAAGCAGGCTCAGCGCTAAGTAGCGCATCAGCTCCTACGCCAGGTATGGAAGCGCTCAACCAGGCGCAATAGACCTTGTGGGGCATGTGCACGCTTCCACTCGCCGGCGGCATATTTGTTCGCCTCGGCCATGGTCGGGTAAGTGTGGATGGTGCCGAGAATCTTGTTCAGACCCAGTTTGTGCTTCATCGCCAGCACGTACTCGGCGAGGAGTTCGCCGGCGTGCTCGCCGACTATGGTGGCGCCGAGAATTGTGTCCTTGCCCGGCACGGTCAGCACCTTCACGTAGCCGTGGGCCACCTCGTCGGCAATGGCCCGATCGAGGTCGTCAATGCCATAGCGAGTCACTTCATAGGCGATGTTCTGCGCCTTGGCCTCACCTTCGGAGAGACCCACCCGTGCCACTTCCGGGTCGGTGAAGGTGCAAGCGGGGATCACCCGGTAATCCACTTTGAAGCGCTTGAAACCGCTGAACAGTGCATTGACTGCGGCAAACCAGGCCTGATGCGCGGCGACATGGGTGAACTGGTAGGGACCCGTGACGTCGCCCACCGCATAGATATTGGGAAAGCGCGTGGCCAAGTACTCGTCGGTTTCTAGGGTGCCGTTGGGCCGCAGCGTCAGGCCTAACTCCTCGACGCCGTAGCCTTTGACATTGGCCACCCGGCCCAAGGCCAGCAGCAGCGCATCGAAGGCAATGACCACTTCTTCGCCGGTGTCGACGCGGCGGGCGACCATGCGCTGTTCGCCGTTGACCGTCTCAAAGCGCTCGGCCTTGTGTTGCAGGCGCACATCCACGCCGTCGGCACGCAGGCTACTGAGTACCAGCTCGCCGGCGTCGGCATCCTCGCGCGGCAACAGGCGCTCGGCCAGCTCGACCTGAATCACCTGGCTGCCGAGGCGCTGAAAGGCCTGGGCCAGTTCACAACCGATGGGCCCACCACCGAGCACCAGCAGCCAGCGTGGCTGTTGGCGCAGGCTCCAGATAGTGTCCGAGGTATAGCTCTGCACCTGATCCAGGCCGGGAATATTCGGCACCAGTGGCCGGGCGCCGGCGGCGATGATCAGGTTGCGGCTGGTCAGGGTTTGGCCATTCACCTCCACTGACCAGGGCGAGAGGATTTTCGCTTCACCCTGAATCACGTCCACACCCAAGCCGCTGTAACGCTCGACTGAGTCGTGCGGTTCGATGTCGGCGATCACCCGTTGGATGCGTTCCATCACGGCGGGGAAGTCCACCTGTCCCTGTACGCCGGTGAAGCCCAGGGCCTCACCTTTCTTAAGCTCGTTGGCCAGTTTGGCTGAGCGCAGCAGCGCCTTGGACGGTACGCAGCCGGTGTTCAGGCAGTCGCCACCCATCTGGTGTTTTTCGATCAGGCTGACCTTGGCCTTCACGGCGGCAGCGATATACGCGCTGACCAAGCCGCCGGCGCCGGCACCAATGACCAGCAGGTTGCGGTCGAAGCTTTTTGGTTTGTGCCAGCCGGCGTAAACCCGGCGTGCCTGAATCAGCCCGAGCAGCTTGCGCGCGATCAGCGGGAACACGCCGAGCAGCACGAAGGCGCCGAGCAGACCTGGCGAGAGGATGCCGGAAAGCGACTCCAGCTGGCCCAGCTCACGGCCGGCGTTCACGAACACCAAGGTACCCGGCAGCATGCCGAGCTGGCTGACCCACCAGTAGGTGCGAACCGGCAGCCGGGTCAGGCCCATTGCCAGGTTGATCAGGAAGAATGGGAACGCCGGCACCAGGCGCAGGGCGAACAGATAGAAAGGACCTTCGCGCTCTATGCCGGCGTCGATCTTGGCTAGCCGCTGCCCAAAACGCGCCTGTACCCAGTCACGCAGCAGGAAACGACTGCTGAGCATGGCCAGCGTGGCCCCGGCGGTGGAGGCGAACGACACCAGCACAAAGCCTTCAAGCAGGCCGAACAGTGCGCCTGCGAGCAGCGTCATCAGCGCCGCGCCAGGCAGCGACAGCGCCGTGACCGCAACATAAGCGAGAAAGAACACCCCGGCGGCCAGCCAGGGCTGATCGGCGACTTGGCCGATAAGTGCAGCCTGCTGCGCCTTGAGCGCATCAAGGTTGAGGTATTGGCCGATGTCGAAAACAAAGAAGCTGCCCAGCAGGGCCAGGATCAAGCCCATTAGGGCGATTTTGCGACTATTCATCAGTTCAGTGTCTCCAGGGCGCAGAGGCTTTGGCACAAGTTAAAGCCAGCCAGCAAGGCCGCCTCGGGGCGGTCTGTGCTGTGGCCGAGAATGCGTGAGCGATAAGACTGCGCCGCCGCACTGTGGGCGGGCCACTGGCGGTCGAAGTCAGTGAGAAAGGCAGCGTGATCGTAGTTCAGCGCGAGGGCCTCAATAAATAGGCCGTCACGCTGGCAGCGGTAAAGCGCAGCGGGGTGTGGGGTGGTAGCGATACGGCTGAGCAGACCATAGCGGCCGCCAGCAAAATTGGGCATCCCGGCCGCACCGTTATTGATCAGCGCGCCATGCTCAAGATTCAGCGCCACGGCCGCGCAGCTATGGCTGGTGGCCAATACATGGATGGCGTGCGCGTGCAGCCAGGCATCCAGTTGCTGCTGGCGGGTCTTGTCAGTCATTGCTTCACGGGAACACGCCCAGCCAGCCAGGGATTGCTCGTCACCATGGCTGATAGCGACCCGCTGACCGGCCACGCTGACCAGCGCGGTGCTGGGGCGCGCGGCCAGACGTTCAGTCATACCGGGCAAACCTTGCACGGTGTGATTGAGCGTCAGCTGGATCGTATTGGAGCGTTCGACCACGCCGTCATCCACGCTCATCGGGTAGCCGCAGCCGCAGCCGGCCCCGCTGTCATCGGCACGGCCCAGCTCAGTTTCGACATTGCCACGCAGCGCCAGATGGGCGCTCAGGCCCTGTTCGATCTGCTGGAAAATCTCGGCATCGCGATCAAACCAGTGGGCATCGCCGTTAAACACCACGCGCGCGCCCGGTTCAGCGATCAAGCGTTTCTCTAGCGCGCTGAGGGCCTGACGATTGCCGTACAAACCACCGACCACATAGAGGGCTTCGCAGTCGAAAAGTGGCTCGCCAGCGAAGGCATCCCGCGCCAGGCGATAGTCCAGCGGGCAATCGCGGCCGGCACGCATCAAGCCTCGCCTCGCGGACCAGTGCGCAGCCAGCCTGGAATCAGATAGCCCAACACACAGAGTCCCAAGCCATAGAGGTTGGTACCGAGCAGCAACGCATATTTACCGTCGCCGATAGCCCAGCTTTGTGGAATCCAGTTCAGGGTCAGGCCCACGCCGAGAACGATGCCGGTCCAGAAACTCAGGTGAAAGCCCAAACGCGTGGGCGTGGTCAGCCCATGCAGGATAAACACCGGGGCCAGGCCGATGACCATGGTGCCGCTGATGGTGGTGGCTTTGAGAATGTCAGTGCCGGCGATCATCGGCAGATTACCGAGCAGGGCGAACACCACCATCACCGCCATGCCCACGCCGATAGCTTTTTGACCGAGGTCGCGTCCGGCCAGTGATGGCAGTTCACGGCCGGCCAGTTTGGCCAGGCTGGAGAAGGTTGAGTCCAGCGTCGAACCGGCGGCAGAGACCATCACTACGGTCATCACCATCAGTGCGCCGATGCCCATGGTTTTGGCCAGCGCAGCGGGTACGTTATCTGAGGCAGCTAAACCGGTGAGTTGGGCATGCACGCCAATCAGGCTGAAGGCGAGGATGGCGATAAAGCCCAGCACGCCGGCGATGACGAAGGAGCGGCGCATGGTTTTTTCTTCGCTGATAAAGCCGCGATCGGTCAGCACCGGGTCATGGAAGCCATAACTGAGGGCTTGGAGGCCGGCGACCAGGAGCAGATCGACCCCGGCATTCAGCGCCCAGTGGCTAGTGCTGGCCAGCTCGGCAGGCGAATGCTGCGGTAAAACCAGGCCGAGCACCCAGATCAGCGCGACGACAAAGATCGCCGCTTGCGCTGCGTCAGTAAGAATCGAGCTGCGCAGACCGCCGCGCAGGCTGTAGGCCAGGGTTGCGGCGGTAAACAGCAGGGCTGCGCCAATAAACGCCAGGCTGCCGGAGTCGCCGTAATAACCACCGACTACGGCGGTGTTGCTCCACACCTCGTTAAACAGGCGGATCAAGATGGCGGCGGAAAACGCCAGCGCCGCGCCACGGCCGTAATGGCTGCTGAGAAAGCTCACCAGCCCTGTGGCGGCATAACGCCGGCGCAGGCGATAAATGACGAAGCCGGTCAGCGGAATCGATAGCCAGTACATGGCATAGGCCAGACCGCCGATCAGGCCGTAGCTGGCCCCCAAGTTGGCGGCGTTAGTCACCGATTTGGCGAAAATCCAGCTGATAAAAATGCTTGAGGTCAGCAACCAGGGTGCAGCGCTGCGCCCTTGGTTGTCCTCACCATTGAAGAAGCCGCCAAGGGTCACGGCGCGAGGCGAAAGCGCCACCATCAGCGCGCCATATACCAGCAGAAAGCCCCAGAAAAACAGCCCGACAGTACTGCTCATGTGCATGACGCATCCTTATTGGTCCAGGCGCTTAAAGCCCTAGCGAATACCGCGTAGCCAAGCGCACTGGGTTTTAGCGTTTTAAGAGGTGAGTGAGCCGCCGCAGCTTGATCCTTGTCCGGCGGTGCAGGCAAAGCAGTGGTCACGGGTAACAATCGCGTTGCCGTCGAGCGTGGCGCCCAGCAAATCGCGCAAATGCGCGCGCTCACGGCCAATCAACTGACCGTGCAAGGGTAGCGGCAGATCAAGCA
>JAGGNC010000093.1 GCA_017886405.1 Pseudomonas sp. | reverse complement strand
GCCGCTTTTACTCACACCAGCGTCGCATTACGTGACGCATTGCTGGCAGTGAGCATCCCATTCATCGAAGTGCATTTGTCCAACGTGCACAAACGCGAAGCTTTCCGCCATCACTCTTACTTTTCAGATGTTGCTGTAGGGGTGATCTGCGGCCTTGGCGCCAGCGGTTATCGGCTGGCCCTGGAGGCTGCACTCGAACAACTTGAACTTAAGCGCCCCTGACCTCACCGGGAGTTGAACCATTATGGATATTCGTAAAGTCAAAAAATTGATCGAGCTGCTGGAAGAATCCGGCATCGACGAGCTGGAGATTCGCGAAGGCGAAGAATCCGTGCGCATCAGCCGCCACAGCAAGCAGCCGGCCTATCTGCCGCAACCGATGTACGCGCCTGCACCAGCAGCGCCTGTTGCCGCCGCACCGGTTGCCGCCGAAGCGGCCGCTCCCGTTGCCGCCAAGCTGAATGGCACCGTGGTGCGCTCGCCGATGGTCGGTACGTTCTACCGCGCCGCTGGGCCGGGCACGGACAACTTCGTCGAAGTCGGCCAGAGCGTGAAGAAAGGCGACATTCTCTGCATCGTTGAAGCGATGAAGATGATGAACCACATCGAAGCTGAAACTAGCGGCGTGATCGATTCCATCTTGGGTGAGAATGGCCAGGCGGTGGAATACGACCAGCCTCTGTTCACCATCGTTTGAACCGCGGAGAGCCTGCGATGTTGGAAAAAGTTCTGATCGCCAACCGCGGCGAGATCGCCTTGCGCATCTTGCGCGCCTGTAAAGAGCTGGGCATCAAGACCGTTGCGGTGCATTCCACCGCAGACCGCGAATTGATGCACCTCGGCCTGGCCGACGAATCGGTCTGCATCGGCCCAGCCTCTGGCGCCCTGTCCTACCTGAATATTCCGGCGATCATCAGCGCTGCTGAAGTCACTGGCGCCACCGCCATCCACCCAGGCTATGGCTTCCTCGCGGAAAACGCCGACTTCGCCGAGCAGGTGGAAAACTCCGGCTTCGCCTTTATCGGCCCGACAGCCAAGACTATTCGCCTGATGGGCGATAAGGTCTCAGCCAAGGACGCCATGAAACGCGCGGGTGTACCGGTAGTGCCTGGTTCCGATGGCCCGCTGCCGGAAGACGAGGAAACTGCCCTGCAGATTGCCCGCGAAGTGGGCTACCCGGTAATCATCAAAGCGGCAGGCGGCGGCGGCGGTCGCGGCATGCGCGTGGTGTTCAAAGAAGAAGACCTGATCAAATCGGCCAAGTTGACTCGCAGCGAAGCCGGCTCGGTGTTCGGCAACCCAATGGTCTACTTGGAGAAATTTCTCGGTAATCCGCGTCACGTGGAGGTCCAAGTACTCTCCGACGGCCAAGGCAATGCCATTCACTTGGGTGACCGCGACTGCTCGTTGCAGCGCCGCCACCAGAAAGTCCTGGAAGAAGCACCCGCGCCGTTCATCAATGAGAAGGCCCGCGCTGAGGTGCTCAAGCGCTGTGTCGATGCCTGCGTCGAGATCGGTTATCGCGGTGCCGGCACCTTCGAGTTCCTCTACGAAGACGGCCACTTTTACTTTATCGAGATGAACACCCGCGTGCAGGTCGAGCATCCGGTAACGGAAATGGTCACCGGCATCGACATCGTCAAGGAAATGCTCAGCATCGCCGCTGGCAATAAGCTGTCGTTCACCCAGGAAGACGTAGTGATTCGCGGCCACTCGCTGGAATGCCGAATCAACGCCGAAGACCCGGACAACTTCATGCCCTGCCCAGGCAAGGTCAAGCACTTCCACGCGCCTGGCGGCAATGGCGTGCGTGTCGACTCCCACCTGTACAGCGGCTACACCGTCCCGCCGCACTACGACTCGTTGATCGGCAAGCTAATCACCTACGGCGCCACCCGCGATGAAGCCATGGCCCGTATGCGCAATGCGTTGGACGAGATCGTGGTCGACGGTATCAAGACCAACGTTCCGCTGCACCGCATGTTGGTCCGCGACAAAGGGTTCTGCAAAGGTGGCGTGAATATCCACTATCTGGAAAAGAAATTGGGTATGGATAAGCACTAAGCTTCGGCGTGACGCTCAAACTAGGGCTGCCATATGGCAGCCCTAGTCGTTTCTGCGCGGCGGTGGCCGCCGCCCCACTGCTTCAAGTAAGCTGCGCGCCAATTTGCGCCATCACGCCACAACGTTCTCGAGGTTTCCCATGCCCTGGTTACAAGTCCGTTTCGCCATCACCCCGGATCAGGCAGAAACCTATGAAGACGCCTTGCTGGAAGTGGGCGCCGTATCCGTGACCTTTATGGACGCAGAAGACCAGCCTATTTTCGAGCCAGACCTGGGCACCACACCGCTGTGGTCGCACACCCACCTGCTCGCCCTGTTCGAAGCCGATACCGACGCAAACGCTGTATATGCTCACTTGCAGCTGCTGACCGACGCCGAACTGCCCGAACATCACGCCGAAGTGATCGCCGACCAAGACTGGGAGCGCAGCTGGATGGACGGTTTCCAGCCGATGCGCTTCGGCCAACGCCTGTGGATCGTGCCCAGCTGGCATGCCGCCCCCGAGCCGGACGCGGTTAACCTGCTACTCGACCCAGGCCTGGCCTTCGGCACGGGCACCCATCCGACCACCGCGCTATGCCTAGAATGGCTGGATGGCCAGAATCTGCTGGATTGCAGCGTGATCGATTTTGGCTGCGGCTCGGGCATCCTCGCCATTGCCGCGCTGCTGCTCGGCGCACCGCACGCGGTAGGCACCGATATCGACATTCAGGCCATTGAAGCCTCACGCGACAATGCCGGACGCAACGGCATTGACCCGGCGCGCTTCCCGCTCTACCTACCCGAGGACATGCCGCAACAACCGGCGGACGTCGTGGTGGCCAATATCCTTGCCGGCCCACTGGTGGCACTGGCCCCGCAAATCATCAGCCTGGTTAAACCCGGCGGTCGTCTGGCGTTGTCGGGCATACTCGCCGAACAGGCTGAAGACGTGCGCAGGGCCTATGCCGAGGCCTTTGACCTAGACCCGACCGCCGACAAGGACGGCTGGGTGCGCATCAGTGGCGTACGCCGCTAACGTCACCCGCGTGGACAGCTGCTGCATTACCAAACACTTACGTTAGACTAGCCGCCTTGTTTATCCGGATCGCCGCATGACCCAGAGCTTCGTCACTCAGTGCCCCCATTGCCGCACCAGCTTTCGCGTGAATCTTACGCAGCTGGGTGCCGCCCATGGTGCCGTGCGCTGCGGAGCGTGCTTGCATGTGTTCAATGCCGCGCAACAATTGCGCGAACAAGGTCAGCAACTGCCCCCCAGCCCTGTGGCGCCCATACCGCCACCCAACAAACCGGCAGTGCCGTCCACGCCACGCCCCGCCGAGCCAAACGCCACAGCGGTAATATCGGCAAGGCCTGCCAGCAGCAAAACCAGCGAAACCCTGTGGATTCATGATGACCTGGACCTCGACAGCCTTGATCTGGACGACGCACTGGCCAAGCTTGAAGCCCAAGAACAGCAGCTTTCCAATCAGTTCCTAGCGATTGATAGCGCCCCCAAAGACAGCAAAAACTTTCTTAGCCCAGAACCTACCGAGCACAATCCGCTTGATGAAGGCTGGGCTGAAGCACTCCTCCACGATGAGCACGCCAAACCGGCCATCAGCCTGACACTGCAGGGCGATGACGCGAAAATCGTCCCCGCCGCAGCCGCCTATTTTGCACCGCCGGCCCCGCCTGCAAAGCCGGCACCTAAAGCGCTGCCAGCGCTGCAGACACGCGCGTCAAGCGAAGCGGAAATCGAGCACATCGAGCTACACGCCGAACACATGCCCTTTGCCGCGAGCCGCGATGATGAATACGACGCCGCACCCGCAACCAAGAAGGCCTTCCGAAGAGAACCCGAGCTACGTGACGAGCACTTGTTTGAGTTAGATGACGAGCCCCTGCAGCTGGCTTGGCAAAAACCGCGCAAAGCACGGGGGCGCCAGCTAGGCTGGGGCCTGCTGATTCTGCTGAGCGCTGCCACCCTGGCTGGGCAGTATGTGACGTATCACTTCAATGAACTGGCGCGCCAAGATCAGTACCGCCCATGGTTCGAACAGCTCTGTCCGAAAGTCGGCTGTCAGCTGCCATCCAAGGTTGACATCAACCAGGTCAAGAGCAGCAACCTAGTGGTGCGTAGCCATCCGGAATTCAGCGGCGCGCTGGTGGTTGATGCCATCCTCTACAACCGTGCGCCGTTCTCGCAACCCTTCCCGCTGCTGGAAATGCGCTTTGCCGATATCAACGGCCAATTGCTCGCCAGTCGCCGGTTTAAACCCAGCGAATACCTGGCCGGCGAGCTGGCCGGTAACGCGGAAATGCCGCCGCAGACGCCAATCCACATCGCCCTGGATATTCTCGACCCGGGCACACAGGCAGTGAACTACAGCTTGAGCTTTCACTCGCCGGAATAAGTCGCCAACGCATTACACCTCTGCGTCTCGTTTTGCCAATCGCCTGAGCGACGCCTTTGGCCTGGAGCGCACCGTCAGTTTGCCGGCGTTTTCGACAGGGCAAGACGTTCATCCTAATGCTTGGCGATAAGCCAGCAGCTGTTCAGTTTTTGTTCAAAACAGCCTTTATCCGGTCACCCAGAGCAGGTATGATTGCCAGCCTTTTTCGCACTCTCCTATTTGTTCAACAGCACGTCTCTTGAGCAGGGAAGCCCTATGTCGGCGCTAAACATCGGCCCCTACACGTTGCCAAACTCGCTGATTCTCGCCCCAATGGCGGGCGTCACCGACCAGCCGTTTCGTCGCCTGTGCACGCGTATGGGTGCGGGTTTGGTGGTGTCGGAAATGGTCACCAGCGATGTACGCCTGTGGAATACCCGCAAATCCAGCCTGCGCATGATGCACGACGGCGATCCCGAGCCACGCTCGGTCCAGATCGCCGGTGGTGATCCTGAGATGCTCGCTGAAGCGGCGCGGCGCAATGTGGACATGGGCGCACAGATCATTGACATCAATATGGGCTGCCCGGCCAAGAAGGTCTGCAACAAGGCCGCCGGCTCAGCCCTATTAAAAGATGAAGTCCTGGTTCGCGAGATTCTTCAGGCGGTGGTCGCCGCCGTCAATGTGCCGGTGACCCTGAAGATCCGCACCGGCTGGGACCGCGACAACAAGAACGGCATCGGCGTGGCGAAGATTGCCGAAGACGCCGGCATTGTCGCGCTGGCCGTGCATGGCCGCACGCGTGCTGACTTGTATAGGGGCGAAGCTGAGTACGACACCATCGCCGCGATCAAGCAGGCGGTGTCGATTCCGGTGCTAGCCAATGGTGATATCGACTCGCCAGACAAGGCCAAAGCCGTCTTATTAGCCACCGGGGCTGATGGCCTGTTGATAGGCCGTGCGGCCCAAGGTCGGCCCTGGATATTCCGTGAAATCGAGCACTACCTGCGCACGGGTGAATACCTCCCAGCACCCAGCCTGCTCGAAGTGGAACACATACTGCTTGAACATCTGGCTGCACTGCACGCCTTCTACGGCGAGGTCATGGGCGTACGCATCGCCCGTAAGCATGTCAGCTGGTATCTCGCAACCTTGCCGGGCGCCAATGAGTTTCGCGCCCAATTCAATCGTCTAGGCTGTACGGACGCGCAGTACACCACCGTTCGCGAGTTCTTCAGCGAACGTCATAACAACAATGGAGAAGGGGTGGCCGCATGACGATATTGACTGAGACCTTAGGAAGTTCAATGGCTCCCGTAAGTGACAACAGCAGTTTGAAGCAGCATCTCAACACGCCAAGCGCAGAGGGCCAGACCCTGCGCGGCAACGTCGAGAAGGCACTGCACAATTATTTTGCCCACCTTGAGGGCGCGGACGTCTGTGACGTCTACAACTTGGTGCTTACCGAAGTGGAGGCCCCGCTGCTCCAAACCGTGATGAATTACGTCAAGGGTAACCAGACCAGAGCCTCCGAACTGCTCGGCCTAAACCGCGGCACCCTGCGCAAGAAGCTCAAGCAATACGACCTGCTGTAACCCTGAACTCCCGAAAAGGGCGGCCCACATGAGCCGCCTTTTTTGCTGATACCTCTTTTTTGCTACCTCCGCTTTGATGGACGCTGAAATGACCGACCAGACCACCCGCCTCCCCGTTCGCCGTGCCTTGATCAGCGTTTCCGACAAGACAGGCATCCTCGAGTTTGCCCGCGAGCTCGTCGCCCTAAATGTGGAAATCCTCTCCACTGGCGGCACCTATAAGCTGCTCAAGGACAATGGCGTGGCCGCAGTGGAAGTTGCCGACTACACCGGTTTCCCGGAAATGATGGACGGCCGGGTGAAGACCCTCCACCCGAAGATCCACGGCGGCATCCTTGGCCGGCGCGCCCTCGACGGCGCCGTCATGGACGAGCACGGCATCAAGCCAATCGACCTGGTGGCAGTTAACCTCTACCCGTTCGCCGCTACCGTAGCCAAGCCTGGCTGTGACCTGGCCGACGCGATTGAGAACATCGACATCGGTGGCCCGACCATGGTCCGCTCCGCGGCGAAGAACCACAAAGACGTCGCTATCGTGGTCAACACCTGCGACTACGCCAGCATCCTCGATGGCCTCAAGTCCGGCGGCCTGACTTACGCCCAGCGTTTCGACCTGGCGCTCAAAGCCTTCGAGCACACCGCCGCCTATGACGGCATGATCGCCAACTACCTAGGCACCATCGACCAGGCGCGCGACACCCTTGCCACCTCCGATCGCGGCGCCTTCCCACGCACCTTCAACAGCCAGTTCATCAAATCCCAGGAAATGCGCTACGGCGAGAACCCGCACCAGAGCGCGGCGTTCTACGTGGAAGCGCAGAAAGGTGAGGCCAGCATCGCCAGCGCCATCCAGTTGCAGGGCAAAGAACTGTCGTTCAACAACGTGGCTGACACCGACGCCGCCCTGGAATGCGTGAAAAGTTTCGTCAAACCCGCCTGTGTGATCGTCAAGCATGCCAACCCCTGCGGCGTCGCCGTGGCCCTGGACAGCGAAGGCGGCATCCGCAAAGCCTATGAACTGGCCTACGCCACCGATACCGAATCGGCGTTTGGCGGCATCATCGCCTTCAACCGCGAGCTGGACGCTGCCACCGCCCAGGCCATCGTTGAGCGTCAGTTTGTCGAAGTCATCATCGCGCCAAAAATCAGCGCTGAAGCACGTGCCGTGGTGGCCGCTAAAGCCAATATTCGCCTGCTCGAATGCGGCGAATGGCCGGCCGAGCGCAGCGCCGGCTGGGACTTAAAACGCGTCAACGGCGGCTTGCTGGTCCAGAGCCGCGACATTGGCATGATCAAGGCGGAAGACCTGAAGATCGTCACCCAACGCGCGCCCAGCGAGCAGGAGATCCATGACCTGATCTTTGCCTGGAAAGTGGCGAAATTCGTCAAATCCAACGCCATCGTCTACGCCAAAGGTCGTCAGACCATCGGCGTCGGTGCCGGGCAGATGAGCCGCGTTAACTCCGCACGCATTGCCGCCATCAAAGCTGAACATGCTGGCCTGAAAGTCGCCGGTTCGGTGATGGCGTCCGACGCCTTCTTCCCGTTTCGCGATGGCCTCGACAATGCCGCCGCCAACGGCATCACCGCAGTGATCCAGCCGGGCGGCTCGATGCGCGACGCGGAAGTGATCGCCGCTGCCGACGAAGCCAATATCGCCATGGTGTTTACCGGCATGCGTCACTTCCGCCATTGATGGCGCGGTGGATGGCTGCGGCCATCCACCCTACATCGCACCGACTTCGTAGGGTGGATAGCGCTGTATCTATCCACCCACCGGGCCGCAGGCCCGCCTCCCAAAGGAGAACGCAATGAACGTATTGATCATCGGCAGCGGCGGTCGTGAACACGCCCTGGCCTGGAAAGTGGCGCAGGACAAGCGCGTTAAGAAAGTGTTTGTCGCCCCCGGTAACGCCGGTACTGCCACTGAAGCCAAGTGCGAGAACGTCGACATCGACGTCTTGAATATTGAAGCGCTGGCTGACTTCGCCGAGCAGAACGTGCAGCTGACCATCGTCGGCCCAGAAGCGCCGCTGGTTAAAGGCGTGGTCGATCTGTTCCGCACCCGCACGTTGGATATCTTCGGCCCCACTGCCGCCGCCGCCCAGCTGGAAGGCTCGAAAGCCTTCACCAAGGACTTCCTCGCCCGCCACGCCATCCCGACGGCCGACTACCAGAACTTCACCGAAGTCGAGCCAGCGTTGGCCTACCTGCAAAAGGTCGGTGCGCCCATCGTGATCAAAGCCGACGGCCTGGCCGCCGGTAAAGGCGTGATCGTCGCCATGACGCTCGCTGAAGCCGAAGACGCCGTGCGTGACATGCTCGCTGGCAATGCCTTTGGTGAAGCCGGTTCGCGGGTAGTGATCGAAGAATTTCTCGACGGTGAAGAAGCCAGCTTTATCGTTATGGTCGACGGCGCAAATGTGCTGCCGATGGCCACCAGCCAGGACCACAAACGTGTCGGCGATGGTGATAGCGGTCCAAACACCGGCGGCATGGGTGCCTATTCCCCAGCGCCGGTGGTCACCGCTGAGGTGCATAAGCGGGTGATGGATGAAGTGATCTACCCGACCGTGCGCGGCATGGCCAGTGAAGGCAACGTTTACACCGGTTTCCTTTACGCCGGACTGATGATCGACAAGGCCGGCCAGGCGAAAGTCATCGAATTCAACTGCCGCTTTGGCGACCCGGAAACCCAGCCAATCATGGTGCGCCTGGAATCTAGCCTGGTAC
>JAGGNC010000285.1 GCA_017886405.1 Pseudomonas sp. | reverse complement strand
ACCATTGGACGGGCGAACTGTGTGGCTGCAGGGGCATGTCGTCGGGCTGCCCGAGGTGGCGGATGGCGTGGTGCGTTTTCAGCTGGAACAGGCGGTTTCACGGCGCGCTAATTTGCCCGCACGTTTGCGTCTGGCTTGGTATGACGGGCCTGTGGTGCGTGCGGGGGAGACGTGGCGCTTGGCGGTTCGCCTCAAGCGTCCCCATGGCTTGGTCAACCCACAGGCATTCGATTATGAAGCGTGGCTACTGGCGCAGCGTATCGGCGCCACGGGCACGGTTAAAACGGGAGAGCGTTTGTCGCCCTCTGGTGGTGCGGATGCGTGGCGCGATCAGCTGCGTCAGCAATTGTTGGCGACACCAGCGCATGGTCGTGAGGGTGCGTTAGCGGCGTTGGTATTGGGTGACGGCTCGGGGCTGTCGAGCGCCGACTGGCGGGTGTTGCAGAGCACTGGCACGGTGCATTTAATGGTGATCTCGGGCCAACACATCGGTCTTCTGGCGACACTTTTGTACGGTTTGGTTGCTGGGTTGGCGCGCCTGGGATGTTGGCCGCGCACCTGGCCTTGGTTGCCCTGTGCCTGTGTTCTGGCCTTCAGCGGTGCGCTGGGTTACGGCTTTTTAGCCGGGTTTGAGGTGCCGGTGCAGCGTGCCTGCGTGATGGTCGGCTTGGTGCTGCTGTGGCGTCTGCGCTTTCGTCATCTGGGCGTGTGGTTACCCTTGCTGCTGGCATTGCTCGCAGTGTTGCTACGCGAGCCGCTGGCCAGTCTCCAGCCCGGTTTCTGGTTGTCCTTCGGCGCAGTCATGCTGTTGAGCCTGATCTTCAGTGGCCGCTTGGGGGCTTGGCCCTGGTGGGTCACCCTGTGGCGGGCGCAGTGGGCTATGGCGGTTGGTTTGTTGCCGTTATTGCTGGGGCTTGGTTTGCCGGTGAGTGCCAGCGGGCCGTTGGCCAATTTGGTGGCTGTTCCGCTGGTAGGTTTGCTGGTGGTGCCGCTGGCGCTGCTGGGTACCTTGCTGCTGCCCTTGCCCTGGGTGGGTGCGGCGTTGCTTGGGGGCGCAGGGTGGCTGCTGGATCTGCTATTCGAATTGCTTGCGCTGCTGGCCCTGTGGCTGCCTGCTTGGTTGCCCAGTGCGTTACCTATTTGGGCCTGGCTGCTGGTGGCGCTTGGTGCGCTGGTGCTGTTATTACCGGCAGCGTTGCCGGTGCGTAGCCTGGGTGTATTAATGCTGCTGCCGTTGCTGTTCACTGCACAGCAGCGCCCTGAATATGCGCGGGCTGAGGTGTGGATGCTGGATGTCGGTCAGGGTCTTGCGGTGTTGGTACGCACCCACAAACACGACCTGCTGTATGACGCCGGTCCGCGCTTTGGCGAGTTCGATACCGGTGAGCGAGTGGTGTTTCCGTCCCTGCGTGCCCTGGATGTGCGCAAGCTGGATCTGCTGTTACTCAGTCATGCCGACAACGACCATGCCGGTGGTGCCGCCGCCATCACGCGTGGCCTGCCGGTCAGCCGAGTGCTCAGTGGCGAGCCTGATAAGCTGGCGCGCTCGCTAAAGGCCGACGCCTGCAGCCGTCAGCACTGGCAGTGGGATGGCGTGCAGTTCGATACCTGGCAATGGGCGGCCGCAACCGATGGCAATCAGGCGTCCTGTGTGTTGCGCATCGAGGCTAATGGTGAGCGCCTGTGGCTGACGGGTGATATCGATAATCAGGCTGAGCAGACTCTGCTCAATAGCGGGCTGGCAATGCCGGCGCAGTGGTTGTTGGCACCCCATCATGGCAGTCGCACCTCCTCGTCTGCGGCGCTATTGGCCCAGGTTAAGCCTGCGGCTGTGCTGATTTCGCGCGGCGCGCACAATGCGTTTGGTCATCCGCATGCCGAGATCGTGGCGCGATATGCTGCGATTGCGGCGCGGCCTTATGATACGGCTTTGTATGGCGCGGTAAGGATTCGCCTAGGCGCATTCGAACCTGGGCAGGGTTTGCGAGATCACGCACGCTTTTGGCGGGAAAAATGAGAACGGCAGCGTTCGGCGACGCCGCGACCCTATGCTAGAGTGGCGCCACTTTTGTGAAGGGGATTTGCCACCGTGTGGGAACTGGTAAAAGCTGGCGGCTGGATGATGCTGCCAATCATTCTGTGTTCTATCGCTGCGGCCGGCATTATTGCCGAACGCCTTTGGACATTGCGGCCGAGCCGCATCACCCCACCCAACCTGCTCGGCCAGGTGTGGAAGTGGATCAAAGAGAAGAAACTCAATAACCAGAAGCTCAAAGAACTGCGCGCCAACTCGCCATTGGGGCAAATCCTGGCTGCCGGTCTGGCTAACTCCAAGCATGGTCGCGAGATCATGAAGGAGTGCATTCAGGAGGCGGCCGCACGGGTGATCCACGATCTGGAGCGCTACCTTAATGCCCTGGGTACTATTGCCGGCATCGCGCCGCTGCTGGGCCTGCTCGGCACAGTGCTGGGCATGATCGAAATCTTCAGCTCGTTTATGGGCTCGGGCATGGCCAATGCTGCGTTGCTGGCCGGCGGTATTTCCAAAGCGCTGCTCACCACCGCAGCGGGTCTGATGGTGGCCATTCCGGCATTGTTCTTCCACCGTTACCTGCAGCGTCGGGTCGATGAACTGGTGGTTGGCATGGAGCAGGAAGCGATTCGACTTGTGGAAGTGGTGCAGGGTGATCGTGACGTTGATCTGGGTGAGGGCAAGGCGTGAAATTCCGGCGCAAACCGCGGGAAAACGTCGAAATCAACCTGGCCTCGTTGATCGACGTGGTGTTTATCCTGCTGCTGTTCTTCGTGGTCACCACCACCTTTACCCGTGAGACCCAGCTCAAGGTCGATCTACCGGAAGCGGCCAGTGGTACGCCGCCGGAACAGACCGAACTGAAGCAGTTGGAAATCCTAATCGCCGCCGATGGCAGCTATTCGCTGAATGCCAAACAGTTGCTGAAAAGTGATCTGCAAAGCCTGATGGCAGCGCTGCAGAAAGAGTCTGAAGGCGATAACAGTCTGCCGCTGATCATCAGTGCCGATGCCAAGACTCAGCATCAGGCGGTGATTACCGCCATGGACGCGGCCGGTAAACTGGGGTTTGCCCATCTGCGTATGACCACCGTTGAGGCGCAAGCCGCGCCTTGAAGGTGGTCCGTCAATGAGCCTGTCTGCCCGCCTCACTGCTGCCTGGTACGCCGGGCATCCGGCACTCGGTCTCTTGCGTCCACTGGAATGGCTCTATCGTGCAGTGGTGCAGCGCAAGCGCGCGCGTTTTCTGGCAGGTGAGGGCGATATCTACCGTGCTCCCGTGCCGGTGGTGGTGGTGGGTAATATCACCGTCGGCGGCACCGGCAAGACGCCGATGATTCTCTGGTTGATTGAGCATTGCCGCAGCCAAGGGCTGCGCGTTGGCGTGGTCAGCCGTGGTTACGGTGCGCAGCCGCCGCAATTGCCCTGGCGGGTGCAGGCCGATCAGGCGGCCAGTGTTGCCGGCGACGAACCCTTGCTGATCGTGCAACGCAGCGGCGTGCCGTTGATGATCGATCCTGATCGCAGTCGCGCCGTAGCGGCCTTGCTGGCTGCGGAGCCGCTGGACCTGATCCTCAGCGACGACGGCCTGCAACACTATCGCCTGGCCCGTGATCTGGAGCTGGTACTGATCGACGCCGCGCGCGGCCTGGGTAATCGTCACTGCCTGCCGGCAGGTCCACTGCGCGAGCCGGTCGAACGCCTGCATAGTGTGGATGCGCTGCTCTACAACGGTGCTTCCAGCGATCCGCAGGACGGCTACGCCTTTACCTTGCAGCCGCGTACCGTGGTCAACCTGCGCAGTGGCGAACAGCGTTCGTTGAGTCATTTCCCGCCAGATCAGGCTCTGCATGCGGTCGCCGGTATTGGCAACCCGCAGCGTTTCTTCAATACCCTCGAAGGGCTACACTGGCGGCCTGTCGCGCACGCCTTTGCCGACCATGCGCAGTACAGCGCCGAGCTGCTGAATTTCAGCCCGGCGCTGCCGCTGCTGATGACGGAAAAGGATGCGGTCAAGTGCCGTGCCTTTGCGGCTGATGATTGGTGGTACCTGGCGGTAGATGCCGAGCCCTCGGCTGCGTTTGTCGCCTGGTTTGATCAGCAATTGCAGCGTCTTGTGCCGCGCGCCTGACTGCTCTGATTATTCGGCTGGCCAGTCTCACCCCCGCAGTTGTTCATATCAAGGATTTCCCATGGACTCAAAATTACTCGACATTCTCGCCTGCCCACTGTGCAAGGGGCCGCTGAAACTCGCTGCGGACAAGAGCGAGCTGATCTGTAAGGCCGATGCGCTGGCCTTTCCGGTACGCGACGGTATTCCGGTGATGCTGGAAAGCGAAGCCCGCACCCTTAACGTTGATGAGCGCCTGGACAAGTAAATGAGCACTGCCTTTACCGTTGTGATTCCGGCGCGCTTCGCTTCCAGCCGCCTGCCGGGCAAGCCGCTGCAGGATATTGCTGGCAAGCCGATGATTCAGCATGTCTGGGAGCAGGCCATCAAAAGCAGCGCCCAGCAGGTGGTGGTGGCCACTGACGATGCACGGATTGTCGAGGCGTGCCGTGGTTTTGGTGCGCAGGTGGTGTTGACCCGCGGCGACCACAATTCCGGTACTGATCGACTGGCTGAAGTCGCCACGGCCCTAGGCCTGGCGGCGGATGCCATCGTGGTCAACGTGCAGGGCGACGAGCCGCTGATTCCACCGGCCATCATCGATCAGGTCGCGGCCAACCTTGCGGCCAATCCGCAGGCGGCGATCGCCACCCTGGCTGAGCCCATTGAGGATGTGCAGTCGCTGTTCAATCCCAATGTGGTCAAGGTGGTCAGCGATAAAACGGGCCTGGCCCTGACTTTTAGCCGTGCGCCGCTGGCCTGGGCGCGTGATGCCTTCGCCAAGAGTCGTGACGAGCTGCCAGCAGGCGTACCGTATCGGCGGCATATCGGTATTTACGCCTACCGTGCGCAGTTTCTGCATGACTTCGTCAGGTGGGGCCCTTGCTGGCTGGAAGACACCGAGTGCTTGGAGCAGTTGCGCGCGCTCTGGCATGGCGTGCGTATTCACGTCGCCGATGCGCTTGAAGCCCCGCCCGCAGGCGTTGATACCCAGGAAGACCTTGAGCGGGTTCGTCGCCTGCTGGGGGCCTGATGCGCGTTCTGTTCATCTGTCTGGGCAATATCTGCCGCTCGCCCACGGCCGAAGGTGTGTTGCGCCACAAGCTGCATGAGGCCGGGCTGGATGGGCATGTCGAGGTCGATTCGGCGGGCACGGGTGACTGGCATATAGGCAAGGCGGCAGATCTGCGTACCCGCCAGGCCGCGCAGCAGCGCGGTTATGACTTGTCTGCCCTGCGCGGGCGACAGGTCAAGGCGGAGGATTTTCACGCGTTTGATCTGATTCTGGCGATGGATAACAGCAATCTGCGTGATCTGCAGCAGCTGCGTCCAGGCAATGACTCGGCCGAGCTGGACCTGTTCCTGCGCCGTTATCAGCTTGAGCTGGATGAAGTGCCGGACCCGTATTACGGCGGTGAAGCCGGTTTTGCGCAGGTGCTGGACCTGCTTGAGCAGGCTTGTGATGCTCTGGTGCTCGAACTCAAGGGGCGCTTATGAGCCTGCAAGTCCGCACGAGCGTATCGCTCAAACCGTATAACAGCTTTGCCGTTGAGGCCCAGGCCAGCCAGTTTGCAGAGGCAGAAAATGATCAGCAGGTGCGCGAGGCGCTGAGTTGTGCCCACGCGCAGCAGCTACCGTTGTTGCTGCTCGGCGGCGGCAGCAATCTGCTGCTCACCACTGATGTCGATGCCTTGGTGTTGCGCATGGCCAGTCGCGGTATTCGCGTGCTGAGCGATGACGGCGAGCGCGTGGTTATCGAGGCGGAGGCGGGCGAACCCTGGCATCCGTTTGTGCAGTGGACGCTGGCCCATGGCTTTGTCGGCCTGGAGAACCTCAGCTTGATTCCGGGTACCGTTGGCGCTGCGCCAGTGCAGAACATCGGCGCTTACGGGGTTGAACTGAAAGATCTGTTTGCCGGTTTGACTGCCCTGGACCGGCGCAGCGGCGAGCTGCGTGAGTTTTCTCTGCACGATTGCGCCTTTGCCTACCGCGAGAGTCTGTTCAAGCGCGAAAGCGGACACTGGATCATCCTGCGCGTCCGCTTTGCCTTGAGCCGCGCTGCTGCGCTGCACCTGGATTACGGTCCGGTGCGCCAGCGTCTGACGGAGCAGGGTATTAGTGTGCCGACTGCGCTGGATGTCAGTCGGGCAATCTGCGCCATTCGCAGTGAGAAACTGCCAGACCCTAGTGAGCTGGGCAATGCTGGCAGCTTCTTCAAGAATCCGTTGGTATCTGCTGCAGTGGCGCAACGCTTGCGCGCTGAGCATGCCGATCTAGTGGCCTATCCCCAGGTGGTGGATGGGCAGGCAAACGGACAGGTCAAGCTGGCTGCCGGTTGGCTGATCGAGCGCGCAGGCTGGAAGGGCTTTCGTGAGGGTGACGCTGGCGTGCATCGCTTACAGGCACTGGTGTTGGTCAATTACGGCGCAGCCACGGGTGCACAATTGCTGACACTGGCGCAGCGTATCCAGGCGGATATCGCGCAGCGTTTTGCGGTTGAGTTGGAGATCGAACCCAACGTGCTGTAAGTATTTTTGGGTACGCGTCTTGGGCTATTTGTGCTCGCCTACAACGCAAAAGGGATGCCGAAGCATCCCCTTTTTTATTGCGTGAAGCGGGTCAGACTAACGGTTTTACCGCTTCTTTATTCTGCTCTTCAGTTTCGGCTTCAGTAAACAGCGAGCTTTGCGGCTCTTGGTTTTCTTCGGCGTCTGTTTGCGCTTCGGCCTTTGGCGCGGTAGGGGCGTCAACGACAGCTTCAGCTTCTGGCTCGGCAACAACCTCAGCTACTGGCTCAGCGGCAGGCGTAGTAGGTTCTACCGGTGCAGCAGCTTGAGCTTCGGCAGCTTCGCGAGCCAGACGCTCGGCTTCACGCTGACGACGCTTTTCGCGTGGATCGTTCAGTGCGCGACCGGTATTGCTGACGATTACCGCGTCTTCAGCAACAACTACTTCGGTAGCTGGCTCGGGTGCTACAACTGCTGCAGGCTCTTCAACAACCTGCGGCGCGGCCGGGGTTGGTTCTTCTGCAATAGTAGGCGCTGGTGAAGCGTCGCTCACTTGCTCGCTAGCAACAGGCGCTTCAGTGGTTTCAACAACTGTGCTGCTTACAGTTTCTACAGCAACTGTTTCGACAACTGCTTCGGGCGCTTCGGCAGCAGCGATTTCGCGTGGCTGCGCCTGTTGGGCAATAACTGGCGCTGTTTCAGCTGGAGCCTGGACTGCTTCATCCGAGCCGGTGATTACGGCGCTGGTTACGGCTGCTGCGACTACCGCGTTGTCGGCATCGATTGAGGCTTCTGCGGCTGCTTCGCTGCCTTCAATGGGGTTGCCATTGGCATCGTTCTGGCGCTCGCGACGGTTGCTGCGGCGACGCTGACCACGGGAGCGGCGGCGTGGACGTTCACCACCTTCGCTGTCGTCCTGTTCATCATCCTGCAGCGCTTCTTCAGCGTTCAGCACTTCTTCATCAGGAGCAGCTGCAGCCTGTCCGGCACCCGGATGGCGTTCTTCACGTTCTTCACGTGGTTGGCGTGGCTGGCGTGGCTCGCGCTGTGGGCGCTCGGCACGCACTTCTTCGCTTGCAGCAGCGCTATCACCTTGTGCAGCGTCCAGCGGCTCACGCAGTTCGCGTGGCTGGCGCTCTTCACGTGGTTTACGCTCGCGTTGTGGACGCTCTTCACGCGGTGGGCGCGACTGGCGTACTTCCTGGGGCTCGCGAACTTCTACGGCGTCACGTGGGCTGAGTTCCTCGCGAGGTGCACGCTCTTCGCGCGGGGCGCGTTCTTCACGGGCAGCGCGTGGCTGGCGATCTTCACGGGGCGCACGCTCTTCACGTGGTTTGCGATCTTCATTGTTGCGACCGCCACGGTTGCGGTTCTGCTGGCGACCGTTGCGTTGCTCATCGCTGCGCTGTGGCCGTTCGTTGGTTTTCTTCTCGACGACGGCAGGCTTTTCTTCTTCCTTGCCGGCGAACATGCTGACCAGCGACTTGATCAGGCCCTTGAACATACTTGGCTCGGCAGCAGCAGGCTGCAAGGCAACTGCTTCAACCGGCGTTGGCGCGGTGCGCTGCGGAGCGGTCTTGATTGCGGCTTCTTGGCGAACCAGGGTGCGGGTCGCGGCGGCCTGCTTTTCTTCTTCCACTTCAACTGCAGCCATTTCATAGCTGGATTGGGTGGATTGGGCTTCCGGGCTGTCGTCACGGATACGCTGCACTTCGAAGTGCGGCGTTTCCAGGTGATCATTCGGTATGATGACGATGCGTGCGCGGCTGCGCAGTTCGGCTTTGGTGATCGAGTTGCGTTTTTCGTTGAGCAAAAAGGCCGCAACGGTTATGGGCACTTGAGCACGTACTTCGGCGGTACGGTCTTTCAGGGCTTCTTCTTCGATCAGACGCAGAATCGCCAGCGACAGCGATTCGACGTCACGGATGATGCCTTGACCGTTGCAGCGCGGGCAGACGATGCCGCTGCTTTCGCCGAGCGATGGACGCAGGCGCTGACGTGACATTTCCAGCAAGCCGAAGCGTGAGATGCGGCCAACTTGAACGCGGGCGCGGTCAGCTTCGAGGCTTTCGCGAACCTTTTCTTCCACGGCGCGCTGATTCTTCGCCGGGGTCATGTCGATGAAGTCGATGACGATCAGGCCGCCGA
>JAGGNC010000183.1 GCA_017886405.1 Pseudomonas sp. | reverse complement strand
AGCGACGGTAGTGGCGACCCGGAGTTTCCAAAATTCGCTACAGCCCCTCCGGGTGGCGTAACGGCTTGGTATTCGATGCGATTGACGGCGCTCGCAGAAGACCGTGAGGATGGATTCAGTTTGGACCTCGAGTCCGCCATTAGCCTCTATGAAATGCGCGATGCAGGCCGCTGCGAGGACTGGCGCATTGCTTTCGCCAGTCGGATAAACCGCGTTTAGAGCAGTAATAAGGGGAACTGATTTGCCCCTCAACGTTCGCTCTGGGTCGATTGCGGCCGTTCAAGCCGCATGTCCCTGGATGGTCGCAACGACCGCGAATGCTTGGTCAGGTGGAATGCAATTGGATGGTCAAGTCAGTGCAATTACGCAGCGGGATTTTGTTAAAAGCCACCGCTGGATTTAACCGCCGAATTGACCGTTTTAAACCTCGACTGCGCTCAGCAGGAAGTCGTCGTGGCGGCTGCTTTCCAACTGCAAGCTGACCCGCAAGCTGAAGTCATAAGCGCCGATAAATTACCCACCCAAGCCAAGTTTGATGCGCTAAAAATCCAGGCGCTGACCCTCGAGCTGGCGCACCTAAAGCCAGGAGGATGGGTTAAACGCCGCGATACCCATGCGGCTATAGGCTAGACACCCTGGCCACCTGAGAACGTGATGGGGATCATTGCACGTCACCCATCCTCCGTATGCGCGAAAAACGAGGGCCACAGTATTGGTGCTGAGGGATCAGCGCTGTTTAAGCAGATGGCGCGGCACGGCGTAGAGGAAGTAGAGCTGATCGTCCTTTAAGTGCGCGGTCATGCCCAGTTCGGGATACACCCAGGCCTGCCCCTCGGCCAACTCCAAGGTCAGGCGCGGTTGGCCGATGCTGGCAGCTAGCCGCGCGGCATCCAAGGGTTCTGGCGCTAACAAGGTCAAGGCGATGATTGGATGACTGGCCAACGGCAGCAGCAATTGGCTACCGAGAGGCTGTTCTTTGTCCGTCGGCTTTAGCCCGGCCGCCGCCAGTAAGCTTTCATGTTCGGCTTTATCAAGGCTGATTTCCGCCTCCAGTGACCAATTGCCCTCGCTATCTTGCAGCTCGCCGCGATAGAGCAGGCGCGCACCCTCTAGGTTGGGCTGCAGCCATAGCTCGCCCTCCAGGGCATCACGCAGGCGCACCAGACTAAGACGATCATCGGCCAGCGGCGTTAACACGTCCGCTTGCCATTGGGCCAGCCAAGGCAGGGGTTGCGCGGCGGGCTGCGGACGCATCAGCCACGCGCCCCAAGCAAAGAACATGGCGGTAACCAGGGCAAAGATCAACCAGTGCTGCAGGCGTATGGGTGGCAATTTCATCGGGGTTTTCCTTGGGCAGAAAAAAGCCGCACCTGGGTGCGGCTTCTGACAGTGGCGCTATTTACGCGGCGATTGAGCCCTTGAGCTTGTTCATCGCGTTCTTTTCTAGCTGACGGATGCGCTCAGCTGACACGTTGTACTTGGCGGCCAGGTCATGCAGCGTGGCTTTCTCCTCGGCCAGCCAGCGCTGGTAGAGGATGTCACGGCTGCGCTCATCAAGCCCTTCGAGGGCCACGTGCAGGTTGGCGCTTGAACTGTCACTCCAGTCGGAGTCTTCCAACTGACGCGCCGGGTCGTAGCGATGGTCTTCTAGGTAGTTAGCCGGCGACTTGAAGGCGCTGTCGTCGTCCGCCTCGGCGGCAGGATCGAAGGCCATGTCATGGCCGGTCAAGCGGCTTTCCATCTCACGCACTTCACGCGGCTCAACGCCCAGGCTCTCGGCCACGGCATGCACTTCGTCGTTGTTCAGCCAGGCCAGACGCTTCTTCTGGCTGCGCAGGTTGAAGAACAGCTTGCGCTGCGCCTTGGTGGTGGCAACTTTGACGATGCGCCAGTTGCGCAGGATGAACTCGTGGATTTCGGCACGAATCCAGTGCACGGCGAACGACACCAGACGCACACCCATTTCCGGATTGAAGCGCTTGACCGCCTTCATTAGGCCGACGTTGCCCTCCTGGATTAGGTCGGCCTGGGGCAAGCCATAACCGGAGTAGCTACGGGCGATATGCACCACAAAACGCAGGTGAGCCAGAACCATCTGCCGGGCGGCTTCGAGGTCTTGTTTGTAGAAAAGACTTTCCGCCAGCTCACGCTCCTGCTCGGGGGTCAACAGCGGGATGCCGTTTACCGCATGCACGTAGGCTTCTAGGTTGGCACCCGGAACCAGCGCATGAACAGGTTGCAAAGAAGTGGACATTTGAATCCTCCGACTTACGAATCGTGCAGCAGTCTAGCACTGCTCAATGGGACTTTATACGCTCTTACAAGTTCCCTTACACATAGTCAACATCAATAAAAACAATAACTTACTATCTTGGGGCCAATTCGCTCAAGTGCCTTGCGACTGCCAGCCAGGCGCCAATATAGCCCAACAGCACCGCGCCGAGCAGCAGGGATAGACCATCGGCCATCGGCACGCCATCCAACGCAAAGTCACTGCCGTACAAACCTGCCAAGCGCACCACGGCGTCATTCAGCCAGCCGAGGCCATAGGCCAGCAGCAGCCAGGCCAGCAGCCCAGCCCCCACGCCATAAAGCGTGCCCATATAGAGGAAGGGCCGACGCACATAGCTGTCGGTGCCACCCACCAGCTTGATCACCTCGATCTCGGTGCGGCGGTTCTCGATATGCAGGCGAATGGTATTGCCAATCACCAACAGCAGCGCCATCACCAGCAGCAAGGTCAGGCCAAAAACGAAGCGTTCACCCAGCTTAAGCATGGCGCTCAGGCGCTCCACCCAGAGCAGATCAAGCTGCGCTTGCTGCACACGCGGTAACTCGGCCAGGCGCAGGCGTAGCGCTTCCAGGGCGACCTTATCGACCTCCTGCGGGGTTACCACGATCACGCCGGGCAATGGATTATCCGGCAGTTCTTTCAGCGCTTCACCCAAGCCAGACTGCTGCTGAAACTCGCTCAGGGCCTGCTCACGGCTGATCCACTCAGCCTCAGCGACATCATCCATTTTGGCGATTTGCTCACGCAACGTTTGGCCTTGCGCATCAGTGGCGTCGATCTGCAGAAACAACGAGATTTGCGCTGCGCGTTGCCAGGACACACCGAGGCGCTCGACGTTATCCAGCAGCAGCGCCAACCCCATGGGCAGGCTCAGGGCTACAGCCATCACCAGGCAGGTAAAGAAGCTGCCAATTGGCTGCCTGGCCAGCCGGCGCAGACTGTCGATCAGGCTGGCGCGATGGCTTTCCAGCCAGGCATGCAGTTGATTGGCGAAGCTCGGGCCGTCGTCGCCCGGCGTGGGCGATTCCGATTTCTTCGGCGCGGCACCAACGCGTTGCGCCGGCTGCGGGGGTGGCATGCGTGTGGCACTCATACGAAAACCTCCCCATCACCAATCAAGCGGCCGCGCTGCAGGGTCAGCATGCGGTGGCGCATCCGTGCAATCAGCGCCAAATCGTGGCTGGCGATCAACACGGTGGTACCCAGACGGTTAATGTCTTCAAACACGCCCATGATCTCAGCGGCCAAACGCGGGTCGAGGTTACCGGTGGGCTCATCCGCCAGCAACAGGGCTGGACGGTGCACGACAGCGCGAGCGATGCCGACCCGCTGCTGCTGACCAGTGGAGAGGTCGCCAGGGGACTGATCGGCCTTGTCGGCCAGGGACACTCGCTCCAGCGCGGTGCGTACGCGGGTACCGATCTCGTCCTTGGACAGGCCGAGAATCTGCAGTGGCAACGCCACGTTATCGAACACACTACGGTCAAAGAGCAGCTGATGGTTCTGAAACACCACGCCAATCTGTCGACGCAGAAAGGGAATTTGCGCATTGGTGATTTGGGACAGATCCTGTCCGGCCAGCAGCAGCTTGCCACTGCTCGGCCGCTCCATCGCCAGCAGCAGGCGCAGCAAGGTGCTCTTGCCGGCCCCGGAATGGCCGGTGACGAAGAGGAACTCGCCACGGCGCACATGGAAGCTCAGCTCGTGCAGCCCGACGTGACCGTTGGGGTAGCGTTTACCGACCTGCTCGAATTTGATCATCCTATTTCTCCGCGAACAGGGCCTGAACGAAAGCTTCGGCCTCAAAGGTACGCAGGTCATCGATGCCCTCGCCAACGCCGATATAGCGAATTGGCAAGGCAAACTGCTTGGCCAGCGCGAAGATCACCCCACCTTTGGCAGTGCCGTCCAACTTGGTCAAGACTAGACCAGTCAAACTAACAGTCTGGTTGAATTGCTTGGTTTGATTGATCGCGTTCTGCCCGGTGCCGGCGTCCAGCACCAGCAACACTTCGTGCGGCGCCGTATCGTCAAGCTTACCGATCACCCGGCGGACTTTCTTCAACTCTTCCATCAGGTTGTCTTTGGTGTGCAGCCGCCCGGCAGTGTCTGCGATCAGCACATCCATGCCCCGCGACTTGGCCGCCTGCACGGCATCGAAGATCACCGAAGCAGAGTCGGCGCCGGTGTGCTGGGCAATCACCGCAATCTGGTTGCGCTCGCCCCACACCTGCAGTTGCTCGACGGCCGCGGCGCGAAAGGTGTCACCGGCGGCTAGCATGACCTTCTTGCCATCCTGCTGGAGTTTTTTCGCCAGTTTGCCGATGGTAGTGGTCTTGCCCGCACCGTTCACCCCAACGACCAAAATTACATAAGGCTGCTTGCTGGTATCGATCTTCAGCGGCTGCTCGACTGGCTTGAGCAGCGCAGTCAACTCACCCTGAAGGGCCTTGAACAGCGCGCCGCTGTCGGTCAGCTGCTTGCGCGCGACCTTTTGCGTCAGGCTCTGGATGATTGCACTGGTGGCGTCGACACCCACGTCGGCGGTCAGCAGACGCGTTTCGATTTCTTCAAGGAGATCATCGTCGATGGCCTTCTTGCCAAGAAAAAGGCTGGCCATGCCTTCGCCGAGGCTGGCACTGGTTTTCGACAGACCTTGCTTGAGGCGATCAAGGAAGACCGCAAGGGGCTCCTCGGCGCGCGGTGTCTCAACGGCCGGCAGCTGGATAGCAGGCGGCAGCACAACCGGCTCGGGCGGCGGCGGCAGGTCAACATGAGCATGCAGCACTTCGCTGCCGGCATTGATGCGAAAGCGTGACGAGCGCTGCACAGGCTGCGCCAGAGCGCCAGGCTCGGGCGGCGCGGATGCTTGAGCAGAAGCAGTGCGCTCAATCGGAGCAATCGGAGCAGACTGCGACTCAAGCGCTGGCGGGTCGAACGCTTTTACCTCAGGCGCGGCGGCTTCGCTTACCGGCTCAGCAGGGGCGGGCGCAAGGACCTCGGGGGCAGCCGGAGCAGCAGGCTGATCAGGGACGGGACCCGTTTTCGGCGCCTGATCAGCAGGCGTTTGCGGCTTTTTGCGCAGCCAGCCAAACAGGTCTTTCTTCTCCGCAGGTTTCTCAGCGGCAGACGAAGGACTCGCAGCGGGGGTATTTTTGTCGTCGTTGGAACCAAGCATGGAGACGGCTATCTCAAAGGAGCGACGCGCGGGTCAAAAGGCTCTGAACGCATTAGTCACGCAACATTAAAAAGCTGAAGAATGCACGCAGTAACAATCAGAGGCCTTAACAGGCGTGGTCGCCAGTAAAACGGATGCGTATCCTAGCACCTCCGCGCCCGCCGACGCTAAGACCAAGCGGGCCCGTTCGACAGGTCGAAAACTAATGAAGATTATTCTCCGCAGTGCAGCCTGCCTCCTGGCTGGCGCGCTTCTTACACCCTTACTGGCCTTTGCCGCTGCGCCACAACCGACCCACGAATTCAGCTTGGACAATGGCCTCAAAGTCATTGTGCGCGAGGATCACCGCGCCCCCGTGGTGGTTTCCCAACTTTGGTACAAGGTTGGCTCCAGTTACGAGACGCCAGGCCAGACCGGCCTGTCCCATGCCCTCGAACACATGATGTTCAAGGGTAGCCGCAAGCTCGGCCCCGGCGAAGCCTCACGCATCCTGCGCGAGCTGGGCGCCGAGGAAAATGCCTTCACCAGCGACGATTACACCGCCTATTACCAAGTGCTGGCGCGTGACCGCCTGGCCATCGCCCTGGAGCTGGAAGCCGACCGCCTGGCTAGCCTTGCGCTGCCGGCGGACGAATTCGCCAAGGAAATTGAGGTAATCAAGGAGGAGCGCCGCCTGCGCACTGACGACAAACCGTCGAGCCTGGCCTACGAGCGTTTCAAGGCCATGGCCTACCCCGCCAGCGGTTATCACACGCCCACCATCGGCTGGATGGCTGATCTCGAACGCATGACCGTCGAGGATCTACGGGCCTGGTATGAAGCCTGGTACGCGCCGAATAACGCCACCCTGGTGGTGGTCGGTGACGTCAGCGCAACCGAAGTGAAGATTCTTGTCGAACGTTATTTCGGCGCCATCCCCAGGCGCAACGTACCTGCCGCGAAAATTCCCATGGAATTGGCTGCACCCGGTGAGCGGCGCATCACCCTGCACCTGAAAACGCAGCTGCCGAGCTTAATGATGGGCTTCAACGTGCCGGGCCTGGCCACCGCCGAGCAACCGCGCCAGGTGCAGGCCCTGCGCCTGGCCGCCGCCCTGCTCGACGGCGGCTACAGCGCCCGCCTGCCCACACGCTTGGAGCGTGGCGAGGAATTGGTGTCTGGGGCCTCGGCCTGGTACGACGGTTACGCCCGTGGCGACAGCCTGTTTATTCTTTCTGCCACGCCCAACGTGCAGACCGGCAAAACCTTGGAGCAAGTGGAAGCTGGCCTGTGGCGCGAACTGCGCGACCTGCAGAGCAACCCACCGAGCGCCGAGGAGCTGGCCCGCGTTCGCGCGCAAGTCATCGCCGGGCTGGTTTACGAGCGCGACTCGATCACCAGCCAAGCCACCGCCATCGGTAAACTGGAAACCGTCGGCCTGTCGTGGAAGCTGATCGACCAAGAACTGGCCGAACTGGAAGCCGTCACCCCAGCGGACATTCAACAAGCCGCCAGCACCTTCTTTACCCGCGACCGCCTGAGCGTCGCCTATGTTCTGCCTGAGGAGAAGCGCAATGAGTGAGCGCAATGGCCTGCGCTACGGTCTACTCGGCCTGGCGCTACTGATACTGCTGGCGTTGCTGGCCCTGCTGATCAACCGCCCGGATAGCAGTCAAACACCCGCGCCGGTCGCCGAGTCGAACAGCATCGAATCCCTGGCCGCCCTCGGCGATCAGGCGCCCAGCCGCCGCGACCTGAACATCCAAACCTGGCAAACCGCCGAAGGCGCCAAGGTGTTGTTCGTCGAAGCCCGCGAACTGCCAATGTTCGACCTGCAACTTACTTTTGCCGCCGGCAGCAGTCATGACGAGGGCATCCCTGGCTTGGCCATGCTGACCAACGCCATGCTTAACGAAGGCATACCGGGCAAGGATGTCGGTGCAATTGCCGCCGGCTTCGAAGATCTCGGCGCCAACTTCGCTAACGGCGCGTTTCGCGACATGGCCATCGCCAGCCTGCGCAGCCTGAGCGCCGCAGATAAGCGCGAGCCCGCAATGCAACTGTTCAATCAGGTGCTCGGTCAGCCGACCTTGCCCGAAGATTCCTTGGCGCGAATCAAGAACCAATTGCTGGCCGGCTTCGAATACCAGAAGCAAAACCCCGGCAAGCTGGCCGGGCTGGCGCTGTTCGAGCAGCTATACGGCACGCATCCTTACGCGCACCCCAGCGATGGCAATGCCGAGTCGATTCCGGCGATCAGTCGTGAACAGCTGCAAGCCTTCCACGCCAAAGCCTACACGGCCAATAACGCGATCATCGCCCTGGTCGGCGACCTGTCGCGCAGCGACGCTGAAGCCTTGGCCAATGAGGTGTCTGCGGCGCTACCTAAAGGCCCGGCACTGCCACGCATTGCCCAGCCGGAAGAGCCGAAAGCAGGCCTGCAACATATCGAGTTCCCCTCGAATCAAACCCACCTGATGATCGCCCAGCTTGGCATCGACCGTCGTGATCCGGATTACGCCGCGCTTTACCTGGGTAATCAGGTATTCGGCGGCGGTGGCTTCGGTACCCGCCTGATGACCGAGGTGCGCGAGAAGCGCGGCCTGACCTACGGCGTCTACTCCGGCTTCAGCGCCATGCAGGCGCGCGGCCCGTTTATGATCAGCCTGCAAACCCGCGCCGAACTCAGCGACGGCACCCTGCAACTGGTCAAAGGCATGCTGGCCGACTTTATCGCCAATGGCCCGACTGCCGATGAGCTGAACAATGCCAAGCGCGAACTGGCCGGCAGCTTCCCGCTGACCACCGCCAGCAACGCGGCCATCGTCGGCCAACTCGGCTCCATGGGTTTCTATGACCTGCCGCTGAGCTACCTGGAAGATTTTATGCGCGATGTGCAGGCACTCAGCGTCGAGCAGGTCAAAGCCGCCATGGCCAAGCACTTGAACCCTAATGCTCTGGTGATCGTCACCGCTGGCCCGACGGTGGCGCAAAAAGAATTACCGCCACCCACCGACCGCGCCGCCGAACAACCTTCTGGCGTCCCGGAGCATTAATGAGCAAGCGACCCAAGCCGGCGAAAGCCAACCCCGCCCATACTGGCGATGGCCAGCTACGGATCATCGGCGGGCAATGGCGCTCACGCCAATTCAACTTCCCCATGGCGGCAGGCCTGCGCCCGACGCCAAACCGGGTGCGGGAAACCCTGTTCAACTGGCTGGCGCCTTATGTCGAAGGGGCCAAAGTGCTCGACCTGTTCGCCGGCAGCGGCGCGCTGCTTCTCGAAGCCCTGTCCCGTGGTGCTGGCAGTGCCTTGGCGCTGGACCTCAACCCAGCCGCCATCAGCAGCTTGCGCGGCCATCTGCAAACCCTGAACTGCGACAACGGCCAGCTGCAACAGACCGATGCCCTGCTCTACCTGCAAAACCCTGCAGCGGTGCCGTTCGACCTGGTGTTTCTCGACCCACCCTTTAGCCAGAACCTGCTGCTACCGGCCTGCAC
>JAGGNC010000328.1 GCA_017886405.1 Pseudomonas sp. | reverse complement strand
AAGTTTAGGCAGCAGGGGCATAAGCAATCGCCGATAAAAGGAGTACCGAAGCGCCCCTTTGCCTTGCTTACCGCCGCATCGCAACCGCGTTAAACAGTCAGTCGCGTCAGGGCTTCGCGGTATTTATCGGCGGTTTTCTGCGCGACGTCGGCAGGTACTGCCGGAGCCGGCGGCTCTTTGTTCCAGCCGGTGGACTCCAGCCAGTCGCGCACGAATTGCTTGTCGAAGCTCGGTGGGTTGCTGCCTTCTGCGTAGCTGTCGGCCGGCCAGAAGCGGCTGGAGTCGGGCGTCAGGGCTTCGTCCATGAGGGTCAGGGTGCCGTCTTCGTCCAGACCAAATTCAAATTTGGTGTCGGCGATGATGATGCCACGTGTGGCGGCGTATTCGACTGCTGCGCTGTACAAGGTAATAGCAGTGTCACGGACCTTGGCGGCCAATTCGGCACCGATGATCGCTTCGCACTGGGCGAAGGAGATGTTCTCGTCGTGATCACCCACGGCGGCCTTGGTTGATGGCGTGAAAATCGGCTGCGGCAGCTTGGCCGCTTCCTTGAGCCCCGCGGGCAGCTGGATGCCGCACACGGTGCCGCTCTTCTGGTATTCCTTCCAGCCGGAGCCAACGATATAGCCACGCACGATGGCTTCCACGGCGACTGGTTTAAGCCGCTTGGCTACCACTGCGCGGCCTTCCACCAGCGGCAATTCAGCGGCTGGGACGATGTCCTCGACCTTGTCGCCGGTGAAGTGGTTGGGCACCAGGTGCGCCAGCTTGTCGAACCAGAAATTGGAGATAGCCGTAAGGATCTTGCCCTTTTCCGGAATGGGCTCATTAAGGATGACGTCGAATGCCGAAAGGCGGTCGGTAGCGACCATCAGCATGCGTTTGTCGTCGATCTCGTAAAGATCACGAACTTTGCCCGAATAGATTTTCTTCAGGCTCAGGGTGGGGGCTGTGCTCATGTCGGCATTTCCGCTTTTGGTAAAAAAACAGGCGAAACCCGCCTGGTTTCGCCTATTGGTAGTGCGAGCGCAGCAGTTACCTGCTGTCAGCCAAGGTTTTCCTGGATCAGGTCAAGCACCTTGCGCGCGACATCGGACGGAGCATTGGTGTTGAGGTCTTTTTCCACGGTGACCTGCACGCTGTCACCAACAGTTGTCAGGCGTACCTGATAGCGCTCGGCACGGGCGTCGATCTCTTCCTTGCTGGGTCCGCTGCCAAACACTTTGCCGAAGAAGCCAGGCTCATCTTCAGGCTTCTGGGCGCGCTCAGCCAAGTTGATGTAATACACACCCAGGCTGCGGTTGATGTCGTCAATACGCACATCGGACATTTCCAAAGAGCGGCCGACACTGGACCAGGCACGGTCGAAATCAGCGCCCAGGCTCATCACCGGGTTACCGTTGCCATCTTCGGACAGGCTGACGCGGTTAGGCGCATCAAAGTCGCGGGCTGCGAGCAGGGAGACCGAGCCGCCTTGTTCAGCGCTGCGCGCCAGGGTGACGAGCATTTCATCCAGCAGGGCTGCATCCAGGCTTGGATTGCTGCTGCGGTTGGTGAAGGCGACGTCTGCGCTGCTGCCGGCTGGACGCTCGACGCTGACCACGAAGATTTCACTGGTATTGCGCTGTACGCCGGGCTCGATACGCACCCGTGCGCGGGTTTCAGTATCCACTGCCACGCCAGACAGACGACGCGCCATGGCATCAGACAGGGCATCAAAACGCTGCCAGGCGGTGCTGAACTCACCGGTTTGCGGACGCTGTTCAGTAATCTTGAAACCATTATCGGCAAAGAATTGCATCGCCACTGGCCACACTTCGGCCGGTACACGCTGCGCCACAAGCCAGCGCGATTCGCCGCTCTTTTGCAGGCTGAATTCGCTGGCATCGGCGGCTACAGAAAGGCCTTGAGGACGCGGCACGATAAATTCACCGGTATCCGTGGTGGTTGCTACCTGCTGCGGCACGGGCAGCAGTGGATCAATACGCCTGGCATCAACATTTGGCGGGATTTGCATCATGGCGGTCTGACGGGCTTCGAGGTAATCACTGCCACGGTCACGGAAATAGCCGTTTTCGCCATAGACCCAGCCACAGCCGCTGGTAGAGGCAATGATCAGGGCTAATGCAGAGAGTCCGGTGAGTCGCTTCATGCGTAATACTTCCTCAATTAAACCAATACGCCGGTCTGGCGCAGGGCCTGACGCAGCGGGTCATGACAACGTGGGCTCAGCCAGGTCAGCGGCAGACGGATACCGTCCGGCATTAAACCCATTTCATGCAGAGCCCATTTCACTGGAATCGGGTTGGATTCGATAAACAACGCTTTGTGCAGTGGCATCAGGCGATCGTTGATGGCACGGGCAATGGCGGTTTCACCGCTCATGGCGGCAGCGCACAAATCGCTCATGGCACGCGGGGCGACGTTGGCGGTGACCGAGATATTGCCCTTACCGCCCATCAGCATCAGCTCGACGGCGGTGGCATCATCGCCGGAATAGACCAGAAAATCCTTGCTGACACGGTCCAGCACTTCTTTGCCGCGCCGCAGGTCGCCGGTGGCTTCCTTAATCCCAATGATGTTGCCGATCTTGGCCAGACGTTCAACGGTTTCCGGCAGCATGTCGCAGACCGTTCGGCCCGGCACGTTGTAAAGAATCTGCGGAATGGCAACCGACTCGGCAATGTGGCGGAAGTGCAGGTACAACCCTTCCTGAGTCGGCTTGTTGTAGTAAGGGGTCACCAGCAGACAGGCATCGGCGCCAACGTCTTTAGCGGCGCGGGTCAACTCGACCGACTCACGGGTGGAGTTGCCACCGGTACCGGCGATTACCGGGATACGCCCAGCCACCTGATCGACCACCCGGCGGATCACTTCAATGTGTTCGCCTACATCAAGCGTGCAGGACTCACCCGTGGTGCCGACCGCGACGATGGCGTTGGTGCCCTCTTGCAGGTGGAAATCCACCAGTTTGCTCAAGCTGTCCCAATCAAGATCACCTTGTGCATCCATGGGCGTAACCAGTGCGACCATACTGCCCGCAATCATGCAACCGCTCCTGCCGGAAAAAGAGAGCGTAATGGTACTGGTGCCACCTGGCTTGCACAAGCGAAGTACCAAGGGTACTGATGCCGTTTTATCGACCGCTGCCGATAAGCCGGCTTTATTCAGCAAACCTGACACATTCCTCACCGGCCAGCTCCACCGGCATTCCCCTGAGCGGTGCTTTTCGCTACCCTTCCTGCTTTGATCGGCGCTGTGTATGCAGGCCGACCGCTTATCGTTTAGGAAGGCTGCATGTCCACCCCCCTAGTTCGCGAACAATTCCTGCTTATCAGCGCCCTTGGCCCCAATGCCATGGAGCTGACCAATGTGCTCTGCCGTACCAGTCACGAGAACCGCTGCGCCGTGGTCAGCACCCGCCTGAGCCGGCATGGCGAGTTCAGCGCGCTGGTATTGCAGATATCTGGCAGCTGGGATGCATTGGCGCGTTTAGAGACGCTGCTGCCGGCGCTGGCGAAGAAACACAGTTTTTCGGTTAACGTGATTCGCAGCTCCGCATCGGAAAGTCGCCCGCAAGCGCTGCCTTATGTAGCGTATGTCAGCTCGGCCTATCGCCCGGACATTCTTAATGAACTGTGCCAGTTCTTTATTGACCATAACGTCGAGCTGGAAAACCTCACCTGCGACACCTACCTGGCTCCACAAACCGGCGGCACCATGCTCAACACCACATTGACCGTGACCCTGCCGGCCGGCACGCAGATTAGCTGGTTGCGCGATCAGTTCCTCGACTTTGCCGACGCCTTGAACTTGGACGCGCTGATTGAACCCTGGCGCCCACAGAACCCATAAGGAGCACGTTATGGCCGTAGCACTCGACACCCCGGTTGCAGATTTCCAGGCTGAGGCCACCAGCGGCCAGACGGTCAAACTGTGCGCACTCAAGGGCCAGCAGGTAGTGATCTACTTCTACCCGAAGGACAACACGCCCGGCTGCACCACCGAGGGCCAGGGTTTTCGCGATCAGTACCCGGCGTTTCAGGCAGCCAATACCCTGATTTTTGGCGTGTCGCGCGACAGTTTGAAGTCCCACGAAAACTTCAAAAGCAAACAGGAATTTCCCTTCGAGCTGATATCCGACAAGGATGAAGCGGTCTGCCAGCTGTTCGACGTGATCAAGTTGAAGAAGCTCTACGGCAAGGAATACTTAGGCGTCGACCGCAGCACCTTTCTCATCGACAAAGACGGTGTACTGCGCCAGGAATGGCGTGGCGTGAAAGTACCTGGCCATGTTGAGGCCGTTCTGGCGGCAGCCCAGGCGCTGCAAAAGGCCTGAGGCTTCACCATAAAAAAACCGGTCCATGGACCGGTTTTTTTATGCCCGCATATTACTGCGCCACGACCGGCTCGCTGCGTGGCCAGGCATCGATCACGGCCTTAAACAAGGTCGCCAGCGGGATGGCGAAAAACACGCCCCAAAACCCCCACATGCCGCCGAACAGCAGTACCGCGCAGATGATCGCCACCGGGTGCAAATTGACCGCTTCGGAGAACAGCAGCGGGACCAGGACATTACCATCCAGCGCCTGAATGATTCCGTAAACCACCATCAAGTAGATGAACTGGTCACCGAAGCCCCACTGAAACAGGCCGATCAACGCTACCGGCACCGTCACCACCACTGCGCCGATATACGGCACCACCACTGACAGGCCGACAAATAAGGCCAGCAGCGCCGCGTAGTTGAGCCCTAAATAGACAAAGGCAATATAGGTGACCACGCCACAGATGATGATCTCGATGACCTTGCCGCGGATGTAGTTGGCTATCTGCTTGTTCATCTCCTCCGCCACCCGGGTGATCAGCGCCCGCTCACGCGGCAGGTAACCGCGAAACCATGCACCGATCAGCTCCCGATCCTTGAGAAAAAAGAACACCAGAATTGGCATCAGTACCAGGTAGATCATGATGCTGACCAGCATCGGCAAGCTGGACAGGGAAAACGACAGTGCCCACTGGCCGAACTTGCCCACCTCACCCCGTACCGCCTCAATCAGCTGCAGCACCTGAGCATCGGTGATCAGCGTCGGATAGCGCTCTGGCAATAACAGAAACAGCGACTGCCACTCGCCCAGCATGCGCGGCAGCTCATTAAATAGAGTACTCAGCTGCTGCCACAGGAGCGGCATCAGAACCAGCATAAACAGGGCCAGCATGCTGATGAACAGGGTGAACACCAGCCACACCGCCACCACTTGCGGCAGACGCATGCGTTCAAAAGCATTCACCATTCCCTGCATCAGAAACGCCAGTACCATACCGGTCAACACCGGGGCCAGCATGCCGCCCAGGGTCAGAATGACGGCAAAACCGACGATCAGCAGCAATGCCAGCACCACCGCCTGCTCGTCGGAGAAATAGCGATGCAACCAATCCTGAAACACCTTGAACATTGTTACTCCTTACCTAGGCAACACACTATTTGTGCCGCCGCATAATCAGTGTTGACCGCATCAGGCCACTAAGCCTTGCGCAGCCAATAGCGGTATACGCCGTCATCAACCTCTTCGCGCAACAGACTATGCCCGGCAAGGCTCGCGAAGGCACGAAAATCGCGCTGCGAGCCGGCATCGGTAGCCGCAACTTTGAGCACTGCGCCACTGGCCAGGCGATTGAGCTCAAGTTTGGCCTTGAGCAAAGGCAACGGACAATTGAGGCCGCACGCATCCACTTGCGCGTCGAAGTCTTCGGCGCGCCATTGCATATCAGTCATTTATCTACTCCAACAGGGCCGCAAGGATAACCAAGGCCGCACAACTCTGGCCAGCACCGCCGCCAGGCAGCTACAGTAACGTCTTTGTTCGACACGAGCTTTGTGCATGAGCCTTCTGCGCCCTACCCTGTTAACGCTCGTCTGCCTGCTATCAGCCCCCAGCATGGCCAGTGACCTGCCCTCCCTTGGCGATTCCAGTTCTGCCATCGTTACACCCCAGCAAGAACACCAACTCGGCCGCGCCTGGCTGAGCCTGGTGCGCGGCCAGGTCAGCCAGCTTGACGACCCACAACTCAAGGACTTCGTAGAGACCAGCGTGTACCGCTTGAGCGAAACCAGCCAACTGCTGGACCGTCGCCTGGAGTTCGTTCTGCTCAATAGCCCGCAGATCAACGCCTTCGCCGCACCCGGCGGCATTATCGGGGTCAATGGCGGCCTGTTTTTGTATGCCCAGACCGAAGCCGAATACGCCTCGGTCATGGCCCACGAACTGGCGCACTTGTCGCAACGCCACTTCGCTCGGGGCCTGGAAGCTCAGCAACGCATGCAGATTCCGGTGATGGCCGGCCTGCTGGCGGGCATCATCGCCGCCGCTGCGGGAGCTGGCGACTTGGGTATCGCTGCAATCGCTTCGACCCAGGCTGCCGCCATGCAGGAGCAACGACGCTTCTCCCGACAGAACGAGGAGGAAGCCGACCGGATCGGCTTGGTCAATCTGGAAAAAGCGGGCTACGATCCACGCGCCATGCCCAGCATGTTCGAACGCCTAATGCGCCAGTATCGCTATGATCGCAAGCCGCCGGAGTTCCTCCTCACTCACCCTGTGTCTGAGTCGCGCATCGCCGACACCCGTAACCGCGCCGAGCAATACAACACCGCAGGCATTACCGACAGCGTGCGCTACCAGCTGATGCGTGCTCGGGTTCAGTTAATCTACGAAGAAACCCCCGGGATAGCCGCTAAGCGCTTTCGCAGCATGCTCGACGAAAACCCAAAGCTGGAGGCCGCCCGCTACGGCCTGGCCATTGCGCAGATCAAAAGTGGTCAATACAAGAAGGCACGCGAAGCCTTACAACCCCTGCTTCTCAGCGCGCCTAACGATGTGAACTACAACTTGGCGCAGATTGAACTCGATATGGCAGCCAGTCGCCTGGATGACGCACAAAGCCGCGTTACTCGGCTGCTCACCCTCTACCCGAATAATTACCCGGTCAATCAGGCGCATATCGACCTGCTGATGAAACAGGTACGCACCCAAGCGGCAGAGCGCGCCCTCGACGAGATGCTGAAAAGCCGTGGCAAGGACCCAGACGTCTGGTATCAAGTGGCGGAAGTACGCGGTCTGAGTGGCAACACTGTCGGCCTGCATCAGGCTCGTGGTGAATTTTTCGCCCTGGTCGGCGACTACACGCAAGCCCTGGAACAGCTCGACTACGCCAAACGCCGAGCTAGCAACAATTTTCAGCTGGCATCACGCATCGATGCCAGACAGCGTGAACTGATAGAAGAGCAACGCATCATCGAACAGATGCTGCGCTGAACAGCAAAAGCCCGGCAAATGCCGGGCTTTTTATGCTAATTGCTTAGGCGTTGCCGCTTAGCATGAGCCGCGCCGCATGGGTAAAGTCGAGCATGCGCTTGAGCGGCTTGATCGCTTTAGGGATCAGCGCGGGGTCGACAAACACCTCATTGCTCCCCTCGCGCAGGCACTGAAGCGTGCGTTGCAGAGTATTCATCGCCATCCACGGGCAATGCGCACAGCTGCGACAGGCGGCGCCGTTACCGGCAGTCGGCGCGGCAATAAACTCTTTATCCGGGCACAGCTGCTGCATCTTGTAGAAGATGCCGGCGTCGGTGGCAACGATAAACATCTTGTTCGGCAGGGTTTGTGCGGCAGCAATCAATTGGCTGGTCGAGCCCACTGCATCTGCCAAATCAATCACTGCTGTCGGCGACTCAGGGTGTACCAGGACGGCTGCATCCGGGTACAGCGCCATCATGTCTTCCAGCAGCTTGGCCTTGAACTCTTCATGGACGATACAGGCACCGTCCCACAGCAACATGTCGGCGCCGGTTTTATTTTGAATATACCGACCCAGATGCTGATCCGGCGCCCAGATAATGCGTTCGCCGTTATCCATCAGGTGCTCGACAATTTCCACCGCACAGCTGGAGGTCACCACCCAATCAGCCCGCGCCTTCACCGCCGCCGAGGTGTTGGCATACACCACAACGGTGCGCTGCGGATGCTGATCGCAAAACGCCGCAAACTCGTCCACCGGGCAACCCAGATCGAGCGAGCAAGTCGCCTCCAGGGTCGGCATCAGCACGCGTTTTTCCGGGTTGAGAATCTTCGCTGTTTCGCCCATGAATTTGACGCCCGCCACCAGCACCGTCTGCGCGGGGTGAGCATTGCCAAAACGGGCCATTTCCAGCGAGTCGGAAACACAGCCGCCGGTCTCTTCTGCCAGCGCCTGCAAAACCGGATCGCAGTAATAGTGTGCCACCAGCACGGCATTTTGCTTTTTCAACTCTGCAGTGATTTCAGCACGGTAAAACGCCTCTTGCTCAGGCGTCAGCGGCTTAAGTTGCTTGGCATCAAGGTGGGCTTGCACCAGCAGGCGTTCGGAAATCTGCGTCATGTCATCAGGCCCTGTGAAGGTCTATCAGCGCGGGACTTGAGTATACCCGCCCGTTTGGCGCGAAAGCAGGCGGTCAATAACCACACTAGGGTGGTGAAGGTAAACGTTACGGATACAAAAAAGCCCAAAAATTCCTCTTATCAGAATTTTCAGGCTTTCTTAACCCTTCCGAGGAAGGAAATATGGTGGGTCGTGTGGGATTCGAACCTACGACCAATTGGTTAAAAGCCAACTGCTCTACCAACTGAGCTAACGACCCGACGCGATTCGCATGATACTGATTTAATTCAGAAATTCAACACTAAGCGAAAAATTTCTAGAAATAACGTGTAGGGTCTGCCAGCCCAGCGCTTGCAAAGCCAGCGGCGCGCAGACGGCAGCTGTCACATTTTCTGCACGCACGGCCCTGCTCGTCTGCCTGGTAACAGGAAACGGTCAGCGCGTAATCAACCCCAAGCCGAGCACCTTCCTGAGCTATTTCAGCCTTGCTCATAGTTTGCAGCGGAGCCTGTATGCGAAAGCCCATCCCCTCTACGCCAGCCTTGGTGGCCAAATTGGCCATGCGCTCAAAGGCCTCGATAAATTCCGGCCTGCAGTCCGGGTAACCCGAGTAATCCACCGCATTCACGCCGATAAAAATATCGCGCGCGCCCAGCACCTCGGCC
>JAGGNC010000106.1 GCA_017886405.1 Pseudomonas sp. | reverse complement strand
ACCAATCCGGCGAAGCAGCAGACTGAGGACTACATCACCGGTCGCTACGGCTGATCGGCTATGGCAAACAGCGCTGCGCCTTGTCGGCGGCGCTTGCCGTACGTGTTTGTACTGTCTGCGCGCCGCCTCCTAGCTCAGCACGCTTTGCCAAAGGCCGGCTAACACTTCGATAGGACTATCATCCAGTTTCGCAAGGGCTCGACCATGATCAACAAAGAAAACCTTACCCAGCATATTTCCCAGCAGTTCAACGCCGAGCTGGAGGAAGTGCGCAGCCATCTTCTGGCCATGGGCGGCTTGGTCGAGAAGCAGGTCAACGACGCGGTCACCGCATTGATCGAGGCCGACTCGGGTTTGGCGCAGCAGGTGCGCGAGGTCGACGACCAGATCAACCAGATGGAACGCAATATCGACGAGGAGTGCGTGCGCATTCTGGCCCGTCGTCAGCCGGCGGCGACCGACCTGCGTTTAATCATCAGCATTTCCAAGTCGGTGATTGACTTGGAGCGCATCGGCGATGAGGCAACCAAAATCGCCAAGCGCGCCATCCTGCTGTGTGAAGAGGGTGAAGCGCCGCGTGGCTATGTCGAGGTCCGCCATATCGGCGACCAGGTGCGCAAGATGGTTCAGGACGCTCTCGATGCCTTTGCCCGCTTCGATGCCGACTTGGCATTGTCCGTGGCGCAGTACGACAAAATTGTCGACCGGGAATACAAAACCGCCCTGCGCGAGTTGGTGACTTATATGATGGAAGACCCGCGCTCGATCTCGCGCGTACTCAACGTCATCTGGGCCCTGCGTTCGCTTGAGCGTATTGGCGATCATGCGCGCAATATTGCCGAGCTGGTGATCTACCTGGTACGCGGTACAGACGTGAAGCACATCGGCCTGACCCGCATGCAGGAAGAAGTGCAGGGTACTAACAAGGGCAACTGATAGGCCGGCCACTGGGGGTGGTGTTGGTGCGCCCGAATGGCCAAAACCCATGTGAGCGCAACGCCTGATGTATTTCAGTTGGCCTTTATCCAGCAGCCGTGACTATGCTAAGGCCCTTACAAAGGGAGTGGCCGATGAGCAAAGTCAGTGTGCTGGTAGTGGACGACGCAACTTTTATTCGCGATCTGGTGAAGAAAAGTTTACGTGATCATTTCCCCGGCATTCAGATCGAGGAAGCCGTCAATGGGCGCAAAGCCTTGCAGATGCTGACCCGCCAACCGGTAGACCTGATTCTCTGCGATTGGGAAATGCCGGAAATGTCCGGGCTGGAACTGCTCAGCTGGTGCCGTGAGCAGGATGCACACAAGATCACGCCCTTTATCATGGTCACTAGTCGTGGCGATAAAGACAACGTGGTGCAGGCCATTCAGGCCGGTGTTTCTGACTTTATCGGCAAGCCGTTCTCCAGTGAGCAACTGATCACCAAAGTGAAAAAGGCCCTAAGTCGTGCGGGCAAGTTACAAGCGCTGGCCGCCAGTGCGCCGCCGAAGATGCTCAGCACAGGTGCCTTTGCCAATGATTCCCTATCCGCGCTAACGGGTGGTAAGGCTGATGGGGTCAAACCCGCAGCGACACCTGCAGTGCAAGCGGCTTCCGGCTTCGCCAAACCAACAGCCAGTAAATCCGCTGCCCCTAATCCGAACAGTGGTCGAGGTCAGGGGCAGTTACGCTTGCCCGGCGGCACCATGAGCTGCGTGATCAAAGCGCTGAGTCTTAAAGAAGCCCTGTTGGTGGTCAAACGCAGCGAGGTGCTGCCGCAGGTGCTGGAAAGCGCGGTGCTCGATCTGGAACAGGGCGAAGCGGCGGAAACCGCCCGCCTCAATGGTTACCTGCATGCCGTGGCGGCATTCGAGCCAAAGCCGGACAGTGAGTGGCTGCAGCTGACCTTCAGGTTCGTCGACAGCGACCCGCAGAAGCTCGATTACCTCTCGCGCCTGATCGCCCGGGGTACTGTGCAAAAACACTTCAGTCCGGGCGCCTAAGCGCCTGTTTTACGATCTGTTGCGTGTCGGCCCTGCGGCGTTAAACAATGGCGCTAAGCAGGTCCAGCGCTGCGGGTACATGGGAGATGGCGCACAACCCTGGCGTGTCAGGTCGCGTAGACGCCCATCGGCTGTTAGTCTCTTTGAACCGCATAGGCAAATCATAAAATCCGAGTCGTTATGCTAGGGCGTCTGATACTTCTCTGCAGTTTGTTGGCCCTTGCCAGTCAGGCAGTGGCGTTGACTATTTATAAGTACACCGATGCCCACGGCGTGGTGACCTATACCGATCAGGCCGCGCCTGGTGCGCAAGTGTTCGTGTTTCGCGACCGCATGGTCGAGCGCCTGGATAACCAGGTAAAGCTGGAAACCAAAAAGCACGAAGCCGGTGAAACCCTATTGGTACGCAATGATCTGTACGCCCCGGTGCAGATTGAGTTGCGTCTCGAAGCCACGGACAACGTGACGGGTGTGCCGGATGGGCCGATCAGTTGGGTGCTGCCGCCGCGCAGCCATATTCGTCTGGCCACCCTGGCTCCGCGCGATGCCAGCAAGCCTATGCGCTACACCCCCAAGCTGCGCTATGCCATGGGTGACCCTCGTCTGCTGCCGACCCAGAAAAATTATCCGCTGCCCTGGAGTGGTGGCCCATTCCGCCTGACCCAGGGCGCTAACGGCAAGTACAGCCATTTCACCCCCAAAGGCCGTTATGCCATGGATATCGCCATGCCCGAAGGCACGCTGATTATCGCGGCGCGCAGTGGCATCGTAGTGAAAACTGAGAACCAGCAGAGTGGCCGTGGCAACAACCCGTCCGGCAACTATGTGCGTATCCTGCATGACGACGGCACCATGGGTGTGTATCTGCACCTGATGAAAGGCTCGGTGGCCGTGCGCGAGGGCAGCCGGGTTGGCGTCGGTAGCAAGCTGGCGCGTTCCGGCAATACCGGCAACAGCACCGGCCCGCACCTGCACTTTGTGGTGCAGCGTAACGTTGGCCTGGCGCTGGAATCGATTCCCTTCGACTTCGCCCAGCCGGTCAACAGCCTGCCCAACTTTGCCGTGGGCGGCGAGTAAGCGCCGACTGCACCGAAATCAAGCGTCAGGGCTGCGTACTGGTGCAACACTCACCGTTCGATGCTGTGCGACTTCTTCCGCTGCTGTTAGGTATTTTCCTTAACTGACTGAATTCGCAAGGCTTTTAAAAAGGCCTAGGCCGCCCAGTGGACGGCTGGCACCGGACTTGCAAAATCAACTTCAAACGGGATGAGACACCGCGTCGGCCTAACCGACCCGCCACCCTCATGACGCTTGGCACACAGGAGCTGCACCAGAGGCGAACTAGGGTTCCGCTCCACGCAGGTGGATGGCTGGTCCGAGAGTTTTCCGGCCTTAAGGAGTAGGGCTACACGGCGGGGAAAAAGCCCGGGAGACGCGATGTCATCCCGTGCCTTTTTCCCCACTGTGTTGGAGTGATGCCATGACCATGCAACTGTCCAGTTTCAAGTTGACTTCTTTGCGCAAGACCCTGCTGGGCACATGCCTGGCTGCCGCCACCAGTGTGTTTCCGTTGGTTACCCAGGCCGCCGAAACCCTAAAGGTGGGTACCGTGGTGTGGGTCGGTTATGCGCCGTTCTATGTCGCCGATGCCCTTGATCTGTATAAGCCCTACGGGCTTAGCGTGCAGCTGCAGTTCTTCAATGATCCTGCCTTGATTCCCTCGGCCATGCTCGGTGGTGCCCTGGATGGCGGCATGCTGACCTATGACCAAGTCATCGGTTCGGCGGCCAAGGGCCTGAAGCATAAAGTGGTCATGCCGATCGACTTCTCCAACGGTGGCGATGCCATTGTGGCGGATAAATCCATCACCTCGGTGGCTGGCTTCAGGGGCCAAAAGGTTGGTTTCAATCCGCTGTCACCTTCCGACTTTCTGCTGGCCTATGCCCTTAAGAGTAATGGCATGACCGAGAAAGACATCCAGCCAATTAACATGACCCCGGAAAGCATTCCCGGCGCCATGGCCTCAGGCAGCTTGCCGATCGGCGTGACCTATGAGCCCAACGTGTCGCAGATTCTCGGCATGCCTGGTGAGAAGTTCCATGTGGTGTATTCCTCCAAGGATGCGCCTGGGTTGATCACCGACGTGCTGGTATTCGACGAGGCCGTGATCACTAAGCGTTCTGTGGCGATCAAAGCGATGATGCAGGGTTATCTGGATGGCATGGCCTACATGAGCAGCAATCCGGATGAAGCTGCCGTAATCATCGGCAAGGTGCTCGGTGTGTCTGCCGAGGAAGCCAAAGAGCAGATGGGTGGCGTGTACAACATCCCGTTGGCTGAGATGGCCAAGAACTTCATCCCCTCCAGTGAAACGACCTCGTTTTTTGGTAGCGGCGCGGTCATTGGCCAGCTGCTAAAGGACAACGGTCAGATCCCGGTCATCCCGGACTTTGCCAACACCTTCGACACCCAGTTCGTCGAAGCCTTGGCCCCTTAAGCCGCGAAGGTTTGTGCGCGGGTGGAGGCTGTGTGCCTCCACCTGATAAGCACGGCATGCGGTGGCTGTTCACCGCGTGCTCAGGTCGTTCGCCATGCTCCATTCGGAGGCAATCATGTCTACTCAGCTCTACCGTTATGCCGATGGCCGCCTAGCCAATAACTTGGCCATCGCCTATGCCCTCGGTGGCTATACCCTCGGTTTTGCCTTGCTGTTTGCCGACAGTGGCGTGCTCAATGCCGCCGGCACGCTGCTGTTGGGTCACGCGATGATTATCGCGGCTTACCTGATTCACGAATTTGCCCACGGCACCATCTTTGCTAAACCGAACCACAACGAACGCGCTGGCGAAGTCGCAAGCTGGCTGTGTGGCAGTTGCTACGCGGGCTTCCAAGACCTGCGTAAAAAGCACATGCGTCACCATGTCGATCGCGCAGACGTGATCACCTTCGACACTAAAGACTTTCTTAATCAGCGTTGCCCGAGCGGGTTCCGGCGCGTGGTGCTGGCGGCCGAATGGGCCTATGTGCCGGCGGTCGAGTTGATCATGCATTGCTACGTGATCTTGCTGCCGTTTATTACTGACAACGAAAAGCACCGTGCCAACCGGCGCAAGGTCGCCGTTACGCTGCTGGTGCGTGGGTTGCTGTTTACCCTGGTTGCAGTGGTGTCGCTGAAGGCGGCGCTGCTGTACTTCGTCGCCTGGTCGATCATGCTCACGGTGTTGCGCTTTACCGATGCCTACCAGCACACCTATGACGCGTTCGCGGTGCTTGAAGACGGCGGCAAGATCCCCAACGACAAGCAACGCGACCGCGTGTACGAGCAGATGAACACCTACAGCAACGTGGTATCGGTGCGCTGGCCGGTGTTGGACCTGCTGCTGCTGAACTTTGCCTACCACAACGCGCATCACGAAAAGCCGGTGGCGCCTTGGTATCGCCTGCGCAAGCTGCATCAGGAACTGTATGGCGAGACCTATGGCCAAGTGCTGCCTATGCACCTGTTGTTCAAGAGCTTCCATCAGCACCGTATGCGTCGGGTTACCGCTGAAGATTACGGTGTAGTTGAGCCGGTCGGCGAGCGGCGTGCCGATGGCTTCTACGGCGCGGTGGGTGTGTCTTTTCTGACGGCGGTGTAAGGCATGAACCTCAATTACGCAGGCAAAGTCGTGGTCCTCACCGGTGCCGCCAGTGGCATTGGTCGTGGCCTGGCGCGGGCCTTTGCTGAGCAGGGGGCAACTCTGGAACTGCTTGATCGCAATGCCGAGGCCCTGGCCGCGGTGGTGGATGAGCTGGCCGGGATTAGCCCGGTCAGCGGCGCGGCAGTCGATCTGGCTGACAGCCAAGCAATAGCCGCCTTCGCCGCCAGCCGCGACAGCACGACTATCGCTGTGCTGATCAACAACGCTGGCGTCGAGTACGCCACCCCGCTTCGCGACACCGGCAGTGCTGCCGATGCGCACTGGCAGGCGCTGCTGGATAACAACGTGGCGTCCATGTTGCGCCTGACCCGTGCGCTGCAAGATCAGCTCACGGCCGGTAGCAGTGTGATCAATCAAGCCTCGATCTGGGGCCTTAAAGGCGTAGCGGGCTTTTCTGCCTACGTTGCCAGCAAACATGCGGTGATCGGTCTGACCCGTTCGCTGGCCTGGGAGCTCGGCCCGCGCAAAATTCGGGTGAACGCCGTGTGTCCCGGCTGGGTCGGCACCGAGGCGGCCATGCGCTCGCTTAGGGTTATGGCCGAGGCCAGCGGTCGCAGTGAAGCCGATGAGTTGGCGCTGATTCTGGCCGCCCAAGCGGTGCCCGAGTTGCTCATGCCGGCTGATTTGGCGGGCACCTTCCTGTTTCTCGGCAGCGCCTTGGCAGCGCCCATCACCGGACAGGCGCTGTCGGTCAGTCACGGCGAGGTGATGCATTGAACATCTCCTTGGTCGGGCAGACGGCGCTGGTCACAGGTGCCACGCAAGGCATCGGCCGGGCAATTGCCCTGGCGTTGGCCGCTGCGGGTGCGCGGGTGTGGATCAATCACCTGCATCAGCCTGAAGCGGCCGGCGCACTGGTGGCGGAGATTGAAGCGGCAGGCGGCAGCGCTGTTGCGTTAGCCGCGGATGTGGCGGTTGCTGAACAAGTGGCGGCGATGTTCGAGCAGATAGTCGCGGCGGGCTCGCTGGACATTCTGGTCAACAACGCCGGCATCATTCTGGAAAAAGCCTTTATCGACACCGACGAAGAGGACTGGGCGCGGGTGCTCGGCGTCGACCTCGGTGGCGTCTATCGCTGCTGCCGGCATGCCCTGAGGCACATGCAAGAGCAGGGCAGTGGCAGCATCGTCAACATTGCCTCCGAGCTTGGCCTGCTGGGGCGTGAACGCTATGCCGCTTACTGCACCGCCAAAGCTGGAGTGATTGGCCTGACCAAGTCGCTGGCCAGAGAGTTTGCTCCGGCTATTCGCATCAATGGCGTGGCCCCTGGACCGGTGGACACGCCGATGGTTTCCGTCGATTGCATGAGCGCCGAGATGATCGCACGCGAGACGGCGATCCCCGCCGGCCGCCTCGGTCGCCCGGAAGAAATTGCCGCCGCCGTGCTGTTTCTGGTGTCACCCCAGGCCAGTTTTTTTCATGGACAGATGCTGGGTGCCAATGGTGGCGCCTGGATGGGGAGTTAAGTCAATGCTGAAGATAAAACCCGAGGTGATCCTGCTGCTTGGCGCCAGTTTATGGGGGCTGGGCTGGATACCGCTGGCTTACTTGGCCAATCAGGGCCTGGCGGGCATGTCGGTGGTGCTCTACACCTACGGCCTGCTCTGTGTGCTGGCGATTCCGGTGCTGCTGCTGCAGCGCCGCGCCTGGTGGCCGCAGCGTCGCTCGCTGTTGCTGATCTGTTTTTGTGGCGGCTGGGCCACGGCCGGATTGGTCAGTGCGTTGTCCGAGGGCGATGTGGTGCGCGCCATGTTGCTGTTTTATCTGGCGCCGGTGTGGGGGCTACTCGGCGGCTGGCTGTTGCTTGGTGAGCGCCAGACGCCGGTGCGCATTACGGCGCTGGTGCTGGCCATGTCCGGCATCGCCCTGACGTTGGGCGTCAGCCGTGAAACCTTTAGTACCCTGAGCGGCAGCGACTGGCTGGCACTGTCCGCCGGTCTGGCCTTCGCCTGCAACAACCTGGCGACCCGTGCGGCGGACCAAGTGCCGCTGGCCAGCAAGTCAGTGGTGGCCTTTATCGGTACGGCACTGCTCAGTGGCGTGTATTGCCTGCTGATGGACATCACGCCACCCACTGTCGGGCCCGGTGTATGGGGCTTAATCGCCCTGTTCGGGTTGTTCTGGCTGGTGGCGATGAGCGCGGCGCAGTTCGGCTTCAGCCATGTCGAAGCCAGCCGTGCCGCCGTGCTGGTGGTGGTCGAACTGCTGGTCGCCGTGCTGACTGCCGCGTGGCTGGGTGAGCGAGAAATAGGTGTGCGCGAGTGGGTGGGGGGTGCTTTGGTGTTGATCGCCGCGTTGCTTGCTGAGTACCGCGAAACGCCCTCTAACTCTTTATTTTGCGAGGCTAAAAAATGACCGTACGCATGGACCAGCTCAGCTGGGTCGAATATGAGCGCCGAGTGCGCGAAGACGCCCCCGTGGTATTTCTGCCCTGTGGTGCCACCGAGCAGCATGGCCCGCACTTACCGCTGGGGACCGATGCCCTGCTGGCCACTGCGTTGTGCGAGGACGTTGCCGCGCAGGTTTCAGGACTCGTCGCGCCGGCCCTGTCATATGGTTACAAGTCGCAACCTAAGTGCGGTGGCGGTCAGCATTTCTGCGGCACGACTAGCCTCGATGGCCAGACCCTGATTGCGCTGGTGCGCGACGCCGTGCGCGAGTTCGCTCGCCACGGTGTAACTCGGCTGGTGCTGGTCGACGGTCACTACGAGAACCAGTGGTTCGTCACCGAAGGTATTCAGCTGGCCATGCGCGAATTGGGCTCGACGACGAAGCTTGAAGTGATGCGCCTGGAGCATTGGGATTTCTGCACCGAGCAGACCCTGGCGGATGTGTTTCCCGACGGGTTTCCCGGTTTCGCCCTGGAGCACGCGGCGGTGATCGAGACATCATTAATGCTGCATTACCTGCCGAATCTGGTGCGCATCGACCTGATTCCCGACGATGCTCCGGCCGACTTCCCGCCCTATGACATGTACCCCACGCGCACCGAGTGGGTGCCGCCGTCTGGGGTGTTGTCCTCAGCTAAAGGCTCAACGGCGGCGAAGGGCGCGCGTATGGCAGAAGATATTACGGGTGGGATTGCCAGCGCTGTGCGCAAGGAATTCGCCCTGTGAGCAGCGCGCTGCTGGTGATCGATATGCAGCGCGACTTTTGCGCGCCCGGCGGTTATGCCGATCAGGCCGGGCTGGATATTGCCCTGCTGCGTGCGCCGATCCCCGCCATTCAACAACTGCTTAGCGCCGCGCGGGCGCGGGGTCTGCTGGTGCTGCATAGCCGCGAAGGGCACCGCCCCGACCTCAGCGATTTGCCCGAAGCCAAGCGCCAGCGTGCCGAACATGCGGGTGCGCCCATCGGCCATCAAGGCCCGTTGGGCAAGCTGCTGGTGCGCGGTGAGTATGGCCATGACCTGATCGACGAACTGCAAGCGCTGCCCGGTGAGCCGGTCATCGACAAACCGGGCTACAGCGCGTTCGCCCACACCGATCTCGACTTGTTGCTGCGTACTCGCGGCATCCGTGAACTGATTATCTGCGGCGTCACCACCGAAGTCTGCGTGTCCTCGACCCTGCGCAGCGCGGTAGATCTAGGCTATGCCTGCACCGTGGTCGGCGATGCCTGTGGCTCGGCCTACCCCGAGCTGCATGATGCCGCGTTGGCCATGGTGGCGGTGGAAGGCGGTCTGTTTGGCCGGGTATGTAGCCGCCAAGGTCTGCTCGCCGAATGGAGAGATGCAGCGTGACCCAGGTAACCAAGCTCTGGCCGTTGCTGACGGCGACCCATCGCTACGACAAGTCGATTTCCACCTGGCAGCGTGGCCATGGCGTGCAGATCGAGGCGCCGATCCTTGCCTACCTGATCGAAACTAAACACGGCCGCATCCTCTATGACGTCGGTTGCGATTACGCCAAAATCGCCGATCCAAGCTTGCGCGATCGCTGGTACGGCGACTTCCCCATGGGCGCGCCGAACATGCGTGAAGAGCAGCGCCTGCCGGCGCATTTTGCCCGCCTCGGCCTGACCCCAGCGGATATTGACCTGGTGTTTCTCAGCCACCTGCATTTCGACCACGCCGGCGGCCTGTGTGACGTCTGTGGCGCCGACGTGCACGTGCATACCGCCGAGCTGCAAGCGGCGCAAGCCCAGGCGGATGATGCGTACTTCGCCGACGATTTTGCCGGTGACTTCAAGTGGAAGCTGCAGACCGATGAATATGATCTGGTGCCAGGTGTGCGCGCCATCAACACCCCCGGACATACCGCCGGGCATATGTCGCTGCTGATCGAACTGCCGCAGGGTAAACCGGTGATTCTGGCGGGCGACGCGGCCGATCTGCTCGAAAACATCGATCAGGAAATCGCCCCGGGTACGCTCTGGCAAGGCAACGAAAACATGGCCATCGACAGCATCCGCAAGCTCAAGGCACTGGCGCAGGAAACGGATGCCGAGCTGTGGCCGAACCATGACATGGGGTTTTTCCAGACGCTGCGCCAATTTCCGGAGTTCCACTCATGAACCCGGTCCCGAGCAGTTACTTGGGCGTCTGGCAGCGTACCTTGCTGACCACCCCAAATGGCCTATACGACAGCCGCACCAGGGTTTACTGGCTGCAAACCGAGCGCCTGTTCGCCGATTTGCGCATTCCCCGCCCAGCACCGCAAACGCCGGAAGAATTAGCCATGCAGGCCGGCTTCGCCGGGGTCACGCAAGTCAACGGTGAGCGGTGTCAGTGGCATCGCGCCATCGACTTTCAGCCGCCGAAAGGCCGGCTCGACATTGGCTGCATGCACTTTGAACGTGCCGACTACTTGATCGAAGACGCGCTTGATGACAGTTATCACGAAGTTTGGGAGCGCTTGCCGGACTCCCTCGGGCGCAACTGGGGCAGCTGGCTAAACGCAGCAGATGGGCGTCAGGGCTGCCTGTTGTTGGCGGGCGATTACTTTTTATTTGCAGCGGGGCGCAGCACCGAGCTGGCGCCTGCGGAGTCACTTGCGGCGCTGCTGAGCAATGCCGCAGCGCCGGACGAGCTGCTGGCGTTCGAGTTGTCCTTCGGCAGCCACGGCGGTGGCCAGGAGCCTTGGACAATTCACTACTCAACGCTGCCGGCGCAGGTCGGTCAGCACCTGCTGCCCAGCAGTCTTGACCCTGATCAGCCAGACCAGCTGCTTGCCGCTGAAACGCTATGCGGTCTCGGTGCCCAGCCACCCGCGGGCGGTTGGCAGGTGTGCCCACCCCCTTTGCTCGCCACGTATCAGGAGTGTCGCCAATGACCGCCCATCAACCCTTGATTCAGCGCACGCCAGCGCTTCGCCCTAACCCCGTGCGTTGGTGGGTGATCCGTGGTGAGCTTCCGCGAACTGCCATCTGGGGCTTAGCCGCTGCCGGGCTACTGACGCCGTTGTTAATTTGGTGGACCTACACGACTCTCGGCCTGGCCAACCCGCTGTTTATGCCCAGCCCCGAAGCGGTGCTGGCGCGCCTCGGCCGCTGGTGGAGCGAGGAGGGCCTGCTGGCCGATATCGGCATCAGCGTGTACCGGGTGATGACCGGCTTTCTCGCCTCGGCCCTGATCGCCTTGCCGTTGGGCCTGTACATCGGCACCTATCGTCCGGTGCAGGCGTTTCTCGAACCGCTCACCGACTTTATCCGTTACATGCCGGCGGTGGCATTTATCCCGCTGGTGATGCTGTGGGTTGGTATCGATGAAGGCTCAAAGATCCTCATCATCTTTATCGGCACCTTCTTCCAGCTGGTGCTGATGGTCGCTGAGGACGTGCGTCGTGTGCCGATGACGCAGATCGAGGCGGCGCAAACCATGGGCGCCTCACGTAGCGAGATCGTCAAGCTAGTGGTGTTGCCCTCCGCGCGCCCAGCATTGCTCGACACCCTGCGCATCACCTGCGGGTGGGCCTGGACTTACCTGGTGGTGGCCGAGCTGGTGGCGGCTAATTCGGGCCTTGGCTACGCCATCCTCAAAGCCCAGCGCTATATGCACACCGACAAGATTTTCGCCGGCATCATCCTGATTGGCCTCATCGGCCTGCTCACTGATCAGGCATTCCGCTGGCTCGGCCGAGCCGCCTTTCCCTGGCTGAAGAGGTAACTGCCATGACTGCCGCCAAAATTCAGATCCGTCAGGTCAGCAAAGTGTTCAAGGGTCAGGGCTGCGAAGTGCAGGCCCTGGAAGATATCAATCTGGATATTCGGGCCAATGAGTTCATTACCTTCGTTGGCGCCTCGGGGTGCGGTAAATCCACGCTGTTGCGCAGCATCGGCGGGCTGGAGCAGCACAGTGCCGGGGAAATTCTGGTCGATGCGCGCGAGATCAATGGCCCCGGTATCGACCGCGCCATGGTCTTCCAGCACTACAGCTTGTATCCCTGGCTGACGGTGATGGAGAACATTAAGTTCTGCCGCCAGCTTAAGGTGGTGTCGGACACCGTTCGCAACGATGCCGATATTGAAGTGGCCAGCGGCCGCGCCGATGCACTGCTCAATTTGATGGGCCTGATGCCCTTTGCCGACGCCTACCCCAACCAGCTTTCCGGCGGCATGCAACAGCGCGTGGCGATTGCCCGGGCGCTCATGCCCAAGCCAGAAACGATGCTGATGGATGAGCCGTTCGGCGCGCTGGATGCGCAGACTCGCGAGGTCATGCACGACCTGATTCGCCACGTGCATCGCCTGGAGAACGGCACCATTCTGTTCGTTACCCACGATGTTGAAGAGGCGATCTATCTGGGTGGGCGGGTGGTGTTGATGGCGCCGCGGCCGGGCCGTATCGACACCATCTACGAGGTGCCGCTGCCGGCGCAGCGCCATCAAGACATGAAGCTGTCAGCGGAGTTTCTGGCCTTGAAGCGCACGATCTTGGCGCGCATCCGCGAGACGTCGGGGATGAGCACCGACTTGGAATTGCTTGAGCAACTGACCCGCAGCGTGCCGGGCTAAGCCACGCTAACCATGGGCTGGATAACGCCATGCTATCCAGCCCTGCCGGTATTCAATCCAGTTTGAGCACCTTGGCCAGAATGACCTTCGGGCCTTTCATCTTTTTGACGATGATGCGCAGGCCATCGACCTCCAGTACTTCCTCTTCCTCAGGCATACGTTTGAGCGTTTCATAGATCAGCCCGGCCAGGGTTTCGGCTTCGACGTGATCGAGATCAACGCCGAGCAGACGCTCGACCTTGGCTAGAGGTGTATCACCGCGCACCAGTAGCTTGCCCGGCTGGTAGGCGAGGATGCCGCGTTCGGCCTTGCGGTGCTCATCCTGAATATCACCGACCAGGGCTTCCAGCACGTCTTCCATGGTCAGGTAGCCGATGACTTTGCCGTCAGCCTCTTCGACCAAGGCGAAGTGCGAGCCGCCCAGGCGGAACTGCTCCAGCAGGCGGGACAGCGGCATATGCCGGCCGACCCGTTCAATTGGGTGCATCAGGTCAGCCAGTTTCAGCGCGGAGGGCAGCATTTCCAGCAAGGACAGGTGCAGCAGCAGGTCCTTGATATGCAGCACACCGACAAACTCGCCGCTGTTGTCATCGTGGATTGGGTAGCGGCTGTACTTGTGCCGCCGGAAGATGCTGAACACTTCATCTAAGGCGGCAGTCAGCGGCAGCGACACCAAATCCTCGCGGGAGTTTGCCCAGTCCACCACTTCCAACTCACCCAGTTCCACCGCCGAGGCCAGTACACGCATGTCTTGATCGCTTGAGTCGCTGGCGCGGCTGGAGTGCAGGATCAGTTTAAGTTCGTCGCGGTTGTAATGGTGCTCGTGGTGTGGCCCGGGCTCGCCCTGGCCGGCCACCCGCAAAATGACGTTAGTGCTGGCGTTGAGCAGAAAAATGGCCGGGTACATGGCCCAGTAAAACAGGTACAGCGGCGCGGCCGTCCACAGCGACAGCAACTCAGGGTTACGGATGGCCCAATATTTTGGCGCCAATCTGCCGACCACGATATGCAGGTAGGAAATGATAAAGAACGCCGTAAAAAAGGCGATGCCATGCACCAGGGTTGGTGACGCCATGCCGATGGCAGTCAACAACGGTTCGAGTAGGTGAGCAAAGGCCGGTGCGCCAACCCAGCCGAGGCTCAGGGACGCCAGGGTGATACCCAGCTGACAGGCCGAGAGATAGGCGTCGAGCTGGTTATGCACGGTGCGCAGGATATGCCCGCGCCAGCCATTTTTTTTCGCCAAGGCATCGACCGTGGTGGCGCGCAGCTTAACGATGGAAAACTCGGCGGCGACGAAAAAGCCATTGAGTAAGACCAGGAAAAGCGCAAATAAAGGCAGGCCGAAATCGGCGAAGTAGCTGGTGGCGGCGTGACTCGTGGCGGGGTCCATACAGGGTTCGGATAGTGGATGAATGCCAGAGGGTGGGGGCTGTCAGCCGGTTTTGCAAGCAGCTTGCGGCTACTGGCTGCGCCTCACCACCTGCAGGTTCGGGAAGTGGCACGTAAAGGTGCTGCCTTTGCCCAGGTTGCTGACGATATTTAAGTCCGCGCGGTGGCGCAGCAGTACGTGCTTGACGATAGCCAGCCCCAGGCCCGTGCCGCCGGTATTGCTGGCGCGGCTGGAGTCGACCCGGTAGAAGCGCTCGGTCAAGCGCGGTAGATGCTTGGCTTCGATGCCCAGGCCGGTATCCTCCACGCTGAGGTGAGCGCCCTGTTCATCCCCCCACCAGCGCACGCAGATTTCGCCTTCATCCGGGGTGTACTTCACCGCGTTGAACACCAGGTTGGAGAAGGCGCTGCGCAGCTCTGCCTCGCTACCCTTTAGGCGCAGATGAGCATCGGCTTGCAGGGTGATGCGGTGGCGGCGTTCGCCAGACAGCGCTTGAGCATCGTTTTGGATGCTCAGCAGCAGTAGGTCAACTGCGACTGGCTGATTATCGGAGGGATAGTCGGTGGCTTCCAGCTTGGCTAACAAGAGCAGGTCATTGAGCAGGTTTTGCATGCGCCAGCCCTGTTGCTGCATCTGCTGCAGGGCCCGCAGCCAGCGCGGATTAATGGCCTCGACGTTGTCCAGCAGGGTTTCCAGGTAGCCGGTGATCACCGTCAACGGGGTGCGCAGCTCGTGGGATACGTTGGCGACGAAATCCTTGCGCATCTGCTCCAGCTGGCACAGCCGGGTGATGTCGCGAATCAGCATCAGGTGCTCGCGGTCACCGTACTGAGTGATATGGAACTGCAGGCGCAGGCGGTTGTTGACCGGTGATGGCAGCTCCAATGGCTCGCTGTAGTTATGGTTTTCGAAGTATTCGATAAAGCGTGGATCGCGCATCAGGTGAGTGAGCTGCTGGCCACTGTCCTGCGGGGTTTTCAGGCCCAGCAGTTTCTCGGCGGCGATGTTCCACCACTCCAAGTTGCCATCGCGATCGAGCATGATCACGGCATCCTTCAATGCGGCCGTGGACTCCTGCACGCGATCGATCACCGCTTGCAGGCGACCGCGAACCTTCTGATCGCGGCGCAGCAGGTGATGGATGCTGTCGAACACTTCGCCCCACAGGCCGTAACCATCGGGTGGTGGTTCATCACCCCGGCGGGTGCGCAGCCATTTGTGCAGACGCCGCAGCTGTTGCAAATGCCAGCCCACGTAGCCGGCCAGGCCGATTACCAAGACCCAGGCGTATTCGCCGGTGATCAGCCCCAGTAGCAGGCAGGCACTGGCCAACAGCAACGCGTGACGTATCAAGTGGCCTTGCAAGTCTTGATTCAATTCAACCTCATCCGCCAATCAATCCTTTATACAGAGCGCTAGTGGGGCTGCTGGCCGTCCTAACCCGGCTCTGAGCGGGTGTTTACAACAGTAGCAAGCGATGGCCGAGCAAGGCGCAATTAACCGAAAAGCGCAGTGTACGAGTTATACATGAGCATGTTGAGACGCCGTGTCGCGGACTGATTTCAACGCAGCATGGCCGCGCGCAGTAATTTGTAGGCAGCCTCTTAGCTCTTGGTGGAGAAACGGTAACCGGTACCGCGCACTGTCTGCACCCGATTCTCGTAGACCTCGCCGAGGGCCATACGCAGACGGCGGATATGCACGTCAACGGTGCGTTCTTCGACATACACGTTGCTGCCCCAGACCTGATCAAGTAACTGCCCGCGGGTGTAGGCGCGCTCTTGATGGGTCATGAAGAATTGCAGCAAGCGGTATTCGGTGGGGCCCATCTCGGCGGGTTTGCCGTCAATGGTGACGCGGTGGCTGACCGGGTCCAGCAGCAGACCGCCGACTTCGATTGGCCCTTCGCTGTCGGCCGGCCCAGCGCGACGCAGCACGGCTTTCAGGCGCGCCACCAGTTCACGCGGGGAGAAGGGTTTAGTGATGTAGTCATCGGCGCCGACTTCGAGGCCCTGGATCTTATTGTCTTCTTCGCCTTTGGCGGTGAGCATGATGATCGGAATATCGCTGGTCAGCTCATCGCGCTTGAGCCTGCGCGCCAGTTCGATGCCGCTGGTGCCGGGCAGCATCCAGTCGAGCAGGATCAAATCGGGCTTGCGGTCGATGATGATGGCGTGAGCCTGCTGGGTATTTTCCGCTTCCAGACACTCGTAGCCGGCCATTTCCAGGGCTACGGCGATCATTTCGCGGATCGGTGCTTCGTCATCGACGATCAGGATGTTCTTGCCAGCCATGGGTCAAGCCTCGGGTCATCGCGCTGTAATGAATTGCATTAGATAACGGAATTATTGCAGCGATATGACAGCTGGGCGGCAGCAAAGCTGAAGGCGCCCCATCCTACCCGCGCAAGGCGTAGTCGAGCACCAGGCCAATAAAGATCGCCAACCCGGCCCAGTGGTTATGCAAAAAGGCATTGAAGCAGGCCATCGGCTTGCGGTTACGGGTGTTGTGGTATTCCCAGGCAAAGCAGCCTGCTGCCGCCAGCAGCCCGAGGTGAAAATACACGCCCAGGTCGAAACGCGCCGCAGCCAGCAACAGGCAGAGCAGCGCCAGGCCCTGCAAGACGACGATGATCAGGCGGTCGGCATCGCCAAACAGAATGGCGGTGGAGCGCACGCCGATCTTCAGATCGTCCTCACGGTCGGCCATGGCGTAGTAGGTGTCGTAGGCCACCGTCCACAGCAGGTTGGCGATGTACAGCAGCCAGGCCTCAGGTGGCAGGTTGCCGGTCTCGGCAGTAAAGGCCATCGGCATGCCCCAGGAGAACGCAGCGCCGAGCACCACCTGCGGGTAGAAGGTGAAGCGCTTCATAAAGGGGTAGCAGGCGGCCAGGGCCAGGCCGCCGAATGATAGCCAGACAGTGGCGGCGTTGGTAAACAGCACCAGCACAAAACTCAGCGCCACCAACACAGCGAAAAGAACCAGCGCCTCGCGCGGCTGCACTTTTCCGCTGGCCAACGGGCGGGCCTTAGTACGGGTCACGCGCCCATCAAAGTTACGGTCGGCGTAATCGTTGATCACGCAGCCTGCGGCCCGCATCAAGAACACGCCGACGACGAAGATAAACAGGTTCCGCGCACTCGGTACGCCCTCAGCCGCCACCCACAACGCCCACAGCGTCGGCCACAGCAGCAGGTAAATGCCGATGGGCTTGTCCAGGCGCATCAGTTGAATAAAGTCCCACGTGCGCGGGTGCAGGCGGTTGAGCGAGTGCAGCAGGCGGGTATACATCGAGCGCGTCTCCATGCGAGTTCACGGATTATACGGGTGCTGGGCACCTAGGGTGGATGATGCTTTATCGATTCACCATGGCGATCTGGCGTGGGGATAAAAAAGCGTTATCCACCCGCCGCATTTAGGCTTCGATGCCCGCCGCTTGCCAGAAGTTCGGCAGGAACACCTCGGTCACCAGCACCCCCAGCGCGCCGCGGCTGAAGCAGGAGCGGCGCGCCCACAAATCTTCCGCGCGCACGGCTGCGGGGAGCCAGGCGGCGGGGTAGCGGCAGGCCTCTAAGGGGCCGCGGGCAAAGGCGCGGTCGCTAAACAGCAGCTCGCCGAGGGAGCGACTGCCGAGCTGATCGAGGCCCAGGCCGGAATCCTCCAGCGCGCTGCGGGCGGCCACGCTGCGGGCGAACACCCACGGCTGCTGCTGGCCATGCAAGAACACTTCGCGGACCCAGCCCTGGCTGCCTGCGGCGACATTCAGCGCGGCGCATTCATCACCACGCAGGGTCTGCCAGCCCTCGCTCAAGGGGGCGACGCTGAACTGCTGGGCGGAGAGCTCAATCAGGCGCTGGGTGAGCGAGTCCTGGTTGACGAACAGCCAGCTGTACACCCCTGCCGCTGGGGCTGGTTGTAGGTGGCTGGCGGTTAACCAGTGGGGCGCTTGAGCGGGGGCGGCGTGGGGCACGGTTGTAGGCCAGCACTAGTGGGGGCGCGAGTGTAACAAATGCCCGCTGGGCATCCAGCGGCCGGCCGCGCTTTTCAGCGGCGCGGGCCGACCTACGTGCGCGACTGCTCCCAGTAGCCGGGGGGTTGTAGATGGCTTTGAGGTAGTCGATAAACACCCGCACCTTGATCGGCAGGTAGCGCTGTTGCGGGTACACCGCCTGAATGTCATAGGCGGGCAGGGCGAACTCATCGAGCACCGTGACCAGCTGCCCGTGCTTGAGCTCAGCCTGGATTTCCCAGGTCGAACGCCAGCCGATGCCCAGGCCTTGCTTGACCCAGTTGAACAGCAATTCGCCGTCATTGCAGTCCAGGTTGCCCGACACCTTGATCGCCACCTGCTTGCCATCGCGCAGGAAGGTCCAGCCGCGTTGCTGGCCGCCTTGCAGGTTGAACGCCAGGCAGTTGTGCTGCGCCAGGTCCTCAAGGGTTTGCGGCGCCGCATGGCGCTGAAAGTAGCGGGGCGCACCGCAGACCACACGACGATTGGTAAACAGCTTGATCGCCACGTAGTTGGGGTCGGTGACTTCGCCGATGCGGATGCCCATGTCGTAACCCTGGCGCACCAGGTCAACCACGCTATCGGTCAGGTTGAATGACAGCTTCAGCTCCGGATAACGCGCCTGGAAAGCCGGCGCATGCGGGGCGATATGCCGGCGGCCAAACGCGGCGGGCGCCGAGACCACCAGGTGGCCGCTGACCGAATGACCGCCGTGGGTGATGCTCGCATCGGCCTCATCGAAGTCGCGCAACAGGCCACGGGCGCGCTCCAGGTACTGCTCGCCCAAATCGGTCAGCGACAGACCACGGGTCGAGCGGTGCATGAGTTTGACCCCGAGGTGGCGTTCGAGGGCGTCGAGGCGCCGGCCCATCACCACGGGGGTCACGCCCTCGGCCAGCGCCCCCGCCGCGAAGGTGCCCTGGTCGGCCACCAGAACAAAACTGTGCAAGAGGGTATGACGGTCCATTCGGTACCCCTGGTATCGACAGAAGTAAACAATGTTGCAATTTACCCCATAAACACGCGAGGAGCATGCTTGGGCTACATACAAAAGATATCGAATAAGCCTGGAGGATCTGAGCATGGCGCGAATGAGAGCAATCGACGCTGCAGTGGCAGTGATGCGTAAAGAGGGTATTGATGTGGTGTTCGGCGTGCCCGGCGCCGCCATTAACCCGATGTATTCCGCGTTGAAAGCGGACGGCAGTATTCGTCATATCCTCGCCCGTCACGTCGAGGGTGCCTCGCACATGGCCGAAGGTTATACCCGCGCCAAAGCCGGCAATATCGGCGTGTGCATCGGTACCTCGGGCCCGGCCGGCACTGACATGATCACCGGTCTGTACTCAGCCTCTGGTGACTCCATTCCGATCCTCTGCATCACCGGTCAGGCACCGCGTGCGCGTCTGTACAAGGAGGATTTCCAGGCGGTGGACATTGAGTCGATCGCCAAGCCGGTAACCAAGTGGGCGGTCACCGTGCGTGAGCCGGCGCTGGTGCCGCGGGTGTTCCAGCAAGCCTTCCATGTGATGCGTTCGGGCCGCCCGGGGCCGGTACTGATCGACCTGCCATTCGACGTGCAGATGGGCGAAATCGAATTCGACGTCGACACCTATCAACCGCTGCAACCCTATAAGCCGGCGGCCACCCGCGCGCAGATCGACAAGGCCATGGCGATGCTTAATCAGGCCGAGCGTCCGCTGATCGTGGCCGGCGGCGGTATCTACAACGCCGCTGCCGAGGCCCTGTTGCAACAGTTCGCCGAGATCGTTGGCGTGCCAGTGATCCCAACATTGATGGGCTGGGGCTGTATCCCCGACGACCACCCGCTGATGGCCGGCATGGTCGGTTTGCAGACCAGCCACCGCTATGGCAATGCGACCATGCTCGCCTCGGACTTCGTGCTGGGTATCGGTAACCGCTGGGCCAACCGCCATACCGGCTCGGTGGAGGTCTACACTAAGGATCGCACCTTCGTGCACGTGGACATCGAGCCCACGCAGATCGGCCGGGTGTTCTCGCCAGACTTCGGCATCGTCTCCGATGCTGGCGCTGCCCTGGCCCTGTTTGTTCAGGTGGCCAGCGAGTGGAAAGCCGCCGGTAAGCTGAAGGATCGCAGCGCCTGGGCCGCCGATTGCCGCGAGCGCAAGAGCACGATGCAGCGCAAGACCAACTTCGACGACGTGCCGATGAAGCCGCAGCGCGTCTACCAGTGCATGAACAATGCGTTCGGCAAGGATGTTTGCTACGTCAGCACCATCGGCCTGTCACAGATCGCCGGCGCGCAGTTTCTGCACGTCTACAAGCCACGGAATTGGATCAACTGTGGCCAGGCCGGGCCGTTGGGCTGGACCATTCCTGCCGCCTTGGGCGTGCGGGTGGCTGACCCTCAGCGCAAAATAGTCGCGCTGTCTGGCGACTATGACTTCCAGTTTATGATCGAGGAGTTAGCCGTAGGGGCGCAGTTCAAACTGCCCTATCTGCACATTTTGGTGAATAACGCCTACCTTGGCCTGATTCGCCAGAGCCAACGCGGCTTCGACATGGATTACTGCGTACAGCTGGCCTTCGACAATATCAACGCCACCGAACTCGAAGGGTATGGCGTCGATCACATCACCGTGGTCGAGGGGCTGGGCTGCAAGGCCATTCGTGTCCGCACGCAGGCCGAGTTGGGCCCGGCCATCGAACAGGCCGAAGCCTGGATGGCCGAGTTCCAAGTGCCGGTGGTGATCGAAGTGATCCTTGAGCGGGTGACCAATATCGCCATGGGCACCGAGATTGATGCCATCAACGAGTTCGAGGCGCTGGCCGTCAGCCGTGCCGATGCGCCCACCAGCGTTATGCCACTTGACTAACCACCGCGCCTGGATGTGTCTCGCCATATCCAGCCGACGAACTACCCAACGACTAAGGAGCGCCCCATGCCGCGTTTTGCCGCCAACCTGTCCATGTTGTTCACCGAGGTGGACTTTCTCGAGCGTTTTGCCGCCGCCGCTGCCGCTGGCTTCACGGGCGTCGAATACCTGTTTCCCTATGACGTTGCGGCCGAGGTGATCAAGGCCAAGCTGGACGCTAACCAGCTTGAGCAAGTGCTGTTCAACTTGCCCGCCGGTGACTGGGCCAAGGGTGAGCGCGGCATCGCGTGCCACCCGGACCGTGTTGCGGAATTTCGCGCCGGTGTCGATCAGGCCATCGCCTATGCCCAGGTGCTGGGTAATAAGCAGGTCAACTGCCTGGCCGGCATTGGCCCGCAAGGCCATGACCGCGCCAGCGTTGAGCAGTGCTTCGTCGACAACCTGAAGTACGCCGCCGACACGCTGCACGCCGCCGGCATCAAACTGGTGATGGAGATGATCAATACCCGCGACATTCCGGGCTTCTACCTGAACACCACCGCGCAGGCGCTGGCCATTTGCGCCCAGGTCGCCAGCAGCAACCTGTACCTGCAATACGACATTTATCACATGCAAATCATGGAAGGTGACCTGGCGCGTACCCTCGAGGCCAACCTGGCGGCGATCAACCATGTGCAGCTGGCCGACAACCCGGGGCGCCATGAACCGGGCACCGGCGAGATCAACTACCGCTTCCTGTTCGCCCACCTCGACGCATTGGTTACCAGGGCTGGGTGGGCTGTGAATACAAGCCCGCCACCACCACCGCTGCCGGCCTTGGCTGGATGAAAGCGCATAACGCCATCTAATCGGAGGATCTTCCCATGGCAAAAATTGGATTTATCGGCACCGGCATCATGGGCAAGCCCATGGCGCAGAACCTGCAAAAAGCAGGGCACAGCATTTACCTCTCCGAGCACCACGCTGCCGCCCCGACCGATCTGGTGGCCGCCGGTGCTATCGCCCTGATGAACCCGCACGCCGTGGCGCAGGAAGCTGAGTTTATTATCGTCATGGTGCCCGACACCCCTCAGGTTGAGGATGTGTTGTTCCGTGAACACGGCGTGGCGCAGGGCTTGGCGCCCGGCAAAGTGGTGATCGACATGAGTTCGATCTCGCCCACCGCGACCAAGCAGTTTGCCGAGAAGATCAAGGCGCTGGGTGCCGAGTACCTCGACGCGCCGGTGTCCGGCGGCGAAGTAGGGGCTAAAGCCGCTACCCTGTCGATCATGGTCGGCGGCAGCGAGCAGGCTTTCCAACGGGCGTTGCCGCTGTTCCAGGTCATGGGCAAAAACATCACCCATGTCGGCGGCAGTGGTGATGGTCAGACCGCCAAGGTGGCCAATCAGATCATTGTCGCCCTAAATATTCAGGCGGTCGCCGAAGCCCTGTTGTTTGCCGCAAAAAACGGTGCCGACCCCGCCAAGGTACGTGACGCGCTGATGGGCGGCTTCGCCGGCTCGAAGATTCTCGAAGTGCACGGTGAGCGCATGATCAAAGGCACTTTCGCGCCGGGTTTTCGCATTAGCCTGCACCAGAAAGACCTCAACCTGGCCTTGGCGGGCGCCCGCGAGCTGGGCCTGAATTTGCCCAATACGGCCAACGCGCAACAGCTGTTCAGCACGTGTGCAGCCCTTGGCGGCAGCAACTGGGACCACTCGGCGCTGGTTAAAGGCTTGGAACATATGGCCAACTTCACTATCCGCGGCGACTAGATAGCGCTGCAGGGTGAAGATGCCATAACCCTTTCGATCTGCCCGGCAGGCGGTGTCACGGCCTGCCGGCCGGGTGGGTCGATTCTAGTGCACAGGCCCTTGTTACCAGGCCCTGCGCACTAGAATCGACGTTGACTTCCCGCTCAGAGAATGTGCCATGCCCATTGACCCGCAACGCCTGCTCCGCGACTTGTTCACCAGCGCCATTGACGCCGCCCATCCCCGGCAGGTGCTGGCCGATTACCTGCCGACCGATCACAGTGGCCGCGTCATCGTGATCGGTGCTGGCAAGGCAGCAGCGGCCATGGCTGAGGTGATTGAGCACGTGTGGCAGGGCGAGGTCAGCGGTTTGGTGGTGACCCGCTATGAGCACGGCGCGGATTGCCAGAAAATCGAGGTGGTGGAAGCCGCGCACCCCGTACCCGATGACGCCGGTGAGCGCGTCGCCCGCCGCGTGCTGGAGCTGGTGAGTAACCTCAGCGAAAGTGACCGGGTGATTTTCCTGCTCTCCGGCGGGGGTTCCGCGCTGCTGGCCTTGCCGGCGCTGGGTATCTCCCTGAGCGACAAGCAAGCCATCAACAAAGCCCTGCTTAAATCAGGCGCATCGATCGGTGAGATGAACTGTGTGCGCAAGCACCTTTCTGCGATCAAGGGCGGGCGTCTGGCCAAGGCCAGCTGGCCGGCCAGCGTCTACACCTATGCGATTTCCGATGTGCCGGGTGATGAGGCCACGGTGATTGCCTCCGGCCCCACCGTAGGCGACCCGACCACCAGTGCCGAAGCGCTGGCGATCCTCGCCCGCTATCAGATCGAGATCCCGGCCAACGTCCGCAGTTGGCTGCACAGTCCGCAGTCGGAAACCGTCAAACCCGGTGACCCGGTGCTGGCGCGCAGCCACTTCCAGCTGATTGCCCGACCGCAGCATTCCCTGGACGCCGCCGCGGCCACTGCGCGCGCGGCGGGGTTGCCGGTGCTGATTCTCGGCGATCTGGAAGGCGAGTCGCGCGAGGTCGCCAAGGTGCACGCCGGGATTGCCAAGCAGGTAGTGTTGCATGGCCAACCGATCAAGCCGCCGTGCGTGATTATTTCCGGCGGTGAAACCACCGTGACCGTGCGCGGCACGGGGCGCGGCGGGCGTAATGCCGAGTTTCTCCTGAGCCTGACCGACAGCCTCAAAGGCTTGCCGGGCGTCTATGCGCTGGCGGGCGATACCGATGGCATCGACGGCTCGGAAGACAACGCCGGCGCGATCATGACCCCCGACAGCCATGCCCGCGCCGCTGCGCTGGGCCTGAGCAGCCGCGTGGAGCTGGATAACAATAACGGCTACGGCTACTTCGCGGCCCTTGATCAGTTGATCATCACCGGGCCGACGCGGACCAACGTCAACGATTTTCGCGCCATTCTGATTCTCGAAGGGGCTACCCAATGACCGCCGATAAAAAAGTCAAAATCCTCGCCACCCTCGGCCCTGCAATCAAAACCCTCGATGACATTCGTCAATTGGTGGAAAACGGTGCCAACCTGTTTCGTCTCAACTTCAGCCACGGTGAACACGCCGATCACGCCGAGCGTTACCGCTGGGTGCGTGAGGTCGAAAAACAGCTGAACACGCCGATCGGCATCCTCATGGACCTGCAAGGGCCGAAACTGCGCGTGGGTAAGTTTGCTGATGGCAAGGTCATGCTGGAACGCGGACAGCGTCTGCGCCTGGATCTGGACAGCACGCCGGGCAACGCTCAGCGGGTCAACCTGCCGCATGCGGAAATCATCGATGCGCTGCAACCCGGCATGAGCGTGTTGCTCGACGATGGCCGCCTGCGCCTGGAAGTCACCGCCAAACACAGCGATGCCGTCGACACCCGCGTCATCGCTGGCGGCGAGTTGTCCGACCGCAAAGGCGTCAATGTGCCAGAAGCCGTGCTGCAGCTCAGCCCACTGACCGAGAAAGACCGCCGTGACCTGACCTTTGGTCTGGAGCTGGGGGTGGATTGGGTGGCGCTGTCCTTTGTGCAGCGTCCGGAAGACATCCTCGAAGCTCGTGAGTTGATCCAGGGCAAGGCCTTGCTGATGGCCAAGATCGAAAAGCCCTCGGCGGTGACCCATCTCGAAGCCATCGCCAAACTGTGTGACGCGATCATGGTCGCCCGCGGTGACTTGGGCGTGGAGGTGCCAGCGGAAAACGTACCGCGCATCCAGAAGGACATCATCCGTACCTGCCGCCAGCTGGGTAAGCCAGTGGTGGTGGCCACGCAGATGCTCGAGTCCATGCGTTTCTCCCCGGCGCCGACCCGCGCCGAGGTCACTGACGTGGCCAACGCTGTGGCCGAAGGCGCGGATGCGCTGATGCTCTCGGCGGAAACCGCCTCCGGTGATTACCCACAGGAAGCCGTGCAGATGATGAGCAAGATCATCCGCCAGGTGGAAAGCGGCCCAGATTTCCGGGCCCAGCTGGATGTCGGCCGCCCAGACGCCGAAGCCACGGCCTCGGATGCGATTAGCTGCGCGATCCGCCGCATCAGCACCATCCTGCCGGTGGCGGTGTTGGTCAATTACAGCGAGTCGGGCGCCTCCAGCCTGCGCGCCTCACGCGAGCGCCCGGCCGTGCCTATCCTAAGCCTGACGCCGAGCCTCAATACGGCCCGGCGCCTGAGTGTGGCCTGGGGCGTGTATTCAGTGGTCAACGAGCGCCTGCACAAGGTCGAAGACGTCACCCGCACTGCACTGGAAGCGGCCCGCGCTGCCGGGCTGGCGAGCACTGGCGACACCGTGGTGATTACCGCCGGCGAGCCTTTCGGTCAGCCCGGCAGCACCAATAGCCTGCGCATCGAAATCCTCAGCTAGCGCGGGCCCTACGCCCAGCCCTCAAGGCGCATGGTGGCCCGCACCAGGCGCTGTTCTTCCTCTTCAATTTCCTTGAGGTTGTCGCGGATGCCGTGAATATGTTCACGCGCCGCGCGCTGGGCCTGTTCCGGCAGGCGTTCGATCACCGCGTGGTAAAGGCGCGAGTGCTGGCGGTCAATCTGGCGTTTCTGCACGGGGCGGTGATACAGGTTGTTGACCGAGGCAAACACCGTGCTGAGCATCAAGTCGGTGAGTGATTGCAGGGTGTGCAGCAGCACCGGATTATGCGAGGCCTCGCAAATTGCCAGGTGGAAGGCATGGTCGAGGCGTGCATGTTCGCGCGGGTCAACGGGCACCGCCTGGCTGTGGGCCGCAAGCATTTCCTCGTAGCGCCGGGTCAGCAGCACGAAATCCGCATCGGTGCCGCGCAACGCGGCCAGGCGCGCTGATTCGGCTTCCAGCAGGGCGCGCACTTCGAGTAGGTCGAAGAGGGTGCGCGGCTGCGAATTGAACAGGTGCATCATCGGGCTGGCATTGCGCGGGCCGTTGAGTGTGGCCACGCGCGAGTCGCGACCCTGGGCGGTCTCAATGATGCCGCGACCGCGTAACACCTTGAGCCCTTCGCGCAGGGCCGAGCGCGAGATTCCCAGCTTCTCGCACAGGCGGCGTTCCGAAGGCAGCGCCTGGCCGATCTTGAGCACGCCATCGACGATCAAGCGTTCGATCCGCTCGGCGACCACATCACTGACCTGGCGGCGTTTTTCGGGGCTGTTATCTGGCATGTTCAGTACTCGAGTTACTGGTAGGACCAGTTATTGTCGGGCAATCGTATAGCCCTAAATATAAGCGTTTATTGCAGCATCTGTAAGGCATCAGCCGATGCTCGGCGTGGTGGCGTACTAAAAAAACTGGTCCTACCAGTATATTTGGCGATAGACGCCAGTCGCGCAAGGCTTTAAACCTGTATCCCACAATTAGCAGACCAAGCTGTCACAAGCGGTTCTGCACACAAGATTTACGTCACGCGAGAAAGCCTGCCATGAGTATTCTTTACGACGAGCGCGTTGATGGGGTGTTGCCCAAGGTTGATAAGTCAGCCCTGCTGGCCGCATTGCGTGAGCAGCTTCCGGATATGGAAGTACTGCACACCCAGGAAGACCTCAAGCCCTATGAGTGTGACGGGCTTTCTGTCTACACCACCACGCCGATGTTGGTGGTGTTGCCCGAGCGCATTGAGCAAGTCGAACAGCTTCTCAAGCTTTGCTATGCGCGCAAGGTGCCCGTTGTGGCGCGCGGCGCAGGCACCGGCTTGTCAGGCGGTGCCTTGCCGTTAACGCAAGGCGTGTTGCTGGTGATGGCGCGCTTCAAGCACATCCTTGAGGTCAATCCGGAGGGGCGTTTCGCGCGGGTCCAGCCCGGCGTGCGCAACCTGGCCATTTCCCAGGCCGCCGCACCCCATGACCTGTATTACGCACCGGACCCGTCTTCGCAAATCGCCTGTTCAATCGGCGGTAACGTCGCGGAAAACGCGGGTGGCGTGCACTGCCTGAAATATGGCCTGACCGTGCACAACCTGCTCAAGCTAGAGATTCTTACGGTCGAAGGTGAGCGTATGACCCTGGGCAGCCATGCCCTGGATTCACCCGGCTTCGACCTGCTGGCATTGTTCACTGGTTCCGAAGGCATGCTCGGCATCATCACCGAAGTCACGGTCAAGCTGCTGCCCAAGCCACAGGTGGCGAAAGTGCTGCTCGCCAGTTTTGATTCGGTAGAAAAAGCCGGGCGCGCAGTGGGTGAAATCATCGCGGCTGGCATCATCCCCGGCGGTCTGGAGATGATGGACAACCTGGCGATTCGCGCCGCGGAAGATTTTATCCACGCCGGCTACCCGGTTGAGGCCGAAGCCATCCTGCTGTGCGAGCTGGACGGTGTTGAAGCCGACGTGCATGACGAGTGCGCCCGTGTTGAGGCGGTGCTCACCCAGGCAGGTGCCACCGAAGTGCGTCTGGCGCGTGATGAAGCCGAGCGCGTCAAGTTCTGGGCCGGGCGCAAAAATGCGTTTCCCGCAGTAGGGCGTATTTCGCCGGATTATTACTGCATGGACGGGACTATTCCCCGTCGTGAGCTACCGGGTGTACTCAAGGGTATTAGCGACCTGTCCGAAGAATTCGGCCTGCGGGTGGCCAACGTATTCCACGCCGGCGACGGCAATATGCACCCTCTGATCCTGTTTGATGCCAACCAACCTGGCGAGCTGGAGCGTGCCGAGTCCCTCGGTGGCAGGATCCTCGAACTCTGCGTCAAGGTCGGTGGCAGCATCACCGGTGAACATGGCGTAGGCCGCGAGAAGATCAACCAGATGTGTGCCCAGTTCAACAGTGACGAGCTGACCCTGTTCCACGCGGTTAAAGCGGCCTTCGATCCGGTTGGTCTGCTCAATCCCGGTAAGAACATTCCGACTCTGCACCGTTGTGCCGAATTCGGTTCTATGCACGTGCACCACGGCAAGCTGCCGTTCCCTGAACTGGAGCGTTTTTAATGGTTATGCGCCAAGACGCAGACGCCAGTGCGGCGCTGCTGGAACAAGTTAATCACGCGCTCAACAGCTCCACTGCACTGCGCATTCAGGGTGGCAACAGCAAGGCGTTCCTGGGTCGCAAGGTTGAGGGTGAGGTGCTGGATATTCGTGCCCACCGTGGCATCGTCAGCTATGACCCGACCGAGCTGGTGATCACCGCTCGTGCCGGTACGCCGCTGGTTGAGTTGGCCGCTGCGCTGGACGAAGCCGGGCAAATGCTCACCTGCGAGCCTGCGCAGTTCGACGGCGCCGCGACCCTCGGCGGCATGGTTGCTGCCGGTCTGTCGGGCCCGCGTCGGCCATGGTCTGGTGCGGTGCGCGACTTGGTGCTGGGTACTCGCTTGATCACCGGCATGGGTAAGCACCTGCGCTTTGGTGGCGAAGTGATGAAGAACGTCGCCGGCTATGACCTGTCGCGTCTGCTGGCCGGCAGCTTCGGCTGCCTTGGGCTGATCACCGAGGTATCGCTCAAAGTCCTGCCCAAGCCACGTCAATGCATCAGCCTGCGCTTGGAAATGGACGCCGCCTTGGCCCTGCAAAAACTCGCCGAGTGGGGCCAGCAACCGATTCCACTGAGCGCCGCCAGTCACGATGGCCGCGCCTTGCACCTGCGCCTGGAAGGCGGTGAAGGCTCGGTAGCCGCCGCGCGCGAGCGCCTCGGCGGCGAGTTGCTGGAAAGTGCTTACTGGGTTGACCTGCGCGAGCAGCGCCTGGGCTTCTTCGCCGACCCGCGGCCGCTGTGGCGCTTGTCGGTGCCAACCAACACCGGTGTGTTGGTATTGCCCGG
>JAGGNC010000209.1 GCA_017886405.1 Pseudomonas sp. | reverse complement strand
AGACAGCCAGCCGCCTGCTGACGCAGCAAGAGCGCCAAAAAGAAACTCAGCAAACTGCCACCCAGCAGTACCACCCAGGGTGAGGAGCGGTCGATGGAGGCCTCAAACACTGGCGTACTGCTGACCCGCGCGGTCATCTCACGGCCCGGTAGCGCAAGGCTAATAGTGCGCTGAAATAAGCGCTTAGCCATTGGATCAGCACCTGCCGCCACCGTGCTCAGGTGCTTATCGCCAGCAAATATTAACGCCTCGGCCGGCGTAGCGGCCACTGCATCAAACAGTTCAAAATCAAGGTTGCCGGCGGCAACCTCCTCAATATCGTGCAACAGCTCGACAATTACGATGGGGGCATAGACCAAGCCGATTAACGCCGCACGGCGCTCAGCCACGCTCGAAAGGGCCAAACCCTCGGCGTACACAGGTACATACAGCAGCACGCCAGGGGTTTTGCCGGCGTCTTGCAGCAAGGTAATGGCCCCGCTAAGCGTCGGCTGACCGCTGTCCACCGCCTGTATCAGGCCGGCACGCCGCACCGCTTCGGAGCCAATATCCAAGCCAACAACAGAGGCATTTTGGGCCAGTGGCTCGACAAATTTGACCACGTACAGGTCGTCGCGCTGCTTGTCGTCAAGCTGGCGAATAGTAAACTGCGCAGCCCCATCGGCACGCTCGGCAGCCACAAAGGCCGGCACCTCAGCCCGCGGCACCCGCTGCACCATGCCAAAACCGCGCACCCCCGGAAACTCGTGCTCCATGTCCCGCGACGCGACATAGGCGCGGAACTCGGCACGATTGACGCTAGCATTGGCGGCATAAAGGCCACGGGCACCCTTTAAGCCGTAAATAGGCCGCTGGAAACGCCGTAGCAACTCAGCGGATAAGCGCTCACTGCCGCGCTCAAACGCAGCTGTAGCCTTAGCCTGTATGTCACTGGCCAACCACAGTGCAGCGGCGGCCGAGAGGCCTATACCGAGCAGTAGCACTGTCGCCGGCAGCACCATCATTGAGCGCTGGAGGGGGGGGCGCTGAGCCATTGAGTCATCCATTAGCGTGCTAGCCGAAGGCTGCGTGATATTACTCGCTGCAGATACAGCGCTAGCTGTCCTCGAAATAGACGGTGATGGCGTTGTCGCCAACAGGCTCAACGGTGACGATACGCACGATTTCGTTGGCCTGAATGCCACTTACTTGTGCGTCTTTTTTGATGTCTTCGAGCTTGAGCATCGGCAATCCTTTCAACGTCCATGCATTCAGGGCCAGGCTGTTCATCCCCGCAAGTTCAGGACTTTTAACAGTTGTCCGCTAACCGTATCTTCTTTCGCATCGTGAATCGCACCACGTTGCTAGACACGTCTTGGGGCGATTCTTGGCTGACCACACTCTATCACCAGCGGCTGCTTTTGGCTGCTTTTGGCCGTTTCCAGCCACTCACAACCATCCACCGGACACCCAAAACTTTTCCACACTTACAAAAAAACGGGCCTCTCGGCCCGCCTCTTTATCACTGCAAAACCCGCCTCAGCGGCTGATCTCAGACCTTGTGATACAGCTCGCCACCTTGGGCTTTGAACTCTTCAGCCTTGGCTTGCATGCCCTGCTCAACGTCTACCTTATCCAAGTCCAACGCAGCGATGCGCTGCTCTTCGGCGTAGACGCGCACTTCCTGGGTGATTTTCATCGAGCAGAACTTCGGCCCGCACATGGAGCAGAAATGCGCGACCTTGCCCGAGTCTTTCGGCAGGGTTTCGTCGTGGTAACTGCGCGCGGTGTCCGGGTCCAGGCCTAGGTTGAACTGGTCATTCCAGCGGAATTCGAACCGCGCCTTGGAGAGCGCATTGTCGCGAATCTGTGCGCCCGGATGGCCCTTGGCCAAGTCCGCCGCGTGGGCGGCGATCTTGTAGGTAATGATGCCGGTCTTGACGTCATCCTTGTTCGGCAAGCCCAGGTGTTCCTTGGGCGTGACGTAGCAGAGCATGGCGCAACCGAACCAGCCAATCATCGCCGCACCGATGCCGCTGGTGATGTGATCGTAGCCTGGCGCAATGTCCGTAGTCAGCGGGCCGAGGGTGTAGAACGGCGCCTCGTCGCAGCACTCCAGCTGCTTCTCCATGTTCTCTTTGATCAGCTGCATCGGCACGTGGCCGGGGCCTTCGATCATGGTTTGCACGTCGTGCTTCCAAGCGATTTTGGTCAGCTCGCCGAGGGTTTCCAGCTCGCCGAATTGGGCTTCGTCGTTGGCGTCGGCAATCGAACCCGGACGCAGGCCATCACCCAGCGAGAAGCTGACGTCGTAGGCCTTCATGATTTCGCAGATGTCTTCGAAATGGGTGTAGAGGAAGTTCTCTTTATGGTGCGCCAGGCACCACTTGGCCATGATCGAACCACCGCGCGAAACGATGCCGGTGACGCGCTTGGCCGTCATCGGTACATAACGCAGCAACACCCCGGCGTGAATGGTGAAGTAATCCACGCCCTGCTCAGCCTGCTCGATCAGGGTGTCGCGGAACAGCTCCCAGGTCAGCTCTTCGGCGGCGCCGTCGACCTTTTCCAGAGCCTGATAAATCGGCACCGTACCGATTGGCACCGGCGAGTTGCGGATAATCCACTCGCGGGTTTCATGAATGTGCTTGCCGGTGGACAGGTCCATGACCGTGTCCGAACCCCAGCGAATGCCCCAGGTCAGCTTGGCCACTTCCTCTTCAATGGAAGAACCCAGCGCCGAGTTGCCGATATTGCCGTTGATCTTCACCAGGAAGTTACGGCCGATGATCATCGGCTCCAGCTCGGTGTGGTTGATGTTGGCGGGGATGATCGCGCGACCGCGGGCAATCTCTTCGCGGACAAATTCCGGGGTGATGATTTTCGGCACGCTGGCGCCGAAACTATGGCCGGCGTGCTGCTGATCGAGTAAACCCGCAGCGCGCGCTACTTCCAGCTTCATGTTCTCGCGGCTGGCGACGTATTCCATCTCGGCAGTGATGATGCCTTGGCGCGCGTAGTGCATCTGGCTAACGTTGGCCCCGGCCTTGGCGCGGCGCGGGTTATTGACGTGGGCGAAACGCAACTTGGTCAGCTCGGCATCGGCCAAGCGCTGCTGGCCAAAGTTCGAGCTCAGGCCGCTCAGACGCTCGGTGTCGCCGCGCGACTCGATCCACGGCGAACGCACATCGGCCAGGCCTTTGCGCACATCGATGATGACGTTAGGGTCGGTATAGGGGCCCGAGGTGTCGTACACCGTCACCGGCGCATTAACCTCGCCACCGAGGTCAGTGGGGGTGATATCCAGGTTGATTTCACGCATCGGCACCAGAATGTCTGGGCGCGAGCCCTCAACATAAATTTTCTGCGAGCGCGGGAAGGGTTGTATCGACTGCTGATCGACCTGGGCTGACTCACTCAGCGTCGGGTTCAGATTATTTTGTTGCGTGTTCATCGGTGGCTCTCCAAGGCTATATGTCGGAGCGAACCTGAGAGAAACAATCGGCGTGAGGCGCACCTAGGGCGGTGCCAGAGGCTCGCCAAGGGAAGGGCCAGCACATCTTGTTCCCTACGCAGGCCTTAACCTGATCAGGTTCAACGGAATCTGGCAGCTGCCAATCTCAGCCCCGCAATTGGGGCACCCCGACAAGAACCCAGCCAGTCTAAACAACACCCACCAATAAAACCAACTCGCGAGCCAAACACGTATGACCCATACGTCGGATAGTGACGACACAGGCGTGAACCGCTGGATTGTTGCACCCAGGCAACATAGCTTGTTGCAAACTACACTCCAGCCGCTACTAAGGCCCTTGACCCCCTAGGCACAGCCCCTTAGCCTTGCCGATTACCGCCAAATTCAGGATCAACGTAATGTTGCGCAAACTCTCCCTGGCGCTCGCAGTGGCTGCCGCGTCCAGCACTATGGCATGGGCTGAAGAAACCCCACTGCCCACCAAAACTGACCTGGTTACGGTCTACCAGGAAGCCGCCGCCAACAATGCCGACTTGGCCGCCGCCCGTGCCGACTACCAAGCGCGCAGCGAAGTCGTGCCCCAGGCTCGCGCCGGCCTGCTGCCGAACCTATCGGCCGGGGCCAATTTGAGTGACACCCGCACCCAGGTTGACTCGCCCGCCAACACCAGCTCGCGCAGCGGTATGGTGTACCAGGCCAACCTGAGCCAGCCGCTGTTCCGTGCTGACCGCTGGTTCCAGCTGCAGGCTGCCGAAGCCAGCAGTGAGCAAGCAGCGCTGGAGCTGTCTGCCATCGAACAGACCCTGATTTTGCAGAGCGCAGAAACTTATTTCGCGGTACTGAGGACTCAGGACACACTGGCCTCGACCAAGGCCGAAGAAGCCGCCTTCAAGCGCCAGCTGGATCAGGCCAACGAGCGCTTCGATGTTGGTCTGTCGGATAAAACCGATGTACTGGAAGCCCAAGCCGGCTTCGACACCGCCCGCGCCAACCGCATCGTCGCCCAGCAGCAGGTGGAAGATGCCTTCGAGGCCCTGACCACCCTGACTAACCGCGAATTCGCAGCCCTGGAAGGCATCGAGCACAGCTTGCCGATTCTCGCACCAACGCCCAATGATGCTAAAGCCTGGGTCGACACGGCAGCCGCGCAGAACCTCAACCTGCAAGCCAGCAACTACGCCGTCGAAGCCGCCGAAGAAACCTTGCGCCAACGCAAATCCGGCCACGCACCGACCCTGGATGCGGTGGCCAGCTACCAGAAAGGCGACAACGATGGCCTGGGCTTCAGCAACAACTCCGCCTCGGTACGCCGCTTCAGCGGTGATGTCGAACAGCGCTCAATTGGCCTACAACTGAATATCCCGCTTTACAGCGGCGGCCTGACCAGCTCGCAGGTGCGTGAGTCGTATCAGCGCCTGAACCAGACCGAGCAGCTGCGTGAAAGCCTGCGCCGCCAGGTGGTGCAAAACACCCGCAACCTGCACCGCGCGGTGAATACCGACGTGGAAACCGTGCAAGCGCGTAAGCAGTCGATCATCTCCAACCAGAGCGCCGTGGAAGCCACCGAAATCGGCTACCAGGTCGGCACGCGTAACATCGTCGACGTACTCGATGCCCAGCGCCAACTGTACAGCTCGGTGCGCACCTATAACTTTGCCCGCTACGACTACATCCTCAACAACCTGCGCTTGAAGCAGGTGGCCGGCACCCTCAGCCCGGACGACTTGGCTGCGCTGGAACAGTACCTGAAATCCGACTACAACCCGGACAAAGACTTCCTGCCGCCAGACCTGGCCAAAGCCGCTGAAGCCCAGCTGCGCGGCGACCCGCAGTACTGAGTGCTAGTCCTGAAATAGGTTTGCACCTTTTCAGGTAGCTCGACAGACCTCAAAACGCCCGATGCACAGCATCGGGCGTTTTGTTTTTCAGGGCCAGGTGGGGCCATTCCGTGTTGTAGATCTGCACTGCCTCTTCCACCATTTTTCTGGCTTGGTGCAAATCTTCTGGGCTACTCAAGAGCAGCTCGGTTTTGAGGATTCCGTTGATTCGCTCAGCTAGCGAAATCAATTACTCTGACCCCATAGATCCTCAACTTTTCAAGATAAACAAGCCAACCTGTGGCGCCGGGCTGAGCCAATATTGGCCCAGTGTCCAGCCGGCCTGGGCGGCGAGTCGGGTGATGGATTCGACGCTGTATTTGTGTGAGCACTCGGTATGCAGGCGCTCGCCGCGGGCGAAGGTGAAGCGTTGGCCGGCTGCGTGTACTTGTTGCTCGTGGCGGCTGACCAGGTACATCTCCATGCAGTTCTCATGCGGGTTCCAGGCCGCCAAATGGTCGAAGGCATCCGGGTCGAAATCGCCTTGCAGTTCGCGGTTGATGCGCACCAGCAGATTTTTGTTGAAGCGCGCGGTTATGCCATCGGCATCGTCGTAGGCGGCTTCGAGGGTGGCGATGTCCTTGAGCATGTCCACGCCGACGATAAAGCGCGCGTTCGGGCCGAGGAAGGTGCGCACCGAGCGCAGGAACTGCACCGCTTCGCCCTGACTGAAGTTGCCCAGGGTCGAGCCGGGAAAGAAACCCACCCGCGCCTGCGCTCCGGTTGCCAGGTATAGCTGCGCCAGCTGGCTGAAGTCGGCGACCTGCGGGTCGATCTGCAGCTGCGGGTATTCACGGCGCAACCGGGTGGCGGCCTTGCGCAGGGCTGTTTCGCTGATATCGATAGGCAGGTAGGCGGCAAGCTGTGGTGTGGCGTCGAGCAGCAGGCGGGTCTTTTCACTGGCGCCGCTGCCGAACTCGATCAGGGCGGCGCCGGTGGGAATCTGCGCGGCGAGTTGCGGCGCGATTCGCCTAAGTAATTCGGTTTCAGCACGAGTGGGGTAGTACTCCGGCGTGCGGCAGATGGCTTCGAACAGCTCCGAGCCGGTGGCGTCGTAGAAATACTTGGGCGCCAGGCGTTTTTGCGCTGTGCTGAGCCCGGTGATGACATCGCGGGCGAACTCGTCACCGGGCGGCGCGACGTCGCGCGCCAGGCGCAGGCCGGAAAACATCCAGCGCTGCGCCGGGTAGTAAAAGTTGCGGTAGCTCAGGCGCGAATGCCCGATGGGTGTGACGCTGGCACCACCACGTAGAACCATCTGGTTGACCATAAACTTGCCGTTGTACTCGCCGATGGCAGTGCGCGCCGGGCGAAACCCTGGGTAGGCGGCATAGGCGCTCTGCGTCCATTGCCACGCCACCTCGTCGATCTGCTCCAGCAGACCATTGCCGGCGGCGTGCTCCCATTCCGCCTCGGTTGGCAGACGCGCTTCGGCCCAGGTCGCGTAGGCCGCGGCTTCGTAGTAGCTGATATGGGTCACGGTTGCGTCCAGCTCGAGCGGCTGTAGGCCGCCGAGGGTCATTTCCTGCCAATAGCCACCGACTTGCTGCCAGTACAGCGGCGCTTGCCAGTTCTCGGCCTGGCTCAGCGCCCAGCCGTCGGCCAGCCACAGCTCGGCGCGCCGGTATCCCTCGGCTTCGATAAAGGCCAGCCATTCGCCGTTGCTCACTAGGCGGTCGCTGATCTCAAACGGTTGCAGGTAAAAACTGTGGCGCGGGCCCTCGTTGTCGAAGGCGAAGCCATCGCCGCTATGCCCCAGTTCGATCAAACCGCCCGGCGCGGGCACAAAGTAGCCGCGCTGACCGCCGTAGTTCGCTGGCCGGTGCTCGGCGTACGCCGGTTTGAGCGGCGACAGGCTAAACAGGTGCAGCAGATCCATCAGTAGGAGTTCCTGATGCTGCTGTTCGTGGGCCAGGCCTAGCTCCACGCGGGCGGCCAGATCGTCATCCAGCGGTTGTTGCAGCAGTCGGTTCATGTGCTCGTCGACATGTGCCCGGTAAGCCCATAGCCTGGCCAACGGTGGGCGCGTCAGTAAACCGCGCTGCGGCCTCGGTTGACGCGGGCCGAGCGTTTCGTAATAGGAGTTGAACAGGTAGGCAAAGGCCGGATCGAAAGGGCGGTAATCAGGCTTCTGTTCGGCGAGCAAAAACGTCTCAAAGAACCAGGTTGTATGCGCGAGGTGCCATTTGACGGGGCTGGCGTCGGGCATCGACTGTACGACCATATCCTCTTCGCTGAGCGGGGCGACCAGCGTCGCGGTGTGGTGACGAACTTGCAGGTAACGCTCGAGCAATGTGCTGTTCATCGGTATCTTCTCTCGAGGCGCTGCGGGATGACAGCGTCCGGTTCTCGATGAGCAAACGCGCGATCGGGCAGGGCGACTTTCGGGGCCTGTGCCATGGTTTGCCGTGTGCGACCCCGGCAGCGAGGAGCTCGGGCCACTATTGTCTGATGGCACGGAGGGGAAGAAAGTTCGAGTCAATCTTGGCTTTGCGCTGGCAGCTAAGGCGGCGGTTGGCTCAATAGCCAAAAATCAATGGGGTCAGTGTCATTGATGCTTAGCTTCCCGATACTCCATAGACTTTCTGCAGCAAGTGCACATGGTTGGTCATCAGCACAAAGGCATGAATGACGACCTGATAGTTGCTGGCCGCCTGCTGGAGAAAGGACAGATAGGCCTTGTAGTCCGCCTCGTCGTAAAAGCAGGCCTGCCGATTATTGACACGCTGAATCAAGTGATGAGCGCAACCGGGGAAATAGAGACGGGGTAAGCGGGCCATGGGGATCTCCTCCATACAGGGAGAAAATCAAGCCTCTTGGCACGCAAAAATCAATTACTCTGACCCCATTGATCCTCGACCCCATTGATCTATTCCTTGTTTCATGCGACTTGTTAGCGTACATTTTTACGTACGCTTAACTGTACCTAGGTGAATGCTATGTCAAGGGTTCGTGTAGATGAAGATATTCGCCCTCTTTCAGAATTCCGAGCGGGGGTAGCCACATTTGTAAAGCAGATCCATGAAACCCGCCGCCCCATGGTGCTGACGCAGAGAGGTCGTGGAGTTGCAGTACTGGTGGATGTTCACGAGTACGAGAGGATGCAAGAACGCCTGGAAGTACTGGAAGAGGTTTATAAAGCCGAAGAGCAAATAGCCGCCGGCGACGGTGTTGCTCATGAAGACGCGAAGACACGGGTTCTGAGCAGGCTTGCCCAGTGATAATAATTTGGTCTCCGCTAGCGTTGGAGCGTGTGGAGGACATAGCCCGGTATATAGCGGAAGATAAGCCCGAAACCGCAGTAAAGTGGGTTGATGGTTTATTTGCCACCGTGGAGCGACTGGCTGAATTCCCTGAAAGTGGGCGTATCGTTCCTGAGGTAGGATCACGTCGAATCAGGGAGGTGCTATTGGGAACATATCGAGTTATCTACAGCGTCAAAGAGCAGATTGATATCCTAACCGTGCGGCGCAGTAGCCAGTTATTGCGGATGCCCGAGCTCGGTGATAACGAGATTTAACCAGCGATTCAGGTCACGTGATTAAAGCCATAGATTGGATATATCGACTCTGCCCTGAGGTTTCCCACGTGCCGCAGCATGAGGATCCTTTTCCGCAATAAATACTCGTAGTCGAACCAAGTCTGCAATGGTCTCTTCTGAGTAGACCAGCCTCATTGGCCTGCCTTTGGTGGCGGCAGCTCACTGGAACTTCCCCAACTTTGGAGCCAGGTATTGACTGCGCGGCGGGCAATGACTACGTGAGTAGCCGCAGGC
>JAGGNC010000289.1 GCA_017886405.1 Pseudomonas sp. | reverse complement strand
AGGTAAAGGTATAGACCGGCCAGTTGTTGGTGCTTTTTCCGGAGGCGGTTTTGTACCAGCTAGAGCAGCCCTGCTCCCATATCGTTTGATGTGAGCTGGCCTGTATCTGCTGATTAAAGCGCTGCTGCACCGAAGCCTTTACGTCCATATAGCGTGCGCCCTGCTGGCGCAGCATATCGATGCAACCGAGTACATAACGGAACTGGCTTTCCAGCATGTAGATAATCGAGTTATGCCCCAGGTTGGTATTGGGCCCGTAGAGAATAAACAGATTGGGAAAACCGCTGACGCTGATGCCCTTATAGGCCTCGGCCCCGTCGCACCATGCCTGATTCAGCGCCACCCCATCGAGCCCGGTAATCTGCATCGGCGCGAGGAAATCCGTGGCCGCAAAACCGGTGCCGTAGATCAACACATCGCAGGGGTGCTCGCGGCCATCGGCGGTGATGATGGCGGTTTCAGTGACCGCGGTGATCGCCTCACTCACCACCGTTACATTAGGCTGCGCCAGGGCCGGGAAATAGTCATTGCTAATCAGAATGCGCTTGCACCCCATGGGGTAATCCGGTTGCAGCTGCGCACGCAATTGCGGGTCACTGACCTGCTTATTTAAATGACGATCAAAGATGAAGCGAAGCAGCTTCATCAGCCAAGGCATGCTGATAAACGCCAGGCCGCGCATCTCATATTGCAGGTACTTGAGGCCACGATCGATACGCTGCAGCCAGGGCAATCGGCGCATCACAGCAAGCTCCCACGGCTTGTAGGCGCGGTCTGGCTTGGCCAATACATAGGCGGGTGAGCGCTGAAATAGCATGAGCGCATCAACCTGCGGCTGAATCTTCGGCACAAATTGAATGGCCGATGCGCCAGTACCAATCACCGCCACGCGCTTGCCGGACAGGTCCACGTCATGCCGCCAGCGCGCCGAGTGAAAGGCCTCGCCGACAAAACACTCGATACCTGGTAATGCCGGGTATGCCGGCTGATTGAGCTGGCCGCAGGCGCTGATTAGCACCTCAGCGAACAATGTTTCGCCATTGCTCAAGGTCACCCGCCACAGCGCGGCGGCTGCATCGAACGCTGCCGCCGCCACCTCAGCATTGCAACGAATACGCGAACGCAGCTGGTACTTGGTCACGCAGTGCAACATATAGGCGTGGATTTCTGCCTGGGGGGCGAACTTGCGGCTCCAATCGGTTTTCGGCTCGAAGGAAAACGAATACAGGTGCGACGGCACATCACAGGCCGCACCGGGGTAACTGTTGTCACGCCAGGTGCCACCGACTTCTGCCGCTCTTTCCAGCAGCAGGAAATCCTCAATACCGGCCTTCTTCAGTTGGATGGCCATGCCCAAACCGCCAAAGCCGCTGCCGATAATCAGTACGCGCTGGCTGCTCTGATTCTGGGAGGTGTTATTCACTGTTATTTCCCCAACCGCAAAAAGTGCGCAAGCCTAGATGCTACTCAACTGCCGCCTGCTAGGTTATGGCATAGTCGGTCAGTTGATTGTGACTTTCGGACAACCGCTTCGGATAACCCATGCCCGCTATCGCTGCAGCTCTACCCAAACGCAGCATTACCAGCGCTCAGCTGTTGACCCAACTGGGCCTGGACCATGGCTTGAGTGTCGATCGCTGCCTACACAATACCGGCCTCACTGCGCTGCAACTGGCTGAGCTGCAGAGCGAAATCGAAGGGGCGCAGGAACTGCAGCTGATCAACAACCTCATTGACGCGCTGCCTGCGCAGCATGACTTGGGCCTGCAAGCGGGCCTGCGCTATCAGCTGACCACTTATGGCATCTGGGGATACGCGCTGCTCAGTAGCCAGACCTTCCGCCAGGCTGCTGAACTGGGCCTGCGATATTTGGACCTGACCTTTGCCTTCAACCGCATCACCTTGAGCGAAGACGCCAGCCAGGCCCATCTGAAGCTGGACGGCAGGCATTTACCAGAAAAGGTGCGTAATTTTCTGCTGCTGCGCGACGCGGTGGCGGTGATGGTGATTCAGCGTGAGCTGACCGGTGCCAAGGTGCCCCTTAGCCGGGTGCAATTGAGCATGCCCACACCGGCCGACCCGGCGCGCTTTATCGAGCAATTCGGTCTGTTGCCAGAGTTCGCCTGCACCCAGAGCCGCATCAGCTTTGCCCGCCACTTGCTTGACTTACCCCTGCCTCGCGCCAATCCGCACAGCGCGACGCTTTGCGAGTTGCAGTGCCAGGCGCTGCTGGCCAAACGCCAAGTCCTGAATGGTTTGGCCGGACAGATTCGCGATCGCTTGCTGAGCACGCCGGGACGACTGCCGGACATGGAAGTCATCGCAGGTGAGCTGAACATCAGCAGCCGCACCCTGCGTCGCCGCTTGGAAGATCAAGGCAGCAGTTTTCGCCAGCTACAGGAGGACGTACGCCAAGCCTTGGCCGAAGAACTCCTTGCCATCGCCAGCCTGAGCCAAGAAGAAATTGCCGACCGTCTGGGCTATAGCGAGGTGTCGAATTTCCTGCATGCCTTCAAACGCTGGAAAGGCCAGACGCCTGGGCAGTACCGCCAGACGCTGGGCTGAATACCGAGACAAACAGCCGGTCAATAGGGCTGGTCTTTTGCTACTTCATCCGTCAATTTGGCACTTTCAACCTCCGAGCTAGCGGCCATTTGCGCCGATACTGTTGAGCCAACCTAAACGTGGAGTTTGCATGCGACAGGGTTTCCTTGGGCAGTTCCTGCCACATGACTTGATCGACCAGGCCAGCACGCTGTTGGCCCGCACTCTGGCTTTCAGCGCCCTGTGCAGTGTGGTAATCGGCCTTTATAGCTGCATCAAATGGGGCCGCCTGGGCAACGATGCACTGATGTACGGTTCGCTGCTGCTGGTACTGGGCATGCCCCTGGCACTGCTGGTATTGCGCAGCGCCATACTGCCATTGCCCGCGGCGGCCAACATAGTAATGGCGTGCATGAGTAGCTACTCAATGCTGCTGATCTACCACCTTGGGGGTCTGCACTCGGCGCATATCTACTGGCCCGTGGTAGTCATTGTTTTCGCCTATCTGCTGGCCGGCACTCGCAGCGCCATAGTCTGGAGCCTGGTGCAGGTGCTGTTTGTGTTTTGGCTGATCCGCCTGGAGCGCAGCGGCGCAAACCTGCCGGTATTTGAACTGAGTGCCCGTGATGCTGCGGTCAACACCTATTCAGGCTTCATTCTGCCGGTGCTGGCGGTATGGCTGGCGCAGTGGTACAGCGCAAAACTGCGTAGCCAGGCGTTTGCCGATGCCGAAGTGGCGCTTATTGAGTCACGCGAGTTTGGCCAGCGCGCCGCACTAAACCAGGAACAACTCGGCGCGATTGTCGATGAAGTACGCAGCAGCGCCAGCGACCTGCTGCACATGGCCGGCCAGCTGCAGCAAACCTTGGGCGGTATTCGTCAGCGTTGCCAGAGCATCGACACCGATGTTCAGCAGCAAGCCGACGCCATGCAGCAACTCGACCTGGCCTTGCATGAAGTGCTGGCAAGCCTTGCCTCCAGCACCGGCCATATGCAGCAACTCAGCCAGGACACGCAACACAGCAGCAGTCAGGTCAATAGCTGTGCGCAGCGCATGGAGGACGCGCAAGCCAGCATGCAAGCCATCCAGCAGAGCAATCAGCGTATTGCCGAATCCATGCAGATGATCAGCGCCATCGCCCAGCAAACTAACTTACTGGCGCTCAATGCAGCCATCGAAGCAGCTCGCGCAGGGGAACATGGCCGAGGCTTTGCAGTGGTCGCCGACGAGGTGCGCAACCTTTCACAGCGCAGCAATGAAACTGCCAACACCGTGCAGAGCGTGCTGGGGCAGTCGCAGCAGATCATCGACACGGGGGCGGCGCAGGTCAGTGATGTCAGTAGCGCGCTAAGCAGCAATGCCGGCGTCACCGACAGCCTCTCCCGCTCGATCCTGCAGCACAGCCAGGCGCTTACCCTCGCCCACCAGCAACTGATGCATGTGCGCGATAACAGCGCCGCGCAGCGTGACGCCAGCCAACGCCAACGCGCCGCCAGCGCGGAATTGCTGCAATCGCAGGAAGCATTGGTACAGCTAGGTCAGCAACTGGAACAGCTGTCGCATCAGCTGCATCAGCGCGTTGCCAGTACCTAGGTTGTTATTCACCCGCTTGGTCAATCCAGGCGGGTATTGCCGGCCTTATTTGAAAGTCAGTTCTGCGCTGACAACCGGCCATGCTGCAGTTATTGTTCGGTAATGACCAACTCCCCACCACCGCCAATCCTGCTCAGCTACCGACCCCCGTGGCAGTGGCCACAATTGCATGGACACTTTGCCCTGCGCGCCCTGGCCGGGGTCGAAAGCTTGCAGCCGCACGGCTATGGACGACGTGCGCAAGTGGATGGTCAGCGTGGCTGGTTTCGCGTGCAGACGCTGAGTGGTCAGCATGCCCTGCAACTGCATCACAGTGCTTCATTGCAATCCTGCCTGCCGGCACTCACCGCTCGGGTGCGCAAGATGTTTGATCTGGACTGCCCGCCGCAACAGATCAGCGCGCATTTCGCCGCCGATGCGCAACTCGGCCCGCTGGTTGCCCGTAATCCGGGGCTGCGCCTGCCAACCGCGCTCGACCCCTTCGAGCAAGCGGTACGCGCCATTGTCGGCCAGCAGGTTACGGTCAAGGCGGCGGTGACTATCAGCGGCCGCCTGATCACGCGCCTGGGCGAGCCGGTGCAGGTTGCTGATGCACCTGAGATTCAACGGCTGTTCCCCAGCGCATCTGCCATCGCTGCCGCCAACTTGGCTGGCATCGGCATGCCCGGCAAGCGCGTGCAAACCTTGCAGCACTTCGCCGCGCGGGTGGCCAGCGCAGCTTTACGTTTGAATCTAGAGGCTGGCTACACCGCCTTTATCGAACAGCTGTGCGCCCTGCCCGGCATCGGAACGTGGACTGCCGAATATATCGCGCTGCGCGCCTTTGGCGAGGTTGATGCCTTTCCCGCCAGCGACCTGGGGCTGCTCAAGGCCCCGGTATGGGGCCCGCAGGGCATCGACGCCAAACAACTGAAGGCGCGTGCTGAAGCCTGGCGTCCCTGGCGTCCCTGGCGCGCCTATGCCGCGGTGCACCTGTGGCACAACTATTCTGAGGGCTGAACTAATGTTCTACCGCTACCACGACAGCCCTATCGGCCGCCTGCTGTTAAGCGGCGAAGCCAGCGGCCTGCAGCAGGTGCTGATGGATATCGACGGCAAGCCCTGGCATATCGGCGAACACTGGCGCAGCGCCGCCGATGAGTTGGATACGGTGTGCCAGCAACTGGATGAATATTTCGCCGGACGCCGGCAACGTTTTGAGCTGACCCTAGCGCCGCAAGGCACAGAATTTCAACAGGCCGTATGGCTTGCACTGCAGTCCATCCCATTCGGCCAGACCAGCAGCTACAGCGCTCTGGCCACGCAGATCGACCGGCCCAAGGCGGTTCGCGCAGTGGGCGCCGCCAATGGCGCCAACCCGATTGCGATCATCATCCCCTGCCATCGGGTGATCGGCCGCGACGGCAGCCTCACTGGCTACGCGGGCGGCCTGACGCGCAAGGCGCTGTTGCTCAAGCTGGAAGGGGCGCCGCTGCCGGAACAGCGGCTATTGGGTATTTAAAGCACGTGACGGCTCAGGGTTGAATCCGCGCCAACACATGCGCTGGAGCCTTTAGCGGCAACGCTAGAATCAGCCCCTCGCCCGAGGCCGGGTAGATACCGGTCAGCGCCGTGATATTAACCTGATGGGAAACCAGCACCCACGGCGCGCCAATGGCTTGCGTATTGACCTGCTTGATCAGCGCGGCGGTCTGCTCCAGGGCAGTGTCGCGTGTTTGGAAGAAGGAATTCAGCGCAGGCAGGACTTCGACTGCACCCAGGCCCATTTCCCTGGCCGTGGCTTGGGCGCGGCACCAGCGGCTGCTGAGCAGCCGTGGTTCTACCCGCTGGCTACGCAGCAATTGCCCCCAGCGCTGCGCCTGTTCGCGGCCAAGCTGATTAAGATTGCGCTGAGTGCGGCAGTCATCCAGCTGAAAATTCGCCGGATCACCCATGCCTGGGGCAATGGCATGACGCAGTAGCAAAACGGCGCGGCCTTCACGCAGCGCGGTCCAGGCATGCTCATCGTCGGCCTGGACCGCGCCGCTCAGCAGGCACAACGTCAACAACCACCCGCTGGCCCGCCACTTCATTAAAACTTGACCGTGCCACGCGGGCCCATCAGCGCCCAGATGATCAGACCAAGTATTGGTAACAGCACAATCAGCAGTATCCACAACACCTTGATACCGGTTTCGGCGTTGCTTTTGATAACGCTGAGAATCGCCCAGATATCCAGCACCAGGATGACCAGACCCAGCAAACCACTAAATGTTGAACCCATAATTTAACGCTCCTATGCGAAGGTTTCGCCTTCGTAGGATAGACGCTCATCACAAGAGTTCAGCTGCATGGCCAATCAGCAATCATCCAAACCAGTAAACGCAGCCGCGAAATCACCCTCTACAGGGGCGAAGACCGGTACTTGCGGGCTGTCGAACAGACGTACCACAGCAAACCGCGGGTGCTCGCCGCCATCGAACCAATGCGCGGTGTCAGCCGGCATCAGCAGCAGGTCACCCTTCTCGTACAACAGGCTGTAGACATACTCGCCGACATGCAGCGCCAGCAAGCCACGCCCGGCCAGGCAGTAATGCAGATGAGCGGGCTGGCAGGTTTGCTCAAAGCGCAGTGCGCGGGCCAGCTCACTGCCCTCACCGCGCTCATCACACAGGCTCAAGACCTCGGCACTGGCATAACCATGCTGGATCAGCAGCTGGTCGATCTGCACGCGGCTGGCCATCATCAACTCAGCACTCGCGGTGCCGGCAATGACCGGCTGCTGTAACGGCACCTGAGAGAACTGAACGCCAACGGCAGCCAGGGTGCGGGCGATGTCTTCGGCATCACTCAGCAGCTTGTCCGGGTACTCGGGAGAGGACTGCTGGTAAACGGTCAGGCTGCTCATGGTCGGGGCTCTCGTACGATCAGACGGGTTTGAATTTAAGCAACCAAGGCTATGGTCGCTCATCACGCATATAGCGGGCAGTGATCACTGCCGCGAGCAGCGCGATCAGGCTGGCGATGGCAAAGGTCCAGGCAGCGCCAAGGCTGAGCCAGCTGTAGCCGGAATACAGCGCACCCAAAGCCCCGCCCACACCTGCCAGTGCAGCATACAAGGCTTGACCCTGGCCTTGCTGGCGATCAGCAAAGCTACGTTGCACAAAATGTATGGAGGCCGCATGGAAACTGCCAAAGGTCGCCGCATGCATCAACTGGGCAAACAATAGCACCGGAAGATGCCCGGCCAGGTTGCCCAAGAGCAGCCAGCGCAGCGCGGTAATCAGAAAGCTCGCCAGCAGCACGGTACGCAGTGAATAGCGCGCCAGCAACCTGGCCATAAGCATAAACAGCACAATCTCGGCCAGCACGCCCAGCGCCCACAACTGCCCAATCATCCCGCGCGAGTAACCCAGGGTTTCTAAGTGCAGACTGAGAAAGGTGTAGTAAGGGCCGTTACTCAACTGCATCAGGCCGACGCTGAGGTAGAAGGCAATAATCCCCGGTCGCCGCAACTGCTGGATAAAACCGCCCTGATCCTGGGTATTCGGACGCATCTGCGGTTGCGCATTGGGCACCCACCAACTGCTCAACACAATGCCGCTCATAATCACAATCAGCGCCCAAGGATAGGCATCCAGACTGATCACCTCAAACAGCTTGCCCAACCCCACAACCGCGACGATAAAACCGATGCTGCCCCAGAGGCGAATCTTGCTGTAGCGCGCCGACTGTTCCTTGAGATGGGCAAAGGTGATGACCTCAAACTGTGGCAGCACCGCGTGCCAGAAGAACGCATGCAACGCCATGATCAGCGCCAGCCAGGCGTAACTCTGGCTGATAAAGATGCCGGCAAAACACAGCAGCGTGCAGAATGCACCAAAGCGCACGATGGCCAGCCGTCGCCCGCTGTAATCGCCCAGCCAGCCCCAGATATTCGGCGCGATGCAGCGCATCAGCATGGGAATGGCGATCAGCTCGCCAATCCGTGCGGCGGAAAACCCCAGGTGGTCGAAATACAGCACCAGAAACGGCGCGGTGGCGCCGAGCAGCGAAAAATAGAAGAAATAGAAACCGGAGAGACGCCAGTACGGCAAAGCTGTGTTCATGGCTTAGCCATCGCCTGGTTTGCGTGCAGCGCTACCGAAGGCGCGCATTGTTGGGCTGCGCAATGCTCAGCCCAACCTGCAGCGTTCACAGCTGCGGCAGCACCGGCGTGCTGACCCGCACATCGGCATTTTGCCCACGATGGCGCAGCAGATGGTCCATCAGCACGATGGCCATCATCGCCTCGGCAATCGGCGTGGCACGGATACCGACACAGGGGTCGTGACGGCCCTTGGTGATGATATCCACCGGGTTGCCATCGACATCAATCGAACGTCCCGGCGTAGTGATGCTCGACGTCGGTTTGAGCGCCAAGTGAGCAACAATCGGCTGGCCGCTGGAAATACCGCCGAGAATGCCGCCGGCGTTATTGGAGAGAAAACCTTCAGGCGTCAGCTCATCGCGGTGTTCCGTGCCGCGCTGGGCGACAGAGGCGAAACCCGCACCGATTTCCACGCCCTTGACCGCGTTGATGCTCATCAGCGCATGGGCCAATTCGGCGTCCAGGCGGTCGAAGATTGGCTCGCCGAGGCCCGGCATCACCCCTTCGGCGACCACAGTGATCTTCGCCCCAACCGAATCCTGATCGCGGCGCAGCTGGTCCATATAGGCTTCCAGTTCCGGCACTTTGTCTGGATCGGGGCTGAAGAAGGCGTTCTGCTCGACGGACTCCCAGCTCTTAAAAGGGATTTCGATCGGCCCAAGCTGACTCATATAACCGCGAATCACGATGCCCTGGGTGGCCAGGTATTTCTTAGCGATGGCACCGGCCGCCACGCGCATGGCCGTTTCACGCGCCGAGCTGCGACCGCCGCCACGGTAATCGCGCAGGCCATATTTGTGCTGGTAGGCGTAATCGGCGTGGGCCGGGCGGAAGGAATCCTTAATCGCCGAGTAGTCCTTGGACTTCTGGTCGGTGTTGCGGATCAGCAGGCCGATCGCGCAGCCGGTGGTTTTGCCCTCGAAGATGCCGGCGAGGATTTCCACCTCGTCGTCTTCCTGGCGCTGGGTGGTATGGCGGCTGGTGCCTGGTTTGCGCCGATCAAGGTCGCGCTGCAGGTCTTCCAGGCTAATCTCCAGCCCCGGCGGGCAGCCATCGACAATGGCGACCAACGCCGGGCCATGGCTTTCGCCAGCGGTGGTGACAGTGAACAGCTTGCCGTAGGTATTGCCGGACATGTGCAAAACGCTCCGCGAAAATCAGCGCAGGGCCGCGCCAACACACGCATAGCCCCACTTAAGTAAGGCGGCGAGTATACCCGTGGCGTCCGCACAGATCATCCTCGAACCTTCAGGGCGAATAAACGTCCAACTGACTCACCCCAGGCAGTCCCTATCCATGACCCGAGCTCTTCTCTTGCCCCTGCTCCTCTGCAGCGCCCTGCTGCAGGCCGCGCCCCCCGACGCCGCGCACAGCAGCGTGCAGCACCCGATGCGCCTGCAAACCGCCCAGGGCACGCTGCATGGCACGCTGCTAAAACCCAGCGGTGCTTCACCAGTGGCCGTCGCCCTGCTGATTGCCGGCTCCGGCCCCACCGACCGTGACGGCAATAATCCTCACGGCGGCCAAAGCGATAGCCTCAAGCGCCTGGCCCAAAGCCTGGCCAAACAGGGCATTGCCAGCCTGCGCTATGACAAGCGCGGGGTCGCCGCCAGCCGCGCCGCCACCCCAGATGAGCGCGACCTCAGTGTCGAGCGCTATGTGAGCGATGCAGTGGCCTGGGCGCACTTGCTGATGGCCGACCCAGCATTTGACCGGTTGATTCTGATCGGCCACAGCGAAGGCGCACTGATTGCCAGCCTGGCTGCCGAAGAGGCCCAGGCCGACGCCTTGGTGGTAATTGCCGGCAGCTCTCGGCCGATTGATCAACTGCTGCGCGAACAACTCGCCGCGCGCCTGCCGCCGCCACTGCTGGCGCAGAGCAATCTGCTGCTCGACCGACTGCTGGCCGGACAACTCAGCCCACAGGTGCCCAAGCAATTGCAGGTGCTGTTTCGCCCCAGCGTGCAGCCTTATCTGATCTCGCTGCTGCAGCAGAACCCTGGCCAGGCCTTTGCTCGCCTACAAATCCCCGCGCTGATCGTGCAAGGCAACCACGACATCCAGGTCAGTGTCGCCGATGCCCAGGCGCTGCAGAAAGCTAAGCCGGATGCCGAACTGCTGATCATCCCGGGCATGAACCATATGCTGCGCATCAGCGCGCTGGATTTAACCGCGCAACTGGCCAGCTATGACAACCCGCGCCTACCGTTGGCGCATGGCCTGGGCGAGCAGATCGCCCACTTCATCCAGCGCAGCAGCTCAATGCCAGCCTCCAGTTAGTTGAGCAGCGGCCGATAACTGCAATGACCAAGCTACACCCCAATGGCATTGCGCACAGGACCGCCGCTTATGACCGACATTGACGCCGCTCCACAGGAGGAAGTCGAGCACGCTCATCCTTGGGCAGAGCTTGCTCCCGAAAACTTCAGTCTATTACGCTTGGCCCCCTTGCCCACCGACCGCCAAACTGGCGCGCGGCCGCTGCGTTTTATTCAGTTCGGCCGAGTTGAACGCGTGGGCAGACGGCACAGCCTGCTGCGCCTGAATTTACAGCTGCCTGGTCAGCCTGTGCACAAGGCACAAAACGTCTTAGAAGTGTGGGCCAATCATGAGCAGCGCCTGCTCAGCTTCGGCCCCGATGAAGGCCTGCAGGTAAAGCCAGAAAACCGTGGCCTGGGGCGTTTTATGCTGGCCCAAGGCATTAGCTGGGCGCGCCAGCACTTCGCCCACTATCAGGTCGAAAACACCACGTTAGCGAGTATGGACAACGCCAGCGAAGCAGCCCGAGCTCGCCGCGACCATAGCCTGCAAGCCCAAGGATTTGAGGTTGAATACCTTGACCCTAATCAGATGAAAGCGCAGTGCGGCGCACCCCGGGCCAGCGCTCTAAATGGCGACTGGAACATGGAGAAGGTGCAAATAGTCGAACTACTGGACGTCGCTATTATGCTGCAACAAGCCGACCAGAGCCTGCGCGAGCAGGACGTCAAAATCCGCAAGCTGGAAGAGCGCATCCAGGTCTTCACGCGTGAAGATAACAGCCTGCGCTTCACCATCACCTGCCTGGTAGCCTTCTGCTTGTTTCAAGCGGGGCTGCTGATCTGGATTGCCACCGCAAGTTAACCGCTAAACCGCGCCTCCAGCTGCTGCTTAATCGCCGGCCAATCATGGTCGGTGATGCTGTACAGCACGGTATCGTCCAGGCGCCCATCGGCCAGGCGTCGGTGATTACGCAGCACGCCTTCACGCAGCGTCCCGAGCTTTTCGATGGCGCGCTGCGAACGCAAGTTGCTGGCGGCGGTTTTCAGCTGCACCCGCACCATCCGCCAGTTCTCAAAGGCATGCTTAAGCATCACGTATTTGATCATGCTGTTGAGGCCGGTACTGTGCTGGCTGCGATCGAGCCAGGTCCAGTCGATTTCTGCGGCCGGCAAGCTGCTAACAAAGTCGGCAAACCGAGTGGTGCCGACCAGTTGTTCGCCCACGCGGATGGTAAAGGGTAATGCCCGCCCTGCGTGTTGTTCGAGCAAACTCTCGCGGTACCAATCAAGGCGCTGGGTGCCATTCATATGCACCAGCTCCGCACGATTGGCTTCGGCAAGGCTCACCAACGCCGGAATATCAGCATCGACCATCGGTTCGATGCGCAATCCACCACGTTGCAGGGTAATTAGTTGCGGCTTGAACATAGGGCCCCTCCTCGGACAGAGTCGCAGCCGCGACACGCCAACAGCGCTCGCCAGTGTGCACAATCAACAACATTAATAATGCGCTGCACGAATGCGACCTTGGTCGCGCCTGACGCATAGCTACTTTGCTGCGAGACTGGCGCCAATCATCTGCCTAGAGCTCGGATGCAGTAGGCTCTGTGCAGCGGCTGTGCTGCCAGTTACGACACCTGCAGTACCCAATTGTTTGTTATGGAGTTTGCATGACCCTTTCCAGTGGGTTGATCGCCGCAGTAGCGCTGATTTACATGGCTACTCTGTTCGCCATCGCCTTTTATGGTGACCGCCGTGCCACGCCCATGCCGCCCCGCGTGCGTGCTTGGGTCTATAGCTTATCGCTGGCGGTGTATTGCACCAGCTGGACCTTTTTCGGCGCGGTCGGCCAGGCCGCCGAGCAGCTCTGGGCGTTTCTGCCGATTTACCTCGGGCCGATCATCATTTTGCTCTTCGCGCCTTGGGTGCTGCAGAAGATGGTGATGATCAGCAAACAGGAAAACATCACCTCGATTGCCGACTTTATTGCCGCGCGCTATGGCAAGTCACAGGCCCTAGCAGTGGTGGTGGCGCTGGTCTGCCTGGTTGGGGTGTTGCCCTATATCGCCCTGCAGCTCAAGGGCATCGCAATGGGGGTCAACCTACTGATTGGGAATAGTGCAGACGCCAGCGGCACTAGCGCCCAAGACACCGCATTGATCGTATCGCTGGCGCTGGCGCTGTTCAGCATTTTGTTCGGCACGCGCAGCCTGGACGTCACCGAGCACCACCGCGGCATGGTCCTGGCAATTGCCTTCGAGTCACTGGTCAAGCTGCTGGCCTTCCTCGCCGTCGGCGCATTTGTCACCTACGGCCTGTACAACGGCTTTGGCGATTTACTCAGCCAAGCCAAGGCCAGCCCAGAACTGGAGAGCTTCTGGGCGGAGACCGTCAACTGGCCGGCGATGATGATGCAGACTGGCCTGGCGATGATCGCCATCATCTGCCTGCCGCGGCAATTCCACGTCACCGTGGTGGAGAACATCGAACCCCAGGATTTACGCCTGGCGCGCTGGGTATTCCCGGCTTACCTGATACTGGCCGCGCTGTTTGTGGTGCCGATTGCACTGGCCGGGCAGATGCTCCTGCCCGCCGGCATCGCGCCAGATTCTTTCGTGATCAGTCTACCGCTGGCCGAAGCCCATCCGGCGCTGGCCTTGCTGGCGTTTATCGGTGGCGCTTCAGCGGCCACTGGCATGGTGATTGTCGCCTCGGTGGCGCTGTCGACCATGATTTCCAACGACATGCTCCTGCCTTGGCTATTGCGCCGACAGAATACCGAGCGCCCCTTCGAAGCCTTCCGCCACTGGATGCTCACCGCGCGACGGGTGAGCATCGTGCTGATCCTGCTGCTGGCCTATGTGTGTTATCGCCTGCTCGGTTCCAACGCCAGCCTGGCGACCATCGGCCAGGTCTCTTTCGCCGCCATCGGCCAGTTAGCCCCGGCAATGTTCGGCGCACTGGTGTGGAAACAAGCCAACCGCCAGGGCGTGTTTGCCGGGCTGTTATTTGGCGCGCTGATCTGGTGCTACACCTTGGTTATGCCCCTGATAGCAAGCAGCCTGGGCTGGCCAGCAGATGCCTTACCGGGACTGCAAACCTTGCTGTATGGCCCGATTGGCGTGCATGTCGACCCACTGACGCGGGGTGTGATGCTGTCGCTTGCTGGCAACTTCCTATTGTTTGCCGGGGTGTCCTACTTTTCCCGCACGCGAATGGCCGAACACTGGCAAGCCGGGCGCTTTATCGGCCACGACCTCGGCAACAAACCCAGCAGCCGCAGCATGCTGGCGGTGCAGGTCGGTGATTTATTGCAATTAGCTAATCGCTTTGTCGGCGAAGACCGTGCGCGCCAGAGTTTTATGCGCTTTGCCTATCGCCAGGGCAAAGGCTTCGATCCCGAGCAAACCGCCAACAGTGACTGGATCGCCCACACCGAGCGCCTGCTGGCGGGCGTACTCGGCGCATCGTCGACCCGTGCGGTGGTCAAGGCGGCCATCGAAGGCCGCGAGATGCACGTCGAGGACGTAGTGCGCATCGTCGACGAAGCCTCTGAGGTGCTGCAATTCAACCGCGCGTTACTGCAAGGCGCGATCGAAAACATCACCCAAGGCATCAGCGTGGTCGACCAGTCACTGCGCCTGGTCGCCTGGAACCACCGCTATATCGAGCTGTTCAACTACCCCGATGGCCAGGTGTATGTGGGTCGGCCGGTCGCTGAGTTGATCCGCTTTAACGCCGAACGCGGCCTGCTCGGTGGCGGCGACATTGAGGCGCATGTCAGCAAACGCCTGTACTGGATGCGCCAGGGCACCGCGCACACGTCTGAGCGGTTATTCCCCAACGGCCGGGTGATTGAATTGATTGGTAACCCGATGCCAGGCGGCGGCTTCGTCATGAGCTTTACCGACATTACCGAGTTCCGCAACGCTGAGCGTGCCCTCAAGGATGCCAACGAGGGGCTGGAACAACGGGTCAGCGAGCGCACTCATGAACTGTCACAGCTTAACCAGGCGCTGACCGACGCCAAGGGCGTGGCGGAAGCTGCCAACCAGTCTAAAACCCGTTTTCTCACCGCCGTCAGTCACGATCTGATGCAGCCCTTAAATGCTGCACGGCTATTCTCTGCCGCCCTCTCCCACCAGGATGACGCCCTGCCGGCGGATGCCCGTCAGCTGGTGCGCCACTTAGAAAGCTCGCTGCGTTCAGCCGAAGACCTGATCAGCGACCTGCTGGATATTTCACGCTTGGAAAACGGCCTCATCACGCCGGAGCGCCAGGCCTTCGCGCTCAACAACCTGTTAGACACCCTGGGCGCAGAATTCAAGGTGCTGGCCGCCGAGCAAGGCGTGGACTTCCGCCTGCGTGGCAGCCGGCTGCGGGTCGATAGCGATATAAAACTGCTACGGCGTATCCTGCAGAACTTCCTGACCAATGCCTTCCGCTATGCCAAGGGCCACGTACTGCTGGGCGTGCGCCGTCAGGGTAGGCACCTGCGCCTGGAAGTCTGGGACCGCGGGCCGGGCATACCGGACAACAAGCTCAACGTAATTTTCGAGGAGTTCAAACGCTTGGACAGTCACCAGACCCGCGCCGAAAAAGGCCTGGGCCTGGGCTTGGCGATTGCAGATGGCCTATGCCGAGTGCTCGGTCACCAGCTGGAGGTGCGTTCCTGGCCGGGCAAAGGCAGCGTATTCAGTGTCATCATCCCCCTGGCCTTGCGGGCTGAGCCACCCGTGCTTGTTACCAACCCCGAGCACAATAGCCAGGCGCTAGCGGGCACCCACGTGCTGTGCATCGACAATGAGGACAGTATCCTCGCCGGCATGCATAGCCTGCTGACCCGCTGGGGGTGTCAGGTGTGGACGGCGCGCAATCGCCTGGAGTGCGAACAGCTGTTGAGTGAAAACGTGCGTCCGCAACTGGCGCTGGTGGACTTTCACCTCGACGACGGCGAAACCGGCACCGAGCTGATGGCCTGGCTACGCACCCGCCTGGGTGAGCCGCTGCCGGGCGTGGTGATCAGCGCCGACGGTCGCCCCGAGCTGATCACCCAAATTCACGCCGCGGGTCTTGATTACCTGAGCAAACCGATCAAACCGGCCGCCTTGCGCGCCCTGCTCAGCCGCCACTTAACGCTGCGTTAGAGACGTTGGCGGAACAGCGCTTGATGCTCACGGCACTGCTGTGCGGCCAGGAGAAATACGCCATGGCCGCCGCGCTCGAACGCCAACCAGGTGAAATCGACTTCCGGGTACAGCGCTTCGACATGCACCTGGCTATTACCAACTTCGATAATCAACACACCCTTTTCGGTCAGGTGGTCAGCCGCTTCGGCCAGCATGCGCCGCACCAGGTCCAGGCCATCCTCGCCGCACGCCAGACCCAGCTCCGGTTCGTGCTGGTATTCGGCCGGCATGTCGGCAAAATCTTCGGCATCCACATAGGGCGGATTGGACACGATCAGGTCGAAGCGCTGGCCCGGCAGCCCAGCAAAACCGTCGCCCTGCACGGTGTATACGCGCTCATCCAGACCATGACGTTCGATATTCTGGTTGGCCACTTCTAGGGCGTCATAGGACAAGTCACCGAGCACCACTTCGGCCTCTAGAAACTCGTAGGCGCAGGCAATACCAATGCAGCCCGAGCCGGTGCACAGATCGAGAATCCGTGCCGGCTCAAGGGCCAGCCACGGCTGGAAATGCTGCTCGATCAATTCGGCAATCGGTGAACGCGGAATCAACACCCGCTGGTCAACGATAAACGGCAAACCACAGAACCAAGCCTCACCCAACAGATAAGCAGTCGGAACGCGCTCTTCAATACGCCGCGCCAACAAGTCGTGAAGATGGCGATGCTCATCGTCTTCTAGGTGGCAATTGAGGTAGCTGTCAGCAATTTCGTGAGGCAGATGGAGGGCGCCAAGCACCAGCTGACGGGCTTCATCCCAGGCATTGTCGGTACCGTGACCGAAGAACAGCTCCTCGCCATGAAACCGGCTGACCGCCCAGCGGATATAGTCACGCACGGTACGCAGGCGGGTTGGGTAGGCATGTGTAGCATCGGTCACGGCAGCTCTCCGCAGGAAAATGTCAGCCAGTCTAACAGCCTGTCACCCGTGCTCGTGCTGAGGCCGTTTGGCCCATTGCGCGCAATCGCCGGCCTTCGGTAGCCGCTTAACCATGCTCACCTACTAGTAAGTGGGGCAAAAGATCATCGACCACAACGGTTCACAGCAGCTCAGCACAAGCGGACAATGAACGGACTGCCCATGCCAGCCTGGAGTTCCTGCCATGTCCACCCCACAAACGTTGTTCGCCCTCACAGGACGCGGCCATGCCGCCGCCAGCCTGAACAATGCGACCTTGCTGATTATCGATGCGCAAGAAGAGTACCGCAGCGGGGCACTGCAGTTACCGGGGTTGGCGACTGCGCTGGAAGAGATTGCCCAACTGCTGGCAGCTGCACGCAAGCAAGGCAGCGCGATTGTCCACGTCAAGCACCTGGGCATCCCCGATGGCCTGCTCGACCCGCGTGGCCCGCGAGGTCTGCACCTACCTGAGGCGGCTCCACTCCCCGGGGAAATTATCGTTGAGAAGCGCATGCCCAACGCTTTTAACGGCACCGACCTGCATGAACGCCTACAAACCCTGGGGCACCTGGACCTTATCGTCTGCGGCTTTATGACCCATTCGAGTGTCAGCACCACGGTTCGCGCCACCAAGGACTATGGTTACCGTTGCACCGTGGTCGATGCGGCCTGCGCCACCCGTGATTTGCCAACCCTAGACGGCCAGGTGATCAGCGCCGCCGACATCCAACGTGCCGAGATGATAGCCTTGGCCGACAATTTTGCCGTCGTGGTACCGCGGGCCAGTTCCCTCGCCTGACTTAACCGGCAAACACGCCGGTACTCTCAACCTGCGCCATGCTGGCCAGCGGCGGTTGAACCTCACCGCCAGTAACCGGTCATACCGCCGGTAGCCACAGAGGAAATCGGCATGAGGAAAACGCCATGAAGCTATCCGATGGTTTTGACGCCCGCCGCCTGCGCCAACGCAGCGCCAGTAGCTGGCGCTTGCGCCTGGGTGCCGCACTGGCCGCATTGCTCGCCACGCTTGGCGTACTGTTGAGTATGGCCGGCATCGCCGCCCTGCTCGGCCAGCACTCGTTGCTCGAACCGCTCAACGAGTCAACTGTTGCGGCTAGCGTGTTCACGATTATTGGGCTGACCCTGCTGTACGTCGGCGTTATGCTCTGGCGGCGCTGCCGACACCGCTCGCGCTCCTCCAGTGAGTTGAATATGGCCCCGCACTTGATGAAGAAGCGCGACTGAGTCCTTAATATCCAGGCAGCATGAACGCCGCCAGCTTGGTTACACTAGCGGCCTGTGCGCAAGCTATAGGGCCTGTTGCCGTTTCGGCGCGCCCTGAACAAAACGGTAACAAACCCTATATGCAAGACGACGATTTTTCCCTGTTCAAAGCCCAATTGCGCGGCGTCAAACCGATCAAACATGACCGCGCCGACACCGGCAAACCTAAGCCTAACCGTGCGCAACTAGCCACTCTGCGCCAGGCTGCCACAGCGCGCGTGGATGCGATCAAGGTCGACGGTTTGTCTGACCAGTTCGTCATCGATGTCGGCGCCGAAGACCCACTTTACTGGGCTGCAAACGGCGTTCAAGAAGGCCAGATGCGCAAGCTCAAACTGGGGCAAATCAGCTTTGAAGGTAGCCTAGATTTGCACGGCATGAGCGTGGAAAAGGCCCGCGACACCTTGTGGGAATTTATCGCCGAAGCCAACAAGTTGGAGGTGCGCTGCGCGCGCATCACCCATGGCAAAGCGGTGCGCATGGATGGCCGCAAACCGATGATCAAAAGCCATGTCAACACCTGGCTGCGTCAGCACCCGCAAGTGCTCGGCTTTACCTCCTGCCTGGCCAAACACGGCGGCACCGGTGCGGTTTACGTGCTGCTCAAACGCAGCATGATGGATGGCCGCGACGAATAAGCGCATCGCTCTGGCAACTCACGCACTTGCCACACCTGTTATGGCGCCCTAACCTGAGCCCTTTGAAAGACCACCGAGATTGTCCATGTCCCTGGAACAGAACTACACCGCGATCCTTTGCCAACTCGGCGAGGACGTTTCCCGCGAAGGCCTGCTCGACACGCCAAAGCGCGCCGCCAAAGCCATGCAGTACCTGTGCAAGGGCTACCAGCAAAGCCTGGAAGAAGTTACCAATGGCGCGCTATTCAGCTCTGACAACAGTGAGATGGTGCTGGTGAAGAACATTGAGCTGTATTCACTGTGCGAGCATCACTTGCTGCCCTTTATCGGTAAGGCCCACGTCGCCTACATCCCCAACGGCAAAGTGCTCGGCTTGTCGAAAGTTGCCCGCATTGTCGATATGTACGCACGCCGCCTGCAAATCCAGGAAAACCTCAGTCGGCAGATCGCCGACGCGATCCAGCAAGTCACCGGAGCACTCGGTGTTGCTGTGGTGATCGAGGCGCAGCACATGTGCATGATGATGCGCGGCGTGGAGAAGCAGAACTCCTCCATGGTCACCTCGGTAATGCTCGGCGAATTCCGTGAAAACGCGTCAACTCGCAGCGAATTCCTCAGTTTGGTTAATAACTGAGCAATACCTGCCCTATAGAAACCGGCCTTGCGCCGGTTTTTTATGGCGTAAAACACTCGCTATTGGCCCTTGAACGGCACCCGCGGCTTGGTCCGCAGTGGGTCGAGCAAACCTGACAAGCCGTTGTGATCAATTTCTTGCATCAACGCCAGCAGCCGGCCAATTTCGCCTTTCGGGAAGCCATCACGGGCGAACCAGTTGAGGTAGTTTCCCGGCAGATCGGCGAGCAAACGGCCCTTGTGTTTGCCGAAAGGCATTTCGCGGGTCACCAGTAACAGCAGGTCTTCGGGCTTCATTGCTCGCTCGCAGGGGTGCTTGTGGGCACTCTGAATGTGGCGCGCATCAAGGCCGCCAATTATGCCGTTAGGCTCAGGCACAGGCCAGCGTCGACAAACTCGGGTAAGCTGCGCGCCCTGTTTATCAACCCAAGGTTTGCTTCAGCATGATTATCAAGGCACTTCGCATCGGCCTCGGCCAATTGATCATCTTCCTCGACTGGATCAGCCGTCCGGCCAAGCTAAAACGCACGTCTGAAGCTCAGGCCGCCGTCGCGCACAGCGCAAGCAACCTGGCGCTGTATCAATTTCACGCCTGCCCGTTCTGCGTGAAAACTCGCCGCACCCTGCACAAACTAAATGTGCCAGTCACCCTGCGCGACGCGAAGAACGACGCTCAAGCGCGCAGCGACTTGGAACAGCAAGGCGGTAAAATCAAGGTGCCATGCTTACGCATCGAGGAAAATGGCCAGAGCACTTGGCTGTATGAGTCCAAGGCAATCATTGCCTACTTGAACGAGCGTTTCGCCACCGCCTGATCAGGCAATCGGCAACATAGGCAGGCTTGTCACTGGCTGCTTAGCCTTTAATGTTGGCGGTACTGACGGATCAGCCGCCAACAGGCTATGGTGAATACTCACTACGGAGGAACCGCTCATGACCTGGTATATCTGGCTATTAATAATTCTGGTGCTGGGCTCCCTCGTTGGCGGCCTGATGATGGTGCTGCGCACCGCAAAGCCACTGTCGTTGAGCGAGGAACAGCTGGAGGAGATCCACCAGCGCGAGCGTGAGCAGAAAGAAAAGGACGATAAGGAAGCTCGCCAATACTAATGTCCGCGCAAAAGGATGTGCCATACACCCATGCCGGGGGTCATTCCTGTGTCGCGTTGGCCGACGGCTGATCGCTAAGTTCAGCGGCCACCTCAAGTTAGGCATTGCCCTATATGGCGCAGTCAATCTGTTGCAACTGCAGCCTTTGAGATATTCGCGGCACCTGGCATGACGACAATCTGATAGCGGCTGAATATTTGCTCCAGCTGGCCGTTCTCACGCAACGCGCCATAAATCGCCATAAATTGCTCAGGCTTGATCGGCGCACCCGGACGCAACAGCACATGATGGCGATAGCGCTGATCGGCGCGCTCGGAAATCAACAACTGCCCGGCGTATTGCTGGTTACGCTCAAGGAAGTCGCCAATATAGGCGCGTGTCACCAAGGCGATGTCTGCTCGCTGGCGCAACACCATCAGCAGGTTGCCGTCATGGGAATAGGTCAAGGTGGCGTTGAAGGTCTTCCTCAGGTACTCCGGTTCAGCATTGAAGTCGGCAAAGGCATAGTGGTAGCCGTGATAGAGCGCCAAACGCTTGTCTTTAAGCGTGTCGAAATAGTGTTGATCGCGGCCCGGCTCAGTGCGGGCAACAAATACTTCGGCGTCTTCCAGCTGCATATCGAGGGCGACATGCTCAATAGCCTGCCAGCCCCAGCCCGGATTCTCGAAAAACGCCAGGTCGATGCGCTGCTGCTGGAAATTACCATAGCGCCGCTTTGGCGCAGTTGGCACCATGACAAACTTGAAATCTGTTTGGGACTGATTGAGCGCTACAACCAGTTGATCGAGCAAACCGACGGTTTGGGTTTGCTCGGCTTTGAACACGTAGGGTGGGAAATAAGCGGCGGCCACACGCACTTCCTGTGCAGCCATAAGCGGCGCGGCTATCAGCAATACCATGCCTGTGCCGCCAACTTGCCGCAACCAATGCCCTATAAAGCCCATAACAGACAACATCCTTATTGTTCAGTTAGCGCAGCATACTCGAGGCAAAGTTGACCGCATAGATGGGCTTTCAGTCATCCCCCTGCCCAGATACGTCACGCAAATAGAAGCGCCTGAGCAATGAAGCCAGCTGCTGATCGCGATTGAGCTGTTTGAGTAAGTCGGCAAATCGCTGTGGAGAAATGACCGACTGCAGGCGAAACAAAGCCTGATGCTGATAGACCTGATCGACCCGCTGGGACACCAACAAGGCGCTGCTCTGCTCCGGGTAACGCTGCTGGTAGGTTCGCAGGTAAGCGCGCGTTACGACCGCCACATCAGCCCGACCGCGCAGCAGCATCATCAAGTTGCTGTCGTGGGAATAGGTCAGTACTGCGTCGAATTCGTCCGTCAGATATTGCTTGTCCGAGTTGAATCCGGCAAAGCCGTAGTGATAGCCACTGTACAACGCCAAACGTTTGCCCTTTAGCTCATCGAAATAATGCTCGTCACGGCCTGGTTGCAGGCGCGCGACATAGACTTCAGCATCCTCGATGTGCAAGTCCAGCGCGGTATGTTCAGTACCCTGCCAACCCCATGCGGGAGATTCAAAAAGAATCAGATCAAAGCGACCGCTTTGCAGGTCGCGGTATCGACGCATGGTCGATGTCGCTAACAGGGTAAAGCGGTAGTCGCTCTGCAGTTGATTAAGCGCCTGCAACAACTCTGGCAGCAGGCCGCCTACGCGATCACTTTCCGGTTTAATGACATACGGGGGGAAATGGTAGGCGCCCACGCGCACCTCTTGGGCAGCCTGCGTAGTGCTTACCGCAAAAAGCATCAAGACGAGCAGAAAACCTCGTAACAACCTAGCCAAGCGGCGAACCTCAAACAGACGCAGCGACTTGTTCTATGACCTAAAAGGCCAACAGTCCATTGAAGCCAAAATACTATCAAATCGCCATCTCAGGGTAGCTCTAAATCCTCAAGCGTCCTTGATCACCAGCAACAGCGCCGCCTCAGCCAGCTGATCAAGGCTCATCGGCCCGTCCGGGCGGAACCAGGTGGTGGTCCAGCTCAACGCCCCAGTCAGCAAACGCCGCACAATAAAGGGATCAGCCTTGAAGTAGCCCGCCGCTTTGGCTTCAGCCAATACCTGCAGCCAGAGTTGTTCGTAATTGTCACGCAGTTCAAGGATAAACGCCTGCCCCGGCTCAGACAGGGAACGCCACTCGTACACCAGCACCGCCATGGCCTCGCCCGTGCCGCCCATAATCGACTGCAGCTCGCAGCGGATCAGCGCCAGCACCCGACCACGAGGGTCGCTCGTCTCGGCCAGCGATGCCTGCATCAAGGCAATGTTGTAACGAATAGTCTCTGCCATCACCGAACGCAGAATTTCGTCCTTACTCTTGAAATGATGAAAGATGCTGCCGGACTGAATGCCCACGGCGCTGGCCAGGTCGCGCACCGTAGTGCGCTCATAACCCTTGCTGCGAAACAGGTGCGCGGCGGTTTGTAGCAGCTTGCCACGGGCACTATCAGGGTCGGTGATCTGCCCACCGGCCACCAGATCGCGCATCACCGCCTGAGCTTGTTGATCATCCACGCTAAGTACTCTCCAACTCTCATGTGCCTTGGGCAACGCCGCAGAAACCTGCTAACGCGCTACAGATTTATCCAAGTGCTTGTCGTTATTAGTGAAATTTATGCTGCGCCAGCCAACCAAGCAAGCGCTCGGCCACACTTTAGGGGAGAAAGATTCGCTTAAGGGCTTTTCAACCAAGCGCTTGCTTGGTAGCCTTCAATTCACCTTATTCATGTGTTGCGGGCCTATTGCAATGACTAAAACCGTACGCATCGGCTGTGCTTCTGCCTTTTGGGGCGATACCAGCACCGCCGCCGCTCAGCTGGTAAAGGGCACTGAACTTGATTACCTGGTATTCGACTACCTGGCCGAAGTGACCATGTCGATCATGGCTGGCGCGCGGATGAAAAAGCCGGACGCCGGCTACGCTACTGACTTTGTGGAAACCCTCGCGCCATTACTGCAGGACATCGCCGCTAAGCAGATTCGTGTGATCAGCAATGCTGGCGGGGTCAATCCCAGTGCCTGCGCCGCCGCCCTGGCTGCCGCCTGCGGACAGGCCGGCGTCGACTTGAAAATTGCCGTGCTGCATGGCGACAACCTGCAGCCCAAGCTCGGTGAACTGGCCAAGGCCGGCACTTTAGAAATGTTCAGCGGCGCCGCGCTGCCGCCCTTCTGTGTTTCGGTCAATGCCTACCTCGGTGCGCCGGGTATCGTCGCCGCGCTGCAAGCCGGTGCGGACATCGTCATCACCGGTCGTATAGTAGATAGCGCGGTGGTCAGCGCCGCTCTGGTGCACGAGTTCAATTGGTCTTGGAGCGATTACGACCAACTCGCTCAGGCCGCACTGGCCGGCCATATCATCGAATGCGGCGCGCAGTGCAGCGGCGGCAACTTCACCGACTGGGAGAGCGTGCCGGACTACGAGCACATCGGCTTCCCAGTGGTGGAAGTGGCCGCTGACGGCAGCTTCGTGGTGAGCAAGCCCGAAGGTTCTGGAGGATTGATCACGCCTTTTACTGTGGGCGAGCAGATGCTCTATGAAATTGGCGACCCACGGGCGTATTACCTGCCTGACGTGATCTGCGACTTCACTCAGGTCGAGCTGAGCCAGGTTGGTACGGACCGGGTTGAACTGAAAGGCGCGCGCGGCCTGCCGCCGACCGCTCAATACAAAGTTAGCGCCACCCACCCGGACGGCTTCCGCTGCACCGCCAGCTGCCTGATGGCCGGTATTGATGCAGTTAAGAAAGCCCAGCGCGTCAGCCGGGCGATCATCAACAAGACCGAGGAGCTGTTCGCCGAACGTGGCTGGGGACCTTATAAAGAAGTCAGCATTGAACTGCTGGGCTCCGAGGCTACCTACGGCGTCCACGGACAACGCACGGACAGCCGTGAAATCGTGATCAAAATCGCCGTGCGCCATACCAAGAAGGAAGCCTTGATTTTGTTCTCCCGCGAGATCGCCCAGGCCGCCACTGGCATGGCGCCAGGCCTGACCGGAATCGTCGGCGGCCGCCCCACCGTTTACCCGGTGATCCGCCTGTTCAGCTTCCTCACGGACAAAGATGCTTGCGCCTTAGAGGTCGAAATAAACGGCGAGCGCACGCCTGTTGCACTGCCGCAGATCGCGGCACTTGATAGTGCGCAGATCGCCGTGGATATCGCCGCCCCACTGCCAAGCGGCAAAGCTGATACCACTGTGCCGCTGATCAAGCTGGCCGTGGCGCGCTCGGGCGATAAGGGCAACCACAGCAATATCGGGGTAATGGCCAGAAAGCCCGAATATCTGGCATGGATCGCGGCTGCGCTGAGCGAGGCTGCCGTGGCCGAATGGATGCAGCACGCACTCGACCCGCAGCATGGCAAGGTGACGCGCTGGTATCTACCTGCCAGCCATAGCCTGAATTTTTTGCTGGAAAACGCCCTGGGTGGCGGTGGCATCGCGTCCTTGCGCATCGACCCGCAAGGCAAGGCCTTCGCCCAGCAGTTGTTGGAGTTCCCAATCCCGGTGCCCAAGGCCATCGCCGAACACCTGTGAAACGTAGGGTGGGTTAGCCGCAGGCGTAACCCACCGAAAAGCCTCAGCCGAGTCGGTAATGAGGCACGGTATCCATGGTGGGTTACGCCGCTTCGCGGCTAACCCACCCTACAAAAGGCACGCATTCGACATGAGCTACGACTCAGTCTTTAAACCCGGCCTGTTCAGCGGCCAGACCATCATGGTCACCGGCGGCGGCAGCGGTATCGGCCGTTGCACCGCCCATGAACTGGCGCACCTGGGTGCTCATGTGGTGCTGGTCGGGCGCAAGCTGGAAAAGCTCGAAGCCACCTGTGACGAAATCAGCGCCGACGGTGGCAGCGCCAGCTTGCAGGTGTGCGATATCCGTGATGAAGACGCCGTTAAGGCCATGATCAAAACCGTAGTTGCCGCGCGCGGACAGATCCATCACCTGGTCAACAATGCTGGCGGCCAGTTCCCGGCGCCGCTGATCGGCATCAACCAGAAAGGCTTCGAGACCGTGGTGCGCACCAACCTGGTCGGCGGTTTTCTGATCGCCAAGGAAGTGTTTCTGCAAAGCATGAGCACACACGGCGGCAGCATCGTCAATATGCTCGCCGACATGTGGGGTGGCATGCCCGGCATGGGTCACTCCGGCGCGGCAAGGGCCGGTATGGAGAACTTCACCAAGACCGCCGCTTACGAGTGGGGCCACGCCGGCGTGCGGGTCAATGCCGTAGCGCCGGGCTGGATTGCCTCCAGTGGCATGGACACCTACCCCGAGTCGATGAAAACCATGATCCGCTCGCTCAAGGATCACGTGCCACTGCAGCGCATCGGCAGCGAGTCGGAAGTGGCCGCGGCCATCGTCTTCCTGCTGACGCCGGGGGCCAATTTTATCAGCGGCAACACCATCCGCATCGACGGTGCAGCCAGCCAGGGTTCCCGTGCTTGGACCCTAGGCAAAGCGAAAAACAGCGAATCCTATAACGGCTTTCACCGGGCCTACGTGCCTGCTGTATTGAAGGAGTAAGTCGATGCCCATCATTCAGTCCGACATCGATGTGCATGGCGAAGACTTCGCCCACAACCGCGAAGCCATGCTCACCGCCGTCGCCACCTTTCGCGAGGTGGAGCAGAAGGTGCTGGATAAGGCCAATGAGGCCAAAGCCAAGTTCGACAAACGCGGCCAGTTGCTCCCCCGTGAGCGTCTGAGCCTATTACTCGACCCCGGCGCGCCGTTTCTTGAGCTAGCTTCATTGGCCGGCTACAAGCTGCACGACGACAAGGACGGCACCCAGGCCGGGGGCGGGATCATTTCCGGCATCGGTTATATCGCCGGGGTGCGTTGCTTGGCGATTGCCAATAACAGCGCGATCAAGGGCGGCACCATCTCCCCCAGCGGCCTGCGCAAATCACTGCGCCTGCAGCAGATTGCCCGCGAGAACAAATTACCGGTGGTGACCCTGGCCGAGAGCGGCGGCGCCAACCTGACCTACGCTGCCGAGATTTTTGTTGAAGGCGCACGTGCCTTCGCCAACCAAGCGCGTATGTCGGCCATGGGCCTGCCGCAGATCACCGTGGTGCACGGCTCCAGCACCGCTGGCGGGGCTTATCAGCCGGGGCTGTCGGATTATGTGGTGGTGGTGCGCGGCAAGGCCAAGATGTTCCTCGCCGGCCCGCCGCTGCTCAAGGCTGCCACCGGCGAGATCGCCACCGATGAGCAATTGGGCGGTGCTGAAATGCACGCCCAAGTCGCCGGCACCGCCGAATACCTGGCCGAAAACGACGGCGACGGCGTGCGCATCGCCCGGGAAATTGTCGCGATGCTGCCGTGGAGCGCCCAACTGCCCGCGCGCCCTGCAAAAACCTATCGCGAGCCGCTGTATCCAATCGAAGAGCTGCTCGGGCTGGTACCGGCAGATGCCAAGAAGCCCTATGACGTGCGCGAAATCATCGCCCGCATCGCCGATGGTTCGGTGTTTCTCGACTTCAAGAACGAGTTCGACAACCAGACCATCTGCGGTCACTTGCAGATCGAAGGCCAGCCGTGCGGCTTTATCGGCAATAACGGCCCGATCACCCCGCAGGGCGCAGCCAAGGCGGCGCAATTTATTCAACTGTGCGAGCAGAGCAACACGCCGATTCTATTCTTCCATAACACCACCGGTTTTATGGTCGGCACCGAGTCGGAACAACAGGGCGTGATCAAACACGGCTCGAAAATGATCCAGGCCGTGGCCAATGCCACGGTGCCCAAGCTGACTATCGTCGTCGGCGGTTCCTACGGTGCGGGTAACTACGCCATGTGCGGCCGTGGCCTGGACCCGCGCTTCATCTTCGCCTGGCCCAACAGCAAAACCGCGGTGATGGGCGGCGCTCAGGCCGGCAAGGTGCTGCGTATCGTCACCGAAGACAAGCACCTAAAAATGGGCCAAACAGCGGATCCTGCGATGCTCGACATGCTGGAAACCGTTACCGCGCAGAAACTCGACAGCCAGTCCACCGCCCTCTACGGCACCGCCAGCCTGTGGGATGACGGCCTGATCGACCCACGCGACACGCGCAAGCTGCTCGGGTATCTATTGGACATCTGCGATGAAGCCGCCGTGCGTCCGCTTAAATCTAATTCGTTCGGCGTAGCCCGACTATGAAAACTGTTTTGAAAGTGTCGCGAGCAGGCGCAGCTGCAAGGCGCACGGCGCGCAACAACGAGACAGTAAAGGGAGTACGGCGAGGCAGTGAGCACCGCGCAACGCAGCAGATGCGTCGCGCAGTAACTTTCAAACAGTTTTTCGGAGAATAAGAAATGATCTTCACCCAAGAACACGATGAGCTTCGCCGCACCGTCCGCAATTTCGTCGACAAAGAAATCAACCCACACGTCGAGCAGTGGGAAAAAGACGGCCGGTTCCCGACCCATGAGATTTTCAAGATGGCGGGTGACTTAGGCCTGCTAGGGATTTCCAAGCCGGAAAAATTTGGCGGTATGGGCCTGGACTACAGCTACTCGATCGTCGCCGCCGAAGAGTTCGGCACCATCATTTGCGGCGGCATCCCCATGTCCATCGGCGTGCAAACCGACATGTGCACCCCGGCCCTGGCCCGCTTTGGTTCCGACGAGTTGCGTGAGCAGTTTCTGCGCCCGGCAATAAGCGGCGAGCTGGTTGGTTGCATCGGCGTCTCTGAAGTCGGTGCCGGCTCGGACGTGGCTGGACTGAAAACCACCGCTAAGAAAGACGGCGATGACTACCTGATCAACGGCAGCAAGATGTGGATCACCAACTCGCCAAGCGCCGACTTTATGTGCCTGCTGGCCAACACCAGCGACGACAAGCCGCACGTCAATAAATCGCTGATCATGGTGCCGATGAACACGCCGGGGATCAGCCTTAGCCCGCACCTGGAAAAGCTCGGCATGCGCAGCTCGGAGACCGCCCAGGTGTTCTTCGATAACGTGCGCGTGCCGCAGCGCTATCGCATCGGCCATGAAGGCGCCGGTTTTATGATGCAGATGCTGCAATTCCAGGAAGAACGCCTGTTTGGCGCGGCCAATATGATCAAGGGCCTGGAGCACTGCATCAACACCACCATCGACTACTGCAAAGAGCGCAAGACCTTCGGCAACGCGCTGATCGACAACCAGGTGATCCACTTCCGCATGGCCGAATTGCAGACCGAAATCGAATGCCTTCGCGCCCTGGTCTATCAGGCCACCGAGCAATACGTGCGCGGCAAGGATGTGACCAACCTGGCTTCCATGGCCAAGCTCAAGGCCGGTCGCCTGGGCCGTGAAGTCACCGACAGCTGCCTGCAGTACTGGGGCGGTATGGGCTTTATGTGGGACAACCCGGTATCGCGCGCCTACCGCGACGTGCGCCTGGTGTCGATTGGCGGCGGTGCCGACGAAATCATGCTGGGCATTATCTGCAAGCTGATGGGCATTCTGCCGGGCAAAAAGAAGGGCTAAGAGCAGACACACGTAGGGTGGACGTCGCTTTTTACGTCCACCGTGGCACCGCTCGGTGGGTCAATAAAGCGTGACCCACCCTACGGCCGCCCTCTTTGCCAA
>JAGGNC010000157.1 GCA_017886405.1 Pseudomonas sp. | reverse complement strand
GGCATCGCCGCTGCTTTCAGTCACGGTAAGTTGCGCCGCCAGCAGCCCCGGTAGTTGCGGGCGCGTGGCCTGCGTGCCCAGCGGGGTGTAGGCGATTGGTAGGCCAAAGAAGCCGGCGAAGCCGCCCGTTTGTACGTGCGGGCAAACCTCTTCAAGGGCGCGGCGCAGCACCTCGGAGCGCACGTCAATGCAAAAGTACACCCGTGCGATCGGCGCAGTCTCGGCCGCAGGCTGAATGGGATTATGCAGCATGCCTTGCAGCTGCTCCTGCCAAGCCAGCTCTTCGGCCCGCTGCCACAGTTGCAGGGCCTGCCACTCAGGTGCAGGGGCTTGGTCGCGCGCGGTTTGCCATGCGGCGCGCCAAGCGCTCCAGCAGCTGCCGGCATCACGCTGACGGTCGTCCACCAGGCATTCCCAAGCGGCGCGAATGGCCAGCAGTTCCAGCAGGATCGGATCATCACCGCCTTCAAGCTGCGCTTGCCAACGCTGATAAGCGCACCAAGACGCCCAGCCGAGGCTGCGCAGCAGCAAGCAATCAAACCACTCGGCCAGTTCGTCTTCAGCAAGGCCCAAGCGCTGAACCGCTGCCTCAAGAGCCACCTGCGGCTCCAGCGGCAACTCAGCGATCCGCTCGCCCAGCGTGCGGCATGCACTGAGCACGCTTAAGCCGCGATCCTGCAACATCGACTCGCGCCAGGCTTGGTAGAGACCAACCTGCGTCGCTGGGCGCCAGTCAGACTGGTCCTCGTCGAACCAAGCAGCGCAGCATTGGCCGATTTGCTGGGTAATCAGTGCGGGCCAGCCGGGTACTGTCATCTCAGCCTTAGCCATGTCTTCTAGCAGCGGCAGGCCTTGGGCACTGCCGGCCGGCTGATCGAGAAGCTGCAGTAACTGTGCCGGCGTCCAATCTTGCGACGTTTCAGCCAGAGCCAGACCTAGATGGTGTTCGCTGATCTGCCCGTCCTGCCAGGCCAGGCGATAGTCTGCCGCCGTGAGGGTCAGGCGGCTGCCCGCCCGGCGCCAAAGCTGTTCGGCCACCGTAGTCCAGGGTTGGTCGCGTCGCTCCCATAGTGGGTTGACGGCAATCATGCGATCCAGCGGCCAGGTCGGTGCGATACGTTCGCAGGCCTGGCGAGCGATGTCATGCAGAGCAGCCTTATCGATGCTGGCGATGTGTTCGAGCGCGATCATAGGCTTTCTCCAGTTGCAGGCGTGGCGGGCTGCGGCCGGGGAAGCGGCCACAGGCGGAAAGTCAGGCGAGTAAAGTGTTCATCCAGATAAAAACCGGCAAAAGCCAGGGGGTAGAGTCGCCGTGCGAGCGCGCCTTCCGGTTGGCCGATGATCAGGGCTTGTAACGCGTAAAGGCTGATAAATAGCAGCAGCGCGAACACGCCAAGGTACTGCTGCAGATCACTCGGCGCAGGGCTGGTGCCCAGCACATACGCGGCGGCCAGGTGCCAAAGCAAGTAGCAGCCGAGCAACAGCGTGAGTATGCCCACGCTATGCAGCGCGCCACTCAGGCGCATGCACCAAGGTGCAAGACCAATGGCCAGAATAACCAAGGCCATCAGCGGCAACGGATGCGCGGGCAGCAGCATGCTCCAAAGGCTATGCAGCAGCGTCAACCACACTGCAGCCATAACCAGCGCCAGCAGGGCGCGCTTTAAGCTTGCGGGCGCACTGCGCTGCTGCAGCATGTGCCGGCGCACTTGGGCAACTGTGTCTCCGGCGCCGAGGAAGGCATAAGCCTTGTACAGCGAGTGAGCCAGCAGGTGTATCAAGGCCAACTCATACAGGCCCAGGCCGCACTGCAGCAGCATCAAGCCCATCTGCGCGCAGGTGGACCACGCCAGGCGGACCTTGATGCTGATGCGCGTCATCATCACCAGCCCGGCGAGTACCGCCGTTAATCCGCCGACCACCACCAACAGGGTTTGCGCGGTGGGTGCGGCGGAGAGTAAAGGGGCGAAACGCAGCAGGACAAAGCCGCCCAGATTGACCAAGCCGGCATGCAACAAGGCCGAGACCGGCGTCGGCGCTTCCATGACTTGGATCAACCAGCCGTGCACCGGCAACTGAGCGGATTTGAGAATCACCGCCAACACCAGCAGCACGGTCGCCAGTTGCAGGTCCCAGCCCAATGCGGCGCTTGCTTGCAGGCGCAAGACGACCTCATCGAGTATCACTGCAATCGAGCTATCGCCAGCGGCACGCACCAGCAGGACGGTCGCCACGACTAAGCAGAGGTCAGCCAGTCGGCTGGCGAGGAACTTCTTGTGCGCCACCACCTGGGCCATGGGCCGTTCGCGGTAGAAGGTCAGCAGCTGATGCAGACACAGGCTGGAGATGATCCAGGCAGCAACCAGCAGGTACACATCGCTGCTGGTCACAACAAGTGCTACCGCCGCAAGGGTGCCGAGCAGCGCCAGAATATAGCGGCGCTGCCCCGGCTCGCCGTCGAGATAGCGCTGTGAGAAGTCGATGATGACCAGCGCCAATAAGCTGATCAAGGTGGCCATGGCCAGACCCAGGCGGTCGTTGTCACGCCCGTCCAGCAGCGCTTGGAACAGAGCAGCCAGAACCAAGGCAAAGCCTGCATAGCCAGCCAGTCGAGCTGGCCACCAGAGCCGAGCCATTGGTGAGGTCGATGAACTGAATACCGCAGGCAGCATTGCCAGTAGGTAGATCCAAGGGAGTAAGGTGCTCAATTGGGGGAGCAAGAGTGACATCAGAGAACCTGCGCAGGTGATCGGTATGTTCAGTCTCTAGCAGTTGCTTTTTTATTAAAAATAGATTGAATAGAACCTAACGTTACTTATTAAAGAACTAATCATGCGCCGCCTGAACTTTCATCATCTGCATTACTTTTGGGCCGTAGCCAAGGAAGGCAACCTGACCCGTGCCGCACAATCGCTGCATGTCGCTCAGTCGGCACTCTCGACGCAGATCCGCGCACTGGAAGAGCAGCTCGGCTTCGCGCTATTCATCCGCTCAGGCCGTAACCTGCTGCTGACTGAGGCTGGCCGCCTGGCCCTGGATTACGCCGAAAGTATTTTCGCCCTAGGCAGCGAACTGCAGATGACCCTGCAGGGCGCCCAACAAGCCAATCAGCAGATACGCATCGGCGCGGTGGCCACCCTCTCGCGTAACTTCCAAGAGAACCTGCTGCGGCCGTTTCTGGGTCGCCGTGATGTGCGTATCACCCTGGAGTCAGGAAGCCTTGGCGAGTTGTTAGAGCGCCTGGCGCTGCACAAGCTAGACATAGTGCTGAGCAACACGCCGGTCAGCTCAGATGCCAAACGTTCTTGGCGATGTCAGCTGTTGGATCGCCAGTCGGTATGCCTGGTCGGCCCGCCCCGCAGCGGCCAGCCACCCTTCGATCTGCAACGCGACCTGCAGCAGGTGCGCCTGATCGTGCCAGGCCGTAGCAGCGACATCCGCAACCAGTTCGAGCTGTTCTGCGACAGCCATGGCCTAAGCCCGACTATCTGCGCTGAAGTCGACGACATGGCCATGCTGCGCCTGCTGGCGCGCGACTCCGGTGACGTGGCGCTGCTTCCAGCCGTGGTGGTGCAGGATGAATTACAGGCTGGCGTGCTGCAGCTTTATGCACAAATCCCAGAGATTGCTGAACAGTTCTTCGCGGTGACCCAGCAGCGACACTTCAATTTGGCCATTCTCGACGAACTGTTAAATGCTCATGGCATTTGATAGATCTTCCTTAAACTGAGTTAACTCATCTTCGTTAGCCTTTACTCACGTACTGCCCTTTGTCTCGACTACCATCGGTCCGACAGATACACACTGACAAGCGCACAAAGGCGGTGTCCATTGACCGAATTGATTCCACTGGCTTCCTATTCAGCGCCGGCAATGCCGACCGAACATGCCGTTCGCAAGGTGCTGGTTAAGCTCAAGAACAAGCTCATTGGCGATAACGAAGACTCAATGCTGCAACAGGAAGGGCTTGAGCGGGCCTCTTTGAATGGCCTAGATGAGGTGTGTTCCAACCCTAACGGTTTCTTTCGCAAAACACTCGACAACGACCTGGCCCCCTGGCTAAAACACGAGAAGCCCAGCGCGTGGCTCAAGCTACTGATTGTGCCCTCTTGTGACCCGCAGGATCAGGCTGAGGACTGGGCTCACGCCGCAGGGCATCAGGTACTTGGAGCCCCTCAGCGTCACGAACTGATACATGCGGATTTCGTCATACCCGACCTGAACGGCAAGGGTCTACTGGTTATCCCGCGCCTGGAGCACTGGTTCATCCGCCAGCGTCATGGCCTGCATATGATCCGCTCCTTGCTGGCTCAGCTGGCAACACTCGAGCGCCACTGTTTGATCTGCTGCAATGTTTGGGCTTGGCGATTTCTGGTTAAAGCGGTGGGCGCCGATCTTATGTTGCCAAGTCCACAGACCCTTAGCGCTACTGATGCGCAACACTTGCAAGCCTGGTTCGAGGAAATTGCGGTTGATGACGTTGGCAAGCGCATCACCTTCCGCTTGGCAAAGTCTGGATATGACGTGCTGGCGAGCGATGACAACGGCAAATTACACAACACTCACCTGCAACAGCTAGCGGCGCGAAGCGAAGGCATTCCCTGGGTTGCCGCGAACCTGTGGCGGGCCAGCCTGAACGCCAGGCGCAGCTCCGAGGATGACCTCCCGGAGCGAGCACGGCGGGCCACAGGCGGCGATGAGCGCACGCTGTGGATCACCGATGTTAATGACAGCCGCCTGCCGCAGGGCCACGAAGACAGATCACTGCTGGCGCTGCATGCGTTGCTGATCCATGAGTCGCTGACGGCCGAAGAGCTGGACGCGGTGCTTCCCGCGACCGGTGAGCCGGATGTCATACCGGCGCTGGTTGCCGCAGGGATCGTCGAGCGCGATGCGCACTTACTGCGTGTTCGTGCCATAGCCTATCCAGCCATACGCCAAGCCTTGCGCTCGGCCGGCTTTCCATCGGGAAGGCTATAAATATGGCCGCCGCAAACGACAACCAGCAGAAAGCTGCCCAGCTAATTTATGATCTGCAGGACATCAGCCTCAGCAAAATCGGCTTAATCCTATTTGGCACCTGGCTGATAGTGCTAACCGCGCGCAAGCTGCTGCCGTATCTCGCCGCGCGCGGGCCGAGCCAGTTACGTCTGTACTTGCTCGGCGCGGTGCCCATCATCCGCATGCTGATGCTGGTGATCGCGATCCTCTGGATCATCCCGATCGTCTTCAACATCACCTTCCAGAACTTTCTGGTCATCTCAGGCGCGCTGGGCGTGGCGATCGGCTTTGCCTTTAAGGATTACGCCAGCAGCCTGATTGCTGGCATGGTGGCCATATTCGAGCGCCCCTATCGCCCTGGCGACTGGGTTGAAATCGACGGCGATTACGGCGAAGTGCGCACGGTGGGCATGCGCTCGATTGAGATCTGCACGGCGGACGATGACGTCATTCATGTGCCGCATGACAAGATCTGGAAAAACAACATCTCCAACGCCAATAACGGTGCTCACACACTGATGTGCGTGACGTCGTTCTACGTCGCCCCTGACCATGACTCCGCCAGGGTTCGCGCCGCGCTGCGCGATGTCGCCATGACCAGCGCGCTCCTCGAGTATGACAAGCCGGTACTGGTGATGCTGGCCCAGACTCCACTTGCAACGCATTACCAATTAAAAGCTTATCCGTTTGATCTGCGCGATCAGTTTGAATTTGTCAGCGACCTGACCATTCGCGGTAAGCGCGCGCTCGTCGATGCGGGTGCTGAAGAGATACAAGCCGTATCCGGCCTTGCGCGCGCTAGTAAGACCTGACGCAATCAATGCGAGTATGGCCGCAGGCACGGCCAGCACTTAGGTCCAGGGTAGCAAAGTGCTCTGCGGGGGGCATCACAAGCGCTGGCGCTGATAAGACTTGAACGCTCAGCGCTGACGATCACTTGCTGGGCAGCTCGATACGGTCTTCGTGGATCACAATGCGACCCTGCTTGTATAAACCGCCGATAGCTTTTTTGAAATTGCCTTTACTGACCCGAAACAACGCAGCGATTTCTTCAGGCGAGCTTTTGTCATTTATCTTAAGGACGCCATCGTGCTCACGCAGTTTGCTCAGTATCTGCTCACCAAGGCTGCTGGCGGCCTCCTGGCCAACCGGCTGCAAGCTCAGGCTGATCTTGCCGTCGGCGCGCACTTCCTTGATAAAGCCTTTTTCCTGCATGCCGCTGCGTAGGAACTTGAACAGCTCATTCTTGTGGATCAAGCCCCAATGCTTGCCATGGATAATGGCCTTGAAGCCCATATCAGTAGACTCGGCTACCAGCAGGTCAACCTCCTCACCCGCCGCGTAGTTCGCCGGCACGTTATCCAGGTAGCGATCCAAGCGCGCGGTCGCGGTGATGCGTTTGCTGCGCTTATCGAGGAATACATGCACCACGCAGTAATCTCCGACCTGCAGCGGGCGCTTTTCCTCAGAGTGCGGCAGCAGCAAATCTTTCGGCAAACCCCAATCAAGGAATAAGCCCACTCGATTTATATCCACAACTTTTAAACTGGCAAATCCGCCCACCTGAACTTTTGGCGTTTCAGTGGTGGCAATCAATTTGTCTTCACTGTCCAAGTAAATAAAGACGTTCAGCCAGTCTTCCACTTCACTTGGGGTGTCGCTCGGGATATAGCGTTTGGGCAATAAAATCTCGCCATCTGCGCCGCCATCCAGGTACAGGCCGAAGTCGGTGTGCTTCACGACCTGCAAACTATTCATTCGTCCGATTACTGCCATGGTGCCCTACCCTCATTACCAGGCCGGCATTCTAGCCGAGTCGCCCCTGAATTTCTCGGCCAACCGGCTTGCCCACCATGCCATTCTTGCTGTCATTTAGAACAGTTGGCCAGATACCCTAAAGGCTACGCTGATGACTTCACAAATAGCGTGTATTTCTTTTAAAACAATTACTTAATTGCGATTTAATGATGTATCGAGCACTAAATATAATAAATTCCTCACATATCACTATGTTCGAGCTTTATTTATCAAGCAATTGTCAAGCATTTCGAGTATGATGAGCGGCCAAATTAATTTTTGAGTAGGTTCATGGCCGTCATGCGCGTAAAAGCATCCAACAGCAAACCCAAGCCGGCTCCAGCCGTGGAAACCAGCGCCTCGATCGATTCACAGATCGAAGCCTTCCTGAAATCCGGCGGGGAAATTCAGCAAATTGCCAAAGGCGTCAGCGGCCAGGTGTACGGCACAACCAAGCAGATCACCATCGGTAAGAAGTAACGTTTGCTGGCCACGCAGCGCTTTGCTCGCAATGACAAGGCGCTAGCCAGTGCATAACCCCGTTACTGTTCCAATCCCTCCTTCCAGCACGGTTGTTTTGCCCTTTTGTGCAACGACCTCTGGCGCTTAGCACAACCTTGTTTCAGAATCATGTCAGCCCGTATTTTGCGGCTGATTCGGCATTGCCGTTGCTAAACGATGGCAATCGCCCCAGGAGTACCCGTGCGCGTTACCTGCAATTGGCTGCGAAACCCTTCCGGCACCCTGCTTATCCTCGTTTTTTTATTATTGGTCTTGCCGCTGATCAGCCGCTACCTGCTGGGCTGGTCACACGCCTATGGCTACCTGTCTGATCTGGCTATTGGCAGCCTGTTGCTGGTGGTGCTGCATCAACGCGCCTGGCTGCTGAGTGCTACTCTGCTGCTGGTCTGGTGCCTATTTACCTTGAGTACTGCCGAGCTGGTCAACGCAGTAGGCCGCATGCCGGAACCTGCTGATTTGCACTACCTAACCGACGCGCAATTCGTCAGCCATTCAACCCATGGCGGCGGCTTGAGCCAGCCGCTTTTGGTCTGGTCCATGGCCGTACTGGTGGCACTGTATCTCGGCCTGCGCATTTGGCAGTCACCCCGCCGCGCCGCGCCGTTCGCACGCACCTGGCTACTGCTACCGCTATCACTGTTCGCGGTGCACACCGCCTGCCAGCAATTTAACCCCAGCGAAGCGGACCAATGGCTGCAGTTCAACCTGCCGCACAAACTGCTGGCGGAAAGCACCAATAACGGCCAACAGCGCCTGACCGATTGGCTGGCGAGCGATGAACCGAGTAGCCCGCCCGATATCAGCGGCCTAAACCAACTTGACCTGAGCGGCACACCGCTGCTTGAGCAGGCCGGCAGCGCCCGCAACGTACTGATTATTACCCTGGAAGGGGTGACCGGCGCCTACCTGCAAGCCAGCCGCCAGGCCATCGGCAGCAGCTATCCAGAAGACCCGATGCCGCGCCTGAGCCAATGGGCCGAACGCGGCATGCTCACCACCGATTACGTGCTGCACGGCCATCAGACCATTCGCGGTCTCTACGCCATGCTCTGTGGCGACTACAACAAACTCGATTCCGGCACCCCAAAGGGCGTCGAATTGCTCAACAACCCTGAGCGAAGCAAGCAGTGCCTGCCAGCGCAATTGCGCGAACGCGGCCTAAGCACCCATTTCTTGCAAGGTGCAGGGCTGCGCTTTATGGCTAAAGACCAGATCATGCCGCAGATGGGCTTTGAGCAGACCCTAGGGCGCGACTGGTTCAAGAACAAACCCTATATCGATTTCGCCTGGGGCATGGACGACAAGGCTTACTTCGAAGGCGCCCTGGGTTACGTGCAGCAGCTGCGCAAGAAGCGCCAACCCTGGATGCTGACTCTGTTGACCGTGGGCACTCACCAGCCCTACTCCGCCCCGCAGGAGTACCTGGACCGCCAGCCCAATGCCAAGATGGCAGCGATCGCCTACCTGGACGACGCCGTCGCTGACTTCCTCAATGCCTTGGAAAAACAGGGCGTGATGAAAGACACCCTGGTGATCGTCACCTCGGATGAATCCCATGGTTTAGAGAACGTACGCCTGGCCTCGGCCTGGGGTTTTAATCTGCTGCTGGCTCCAGAACAGGCGCAGCTGCCAGCAATCAAACAGGGTGTATATGGCCATATTGACCTGACGGCCTCGGTACTCGACTACTTCGCCTTCCCAGTGCCAGCCACTATTGCCGGTCGCTCGCTGCTGCGCGACTACGCCACAGGCCGGGAGATCATCTCCTACACCAATGGCTTGCTGCGCCAGCATGATGGCAACGGCACGCTG
>JAGGNC010000233.1 GCA_017886405.1 Pseudomonas sp. | reverse complement strand
AACATAACCTGGCGGAAACCGCCTTTTTGGTTAAGGAAGGTGCTGCCTGGCATATTCGCTGGTTTACCCCGTCAGCGGAGGTTCCGCTTTGCGGGCATGCCACGTTGGCCGCAGCCCATGTGTTGTTCGAAGTGTATGACGAGCCCGCTGAGGCGATCGACTTCACCTGCCTATCCGGTGCGGTGCGGGTCAGCCGTGCAGACGACAGGCTGGTGCTGGATTTTCCCGTGCGCCGGCCGCAGCCCTGCGACCTGCGTGCAGCGGTCGAGCAGGCGCTGGGGTTGTCCGTACAAGACGTGCTGGCGCTGCAGGAAGGGCAGGGCATTGAGGAATTGCTGGCAATATTGCCGAACGAGGCGGCTGTGCGAGCGTGCAAGCCGGACCTGACGGCGCTGGCCACGTTGCCGGGGTTGGGCCTGCTGATCAGTGCGCCAGGCGAGCGGCATGATTTCGTCTCACGTTACTTCGCCCCATCCATCGGCATTGATGAGGACCCGGTCACCGGCTCGACACACTGCATCCTTACGCCGTATTGGGCGCAACAGCTGGGTAAGCAATCGCTTAGCGCATTCCAGTGTTCGGCACGCGGCGGTGAGTTGCACTGTGAATTGCAGGGCGAGCGGGTGAAAATTGCCGGCCAGGCGCTGCTGATCGCCAGTGGCCGGTTAATGTTGCCCTGAGCGACTTAGCTGTCGCTGCTGGAACGCCGCGCACCCGATTCACTCAAGTTGACGTGGGCGGCAATACTCCCTGGCACGGGGAATACCACCAAGTGATCAGCGGCCACGCGAATACCGACGTGCTGACCGGGCAGGTGGTCGGCGTGGCTGGGAAAGATCGATTCCAGCTGGCTACCGGTGGGCAGTTGCAGGCGATAGAGGGTGGCCGCGCCAAGGAAGGTCTTGCCGACAATAAGGGCCTTTTGCGTGCTGTCCGGGTCATAGACGATGTCGTCCGGGCGCAGCAGCACGTCTACGGCACTGCCGATGGGCCAATTGTAGGCACGGTTGCCGCGAATTAAGCCCAGTTCTGTCTGCACCGCGTCTGGGCTAAGTAACTGGCCGCGAATAAAGTAACCCTGGCCGATAAAACTGGCGACAAACGGGGTCAGCGGCTCGTGGTAAAGGTTGAAGGGGGTATCCCACTGTTCCAGTTTGCCTTCTTTGAACACACCCACTTGGTCGCTGACGGCAAAGGCTTCTTCCTGATCATGGGTCACCAGAATTGCACTGGTGCCACGGGCCTTGAGAATGTCACGTACTTCATGGCTCAGGCGCCGACGCAGTTCGCCATCGAGGTTGGAGAAGGGTTCGTCGAGCAACAGTAACTGCGGTTCCGGAGCCAGAGCACGGGCCAGGGCCACACGCTGTTGTTGACCTCCAGAGAGTTCGTGGGGGTAGCGCTTGCCCAGATGGCTGAGTTTTACCAGTTCGAGCAACTCGGCGGTGATGCGGGCGCAGTTGAGCTGCTTGCGGATGCCGAAGGCGATGTTCTCCGCCACGCTCAGGTGCGGGAACAAGGCGTAATCCTGAAACACCATGCCGATTCGGCGTTTTTCCGGAGCCAGGGTATAACCGGCCTTAGAGATGACCTGGTCGGCTAGCTGGATTTCCCCTTCCTGCACCGGTTCGAAGCCGGCGATTGCGCGCAAGGTGGTGGTTTTGCCGCACCCAGAAGGGCCGAGCAAGCAGCCAATATCGCCAGCATTCAGGTGCAGGTTGAGGTGCTGTACGACCTTGTGCTCTTGGTAACCGCAGCTCAGTTCACGCAGGTTCAGGAGGGTTTGGCTCATGCGTGGTGATACGCCGGTTCAATCAAAAACTCGAGCAGCGCTTTCTGCGCATGCAGACGGTTCTCTGCCTGATCCCAGGCGACCGAACGCGAGTCTTCGAGCAGGTCCTCACTAATTTCCTCGCCACGGTGCGCGGGCAGGCAGTGCAGGAACAGCACGTCGTCGGCCGCGGCATCAAGCAGGGCGCGCGTCACCTGATACGGCTTGAACTGGCGCATGCGTTCGTTTGCCTCTTCTTCCTGGCCCATGGAGGCCCACACATCGGTACTGACTAAATGCGCACCGGCTACGGCTTGGTGTGGATCACGCAGTACCTGCACGCGCTCGCCGGCCAGTGCTAGCAAGCTGGCATTCGGCTCATAACCCTCGGGGCACGCCACACGCATTTGGAAGTCGAACTGGATGGCCGCTTCTATATAGGAGTTGCACATGTTGTTGCCGTCGCCGACCCACACCACGGTTTTGCCTTTGATGCTGCCGCGATGTTCGTGAAAGGTCTGCATGTCGGCTAGCAACTGGCAGGGGTGCAGGTCATCGGACAGGCCGTTGATCACCGGCACGCGCGAATTGGCTGCGAATTCGGCCAAGGTGCTGTGGGCAAACGTGCGGATCATCACGGCATCGAGCATGCGCGACATCACGATGGCCGCATCGCCAATCGGCTCGCCACGGCCCAGCTGCGTGTCGCGTGGCGAGAGGAAGATGGCCTGGCCGCCGAGCTGGATCATGCCGGCTTCGAACGACAGGCGGGTTCGGGTCGATGCCATCTCGAAAATCATGCCCAGCACGCGGTTCTTCAGTGGCTCGAACAGTACGCCGCGGTTACGCAAGTCCTTAAGCTCCATGCCGCGGCGGATCAGGCTCACCAGTTCATCGGGTGTGCAATCCATCAGCGAGAGAAAGTGTCTGGCGCTCATCATTAACTACCTTTAGACAGCAGGGCGCAGGTTCATTGGCCTAGATAAATAGAAGAAACGGCAGAACCTGCGGCTGGGGGCCGCACTATGCGACGAAACGGGGAAGGCGCGATCTTATAAGGAAATGGCGAGCAGGCGCAAATTGCCATCCGGCTCTGGCTGAACAGGGCAGGGGAGAGTGTTGGGGCGTAAGCGTATATCGGCTGACCTGATGCTACGCAATTCACGGGGCGAAACCTGCTGGCGAAGGCTGAGGTCAACCGCCATAGTCATATCTTTACGGCGCTCAGTGCGTTGACTCAAAACAAGAGGCCAGGCCATGACCAAGTCCCTCCACCACCGCGCATGCCATCTGTGTGAGGCCATCTGTGGCCTGACCATTGAGACTGAAGTGCAAGACGATGGCAGCACGCAGATCTGCTCAATTAAGGGCGATGCCCAGGACACCTTCAGTCGCGGCCATATCTGCCCCAAGGCGGTTGCTCTGCAAGATATCCAGAGCGACCCTGATCGCTTGCGTCAGCCGATGCGCCGCGTGGGCAGCGATTGGCACGCGATTGACTGGGATGAAGCCTTCGCGTTGGTGGCCGAGCGCTTCAGCGAAATCCAGGCCCAGCATGGCAAAAACGCCGTGGCCGTGTATCAGGGCAATCCGAGTGTGCATAACTACGGCCTGATGACCCACAGCAACTACTTCCTTGGGTTACTGAAAACCCGTAATCGCTATTCCGCTACGTCGGTCGACCAGTTGCCGCATCACCTTACTAGCCACTTGATGTACGGCCACGGCCTGTTGATTCCGATTCCGGACATCGACAATACCGACTTTATGCTGATCTTAGGCGGCAACCCGCTGGCCTCCAATGGCAGCATCATGACCGTACCCGATGTGGAAAAGCGTCTTAAAGCCATCCAGAAGCGTGGCGGTAAGTTGGTGGTGGTTGACCCGCGCCGCAGTGAAACCGCAGCGATTGCCGACCAGCATGTGTTCGTGCGGCCCGGGCAGGATGCGGCGCTGTTATTTGGCCTGCTCAATACTCTGTTTGAGGAAAACCTTGGTCGTGCCAGCCACCTCGCGGTGGACGGGCTGGACGACGTGCGTCAGGCCATTGCCGGGTTTACTGCCGAAGCCATGAGCGCGCGTTGCGGCGTGCCTGCCATCACGATTCGCCAGTTAGCACGGGATTTTGCCAGTGCTGAGTCGGCTGTGTGTTATGGCCGTATGGGTATATCGACCCAAGCATTTGGCACCCTGTGCCAGTGGCTGGTGCAGCTGATCAATCTGCTCAGCGGTAACCTAGATCGCGTCGGTGGGGTGCTCTGTACCGAGCCTGCCGTGGATCTGGTGGCCTCGACCTCTGGCGGCAGTTTCAACCGCTGGCAGAGTCGGGTATCCGGCTTGCCGGAGTACAGCGGCGAACTGCCGGTTTCGGCACTGGCTGAGGAAATGCTCAGCGAGGGCGAAGGGCAGGTGCGGGCCCTGGTCACAGTGGCCGGTAACCCGGTGCTGTCCACCCCCAATGGTCGCCAACTTGAACAGGCGTTGGAGGGTCTGGAGTTCATGCTCAGCATCGACTTTTATATCAATGAAACCACGCGCTATGCCGACCTGATCCTGCCGCCGACTGGGCCGCTGGAACATGACCACTACGACACCACCTTTAATATGTTTGCCGTGCGCAATGTCACCCGCTTTAACGAGGCGGTGCTGGCCAAGCCTGCGGGCGCGCTGCATGACTGGGAAATTTTCGTGGGCCTGGCCAAGGCTTTTGCCGGCAAGACTGGCGTGGAACTGAAACCGACCATGGCGCCTGAGCAGATGATCGACATGGGCCTGCGCGTTGGTCCCTATGGTGACAAGTCCGCACACAAGCTGTCTCTGGCTGCGCTGCGTGAGCATCCCCATGGTCTCGATTTGGGGCCGCTCAAACCTAACCTGATCGGGCGCCTGAAAACCGCCAACCAGCAGATACAGGCGGCTCCTGCTGTGATCATGGCTGACCTGCAGCGCTTTGCTGCAGAGCCCGCGGTTAAGGCAGACGAGTTGCTGCTGATCGGCCGGCGCCATGTGCGCAGCAATAACTCCTGGATGCATAACTACCACCGCCTGGTGAAAGGCAAGCCGCGTCACCAGCTGCTGATGCATCCGACGGATCTGGATCAGCGTGGGCTGAGCGACGGCCAGCGTGTGCGCGTGCGTTCGCGAGTCGGCGTGATCGAAGTGGAAGTGGCCGCCAGCGACGATATGATGGCCGGTGTGGTCAGCCTGCCGCACGGCTGGGGCCATGCACGGCCTGGCGTGCAGATGAGCATTGCAAGCGCACAGCCGGGTGCTAGTGCCAATGACTTGACCGATGAGCGGCAACTTGATGCATTGTCTGGGAACGCCGCCCTCAATGGTGTTCCAGTGCAGGTAGAGGCGGCCTGACAGTGTTCTGATTGGTGTATGGAAAACGGCAGGTAAGACCGAGCATTGCGCTCGGTTTTTCGCTACAATGCCGCACCGTGCCGACCCGTGAGTCGGGTAAGTTAAGTCCTGAGGTGCCCAATGGATATCATCGAAACCATCAAAGAGCAGATCACCGTCAATACAGTTCTGCTGTACATGAAAGGCTCGCCGAATGCTCCGCAGTGCGGTTTTTCCTCCAAAGCGTCGCAAGCTGTGATGGCCTGTGGCGAGAAGTTCGCCTACGTCGACATCCTGCAAAACCCAGAAATCCGCGCCAACCTGCCGAAGTACGCTAACTGGCCAACTTTCCCGCAGCTGTGGGTTGGTGGTGAGCTGGTCGGCGGCAGTGACATCGTTGCGGAGATGTTCGATAAGGGTGAGCTGCAGACCCTGATCAAGGACGCTACGCAGAAAGCTGACGCCTAAGCAGGCGCTGCATACACAACAAACCCCGCCAAGTGCGGGGTTTTTTGTTATGGCGCCGTGTTTTCAGCGCAGCAGGGCCGACGCGCCGCAAATCGTAAGCAGGTCCTTACTCGTCCATCTGCGATTGCAAGTAGTTCTGTAGGCCGACTTTGTCGATCAGGCTGAGCTGGGTTTCCAGCCAGTCGATATGGTCTTCTTCGGAGCAGAGGATTTCTTCGAGCAGTTCGCGGCTGGCGTAGTCGCCGACGCTTTCGCAGTAGGCAATCGCCTCTTTCAGGTCAATATGCGCTTTGTGCTCGATCTTTAGGTCGCACTCGAGCATTTCCTGAGTGTTTTCACCGATCAGTATTTTGCCGAGGTCTTGCACGTTAGGCAGGCCTTCGAGGAAGAGGATGCGTTTGATCAGTTTGTCCGCATGCTTCATCTCGTCGATGGACTCGTGATACTCGTGTTCACCGAGTTTCTTCAGCCCCCAATCTTGGTACATACGTGCGTGCAGGAAGTACTGGTTGATCGCGACCAGCTCGTTACCGAGGATCTTGTTCAGATGCTGGATGACTTTCTTATCGCCTTTCATGTGGGTGCCTGCCTGATTAGAGGGTTAGCCTGAAATTTTGGTCCGATGATTTTCGTCTGTCAAACCTAAGTAGTTGAATTTTAAATTAAATTTAAACTAAATGAGAGTGCTTTAGTTCTGCATCTGCGCGCTAAGGTGTTGAATTACAGGCACAAAAAACCGGACGCAAGGTCCGGCTTTCGAATACCGCTTAATCAGGCCGCGACGAAACTTTCCGGGTAGGCGAGAGCCCCTTGGCTAGCCTGCACTTCGCTCAAGGTCTCGCGTACCACGTGCTTGGCCAGGCACGCGCACTTGCCACATTGGCTGGCGACGCCAAGGGATGCACGGATATCACGGTAGCTGCAGCAGCCTTCGTAGATGGCTTCGCGAATTTGACCGTCAGTAACACCTTCACAGAGACAAACGTACATGGTTCGGGCACCTGGCAGGGCAGTGGTATGTATGGAAAATACTAATGATAATGAGAATGCTTGTCAAAAGCCTATGTGATTGCCTGACAAGCGGTGCGCGCATGACTGATTGTGATTCAGTCGACGTGCAGCCTTTAAGCAGAGGTCACTGTGCCTCCTGCCACTGCAGTGGTCTGGCGCGTTCATGCCGAGATAAGCGGCAGGCGGCAAGCGCTAGAACATGATTGCCGCCTGCTTGCCAGAAGGCGGAAGTCGTTTGCCGCTTTGCCGCTTTTATCCGTGATAATTACAACTAAGTAATTGATATATATGTAAAAAATAAAATGGCACAGGCTTTGCTTATGGTCTTGTACGGAAAACAGCAACGCCAACTGGCAAAGGTTTCTGACCATGAGCATCAGTTTTGATCGGGCACTCGGCATTCATGAGCAAGCATTGGGCTTTCGCACTCAGCGTGCCGAAGTGCTGGCCAATAACATCGCCAACGCCGACACGCCCAATTACAAGGCGCGTGATCTGCAATTCGCCAGCGTTTTGGCTGAGCAGAGTGCCAAGGGCCAGCGCGGCACGGTTAGCCTGCAGCGTACCAACAGTCAGCATATTCCTGCCGAGGGCGTGATGGGGGCGGATGCAAGCCTCGCATATCGCATGCCAACGAGTCCCTCGATCGACCAGAACACCGTTGACCTGCAAATCGAACAATCTAATTACGCGGAAAACTCGGTGCAGTTCCAAGCCAGTTTTACCCTGCTCAACAGCAAGTTCAAAGGATTGACCAGCGCCCTGCGCGGCGATTAATAGGAGCCTGAAGCCATGTCACTCAGCAGTGTTTTTAATATCGCCGGAATGGGTATGAGCGCCCAGAGCACTCGCCTCAATACCATCGCCAGCAACATTGCCAACGCCGAGACGGTCTCGTCGAGCATTGACCAAACCTACCGCGCGCGGCACCCGGTGTTCGCCACCGTTTATCAGTCAGCGCAGGACGGTGATCGTGGTTCGTTGTTTGCCGACCAGGACAACTCGGGTAAGGGTGTTCAGGTGCTAGGCGTGGTCGAAGACCAGAGCAGCCTAATGCCGCGTTATGAGCCCAACCACCCGGCGGCGGACGAGGGCGGCTACGTCTATTACCCCAACGTCAATGTGGTGGAAGAAATGGCCGACATGATTTCCGCCAGCCGGGCATTCCAGACCAACACCGAAATGATGAACACCGCCAAGCAGATGATGCAGCGCGTATTGACCCTGGGTCAGTAAGCCACGAATGAGGGATGACCATGAGCATCGATAGCACTAGCGCCTCCAGTTCGGTTCTTGATCAGTATCAGATCAAAAATGCCGGCCCCAAGACGAATGAATTGGGTAAGGATGAATTTCTTAATTTGTTGGTGGCTCAGCTAAATAACCAAGACCCGCTGGCGCCGCAAGACAACGGCGCTTTTATCGCCCAGCTGGCGCAGTTCAGTCAGGTTGAAGGGATCGGTAAACTCAATACCAGTATGGAATCGCTGCTTTCCGGTTATCAGTCCTCGCAGGCGTTGCAGGCCTCGTCCTTGGTGGGGCGCAGTGTGATAGTGCCAACCGATAAGCCGTGGTCGATACCGCGAAAACCTTTAAAGCCAGCCTGGCTTTGCCGGTCAGCAGCAGTAACGTCTATGTCAACGTCTACGACAATACCGGTGCCTCAGTAAGTCGGGTTAACTTAGGCGCCCAAGGGGCCGGCAATGTCAGTTTTATGTGGGATGGCAAAGACGCCAGCGGCAAGCTGTTGCCGCCCGGCACTTACAAGTTTGAAGCGCAGGCCAGTGACGGTACGGGCCAGGGGGAGCACCATGCTGCCGGCCAATGTCGACAGCGTCACGCTGGGGCAGGGCGGGGGTGAGTTGATGCTCAATCTCGCCGGTCTGGGCAATATTGGGCTGTCCCAAGTCCAGGTCATAGGTCAGTAATCTAGCCGTATCAATGCCGGCGCTACCGGCCAAGGAGTCATCTCATGTCATTTAATGTCGGTCTAAGTGGTCTGCGGGCGGCAACCAGTGATTTGAACGTTACCGGCAATAACATCGCCAATGCCGGCACCGTGGGTTTTAAACAGTCACGTGCCGAGTTTGCCGATGTGTACGCGGCATCCACTATCGGTGGCGGCTCCAATGCCATTGGGAGTGGTGTGGCGCTGTCCGGTGTTTCACAGTTATTCAAGCAGGGCAATGTCAATAACACCCAGAACGGCTTGGATCTGGCGATTAACGGCAATGGCTTTTTTCAAACCAGTAACAACGGTGATGTCAGCTATACCCGTGCCGGTTATTTCGGTACCGACAAAGAGGGTTTTGTGGTGAATAACTTCGGTTATAAATTGCAGGGCTATGCGGTGGATGCCAATGGCACGCTGCAAAACGGTTTGGTCACCGATGTGCAAATTCAGACCGCCAGTCAGGCGCCCAAGGCCACGACCGCTGTCAATCAAACGTTTAATTTGAACTCGACCAATAAGATTCCGGCCAATACCGCCTTTAATCCGGCTGATCCAACCAGTTATAACTCGGCCACCTCGACCAATATTTATGACTCGCAGGGTAACTCCCATGTGATGACCCAGTATTTTGTAAAAACTGGGCCGAACGATTGGACCATGAATGTATTGATTGATGGGCGCAATCCTTCAGCGCCTGCCGATAACATCGTCCCGGCTCCACCGACGCCGGGAGGGGTTAACCAAGGCACCTTGCCTGCCAGTGCGACGCTAGCCTTCAATGCGTCGGGACAGTTACTGACACAAACTCCAGGTGCGGGATTTGCCGATGGC
>JAGGNC010000293.1 GCA_017886405.1 Pseudomonas sp. | reverse complement strand
CGCCAAGACCTCATCAGAACCATTACCGACAAATACCTGAGCGGGCTGCACGCCATAGTAGTCAGCCACAGCCTGCTTGAGGCGGTCAGCATTGGGGTCCGGGTACAGGCGCAGATTGTCGTTCAACTCAGCCTGCATGGCCGCGATCGCTTTAGGCGACGGGCCATAGGGGTTTTCATTGGTGTTGAGCTTGACCAGCTTGGCCAGTTTCGGCTGCTCACCCGGCACATAGGGCACCAGGTTTTTAACGAAGGGGCTCCAGAATTTGCTCATCTGCCCTTCTCTCCTCGAATACGATTTTTGTAGGGTGGACAACGCTTTTTTTGTCCACCGTAATTACATGCACATCAGGTGGACAAGAACAGCGTTGTCCACCCTACGCTCAGGGTTTGATGCGGTACTCGGCGCTACGGGCGTGGGCGGTCAGCGACTCACCACGGGCCAGGACACTGGCAATCTTGCCCAGCTCGGACGCACCCTCTGCTGAACAATGGATGATCGACGAACGCTTCTGGAAGTCATACACCCCGAGCGGCGAGGAATAGCGCGCGGTGCCCGAGGTTGGCAGCACATGGTTGGGGCCTGCGCAGTAATCGCCTAAGGCTTCTGCGGTGTAGCGCCCCATAAAGATCGCACCCGCGTGACGGATTAGCGGCAGGTACTCCTCAGGGTTTTCCACCGATAACTCCAAGTGCTCCGGCGCAATGCGATTCGCCACTTCGATGGCTTGGGCCATATCTGCGACCTGAATCAGCGCGCCGCGACCTTCAAGGGAGCTACGAGCAATGCTTTCACGCTCAAGCGTCGGCAGCAGCTTGGCGATGCTTTCAGCGACACGGTCAAGAAAGGCGGCATCCGGACTGACCAGAATAGACTGAGCGTCTTCGTCGTGCTCGGCCTGGGAGAACAGGTCCATGGCAATCCAGTCCGGATCGGTTTGACCGTCGCAGACCACGAGAATTTCCGAAGGACCGGCGATCATGTCGATACCGACCTTGCCAAATACGTGACGCTTGGCGGTGGCCACATAGATATTGCCGGGGCCGACGATCTTGTCCACCGGCGGTACGCTCTCGGTGCCGTAGGCCAAAGCAGCCACGGCCTGGGCACCGCCGATGGTGAACACCCGGTCAACGCCGGCGATGCAGGCGGCGGCCAACACCAGTTCATTAATTTCGCCACGGGGCGTCGGCACCACCATCACCACTTCCGGCACACCCGCCACTTTGGCCGGAATGGCATTCATCAGTACCGATGACGGGTACGACGCCTTGCCGCCCGGCACATACAGCCCGGCCCGATCCAGTGGCGTGACTTTCTGCCCCAGCACCGTGCCATCGGCCTCGGTGTAGGTCCAAGACTCCTGCTTCTGCCGCTCGTGATAACTGCGCACACGCTCAGCAGCCTTTTCCAGCGCGCTGCGCTGCTCGGCAGTAATGCGGGTCAGGGCCAACTCCAGACGCTCACGCGGCAGGATCAAATCCGCCATCGAGGCGACATCGAGGCCGTCAAACTGTTTGGTGAACTCGACCACTGCAGCATCACCACGCTCACGCACAGCTTTGATGATATCCAGCACGCGATGATTGACCGCATCGTCCGAGACACTTTCCCAGCTCAGCAGATGATCCAGATGCTGGGCAAAATCCTGGTCAGCGGCATTGAGTCGGCGAATAGCGATAGCAGCGGTCATAGCGGGCCTCTTAATTGGCAAATGCTCAAGCGCCCGTAGAGTAGCAACCACTCCGCGCGGGCACCTGAGAATTTTGGCTATAACGCGGATAGGGCCGGCACATTGCTCCTGCGTTCCCGGTATTTTCGCCATCCTTGGCGGTCACGCGGCGTATTGCCGCAAGGCAGGCGTTAGCGCGGGTGTCGCGCTTCAACCGCGTCGCGCAGGGTGTCGATCAACATCTGGATGCGCGCATGCTGCATTTTCATCGACGCCTTGTTCACCACTAGACGGGAGCTGATCATGGCGATCAGCTCTTGGGCTTCCAAGCCATTGGCGCGCAGTGTATTGCCGGTATCGACCACGTCGATGATCTTGTCGGCCAGACCCACCAGCGGTGCCAACTCCATCGAGCCATACAGCTTGATGATGTCGACCTGACGACCCTGCTCGGCGTAATAACGCTTGGCCACATTGACGAATTTGGTCGCCACGCGCAGCCGGCCTTTCGGCTCGGGCGCGCCGACGGCACCGGCGGTCATCAGTTTGCATTGGGCGATACGCAGGTCCAGCGGCTCATATAAGCCCTGACCACCGTACTCCATCAGTACATCTTTGCCAGCCACGCCAAGGTCAGCTGCACCGTGCTCGACATAGGTCGGCACATCGGTGGCGCGCACGATAAGCAGGCGCACATCGTCCAGCGTGGTGGGGATGATTAGCTTGCGGCTTTTATCCGGGTTTTCAGTCGGCACGATGCCAGCTGCGGCAAGCAGCGGCAGGGTGTCATCGAGGATACGACCTTTAGAAAGGGCAATAGTCAGCATGGTTTCAACCTGGCACTCGGCGAATCTTGGCACCCAGCATTTGCAGCTTCTCTTCGATGCACTCGTAGCCACGGTCGATATGGTAGATGCGGTCGATCAAGGTATCGCCCTCGGCTACCAGCGCCGCGATCACCAGACTCGCCGACGCACGCAGATCAGTGGCCATCACTGGTGCGCCTTTGATCGTTGCAACGCCGGTAACGATGGCAGTGTTGCCTTCGACCTGAATTTGCGCGCCCATGCGAATCATTTCATGTACGTGCATAAAGCGGTTTTCGAAGACAGTTTCAATCACCGTGCCTGTGCCTTCGGCAATCGCATTGAGCGCAACGAACTGCGCCTGCATATCCGTCGGAAACGCCGGATACGGCGCGGTACGCAGGTTGACGGCTTTTGGCCGCTTGCCCTTCATATCCAGCTCGATCCAGTCATCGCCACAGGTGATTTCTGCACCCGCTTCCTGCAGCTTGGACAGGACTGCTTCCAGAGTGGTCGGGGCCGTATCCTTGACTTTGATTCGACCGCCAGTGGCCGCAGCAGCCACCAGATAGGTACCCGTTTCGATACGGTCGGGCATCACGCTATACCGCGCACCATGTAAGCGCTCAACGCCGTCAATGGTGATGGTGTCAGTGCCCGCACCGGAAATATTAGCGCCCATGGCGATCAGGCAGTTGGCCAGATCGACCACTTCTGGCTCGCGCGCGGCGTTTTCCAGCACGCTGCGGCCTTTGGCCAGGGTGGCGGCCATCATGATGTTTTCAGTACCGGTCACACTGACAGTATCAAAGAAGAAGTGCGCGCCGCGCAGACCGCCTTCAGGGGCCTTGGCCTTGATGTAGCCGGCCTCAACTTCAATGATCGCGCCCATGGCTTCGAGACCGCGGATATGCAAATCAACCGGACGCGAGCCAATGGCGCAACCGCCTGGCAGCGCCACTTCGGCATAACCGAAGCGTGCGACCATAGGGCCGAGCACCAGGATCGAGGCGCGCATGGTTTTCACCAGCTCGTAGGGCGCTACTAGGGTCTTGATCGCCCGCGCGTCGACTTCAACACTGAGTTTTTCGTCGATGATCGGCTCGATGCCCATACGACCGAATAGTTCGATCATGGTGGTGATGTCGTGCAGGTGCGGCAGGTTGCAGATGGTGACGGGGGCGTCGCCCAACAGGGTGGCGGCGAGAATCGGCAGGGCTGAGTTCTTCGCCCCGGAAATGCGGATTTCGCCATCAAGGCGCACGCCGCCGGTAATAATCAGTTTGTCCATGATTCTCTCGGTTTAGGAGCGCGCGGCCCAATCGGCACGGCTAAAGAATTTCATACTCACGGCATGGATGCTGCCATCAGCGATCCAAGCATTGAGGTGAGCGTAGATCTGTTGCTGACGCTTGACGGGGCCAAGGGCGGCCAACTCGTCACTGATCAAGTTAAGCTGGAAGTTACAGCCTTCGCCTTCAACTTCCACTTGGGTATCCGGCAATTTAGCCTCAAGGAGACTCTTTACTTCTAAGGCTTGCATGCTCAACCTCGATCAATGCGTGAATTAACGACAGCCGAGCGTGTGCTCGCGGGTCGGCCATCATACAAAAAAGCCTCCCGCCTGCGAACCCCGCATTCTTCTCGGGCGAGTGCAGTGGTGGCCACAGGCACTCAAGATTGCAGCGGGAGAATTTCCAGCAACCCACAAACCTCGGCGATTTGATGCATGTCTTCGGGCAGGTTGCGCACGCTTAAGGTCTTACCCGCCGCAATGGCGTCACGCATAAAGGCCAACAGCAGAGCAATACCGACACTGCTGGATTTCTCCACAGCAGCGCAATCAAGCACACAGTCTGACGCTGCACTGGCCTTAAGCAGGCGCGCGCCTTGTTCACGTAGCGCCGGCGCGCTGACGTAATCCAGCACTCCAACCAAACTAAAGATGCCGGGCGTAGCCTCGCTAATGCTGGCTTGACTCACGTCGCACCCGTCCCTTGGCGAGTTTTGGCGACAGTTTCGGTCCAGTTATCGATGACCTTATCCAGATCATTGCGATTGTTCTGCATGGCCTGGGAGAACTGGTCACGGAATAACTTGCCGACGTTAATGCCGTTGATCACTACGTTGCGCATCTTCCAGATGCCATCCTGATTAACCATGGTGTAGGACAGTGGATAAATGGTGCCATTGCCGTCCTTAATCTCCATGTTCACCGAGGTGCGCTGCGGGTCCTGCTGACCGCTGACCGGCAACACGCGAATGTCTTGGTTGTTGTATTCGAGTAATGCATTGCCATAAAACTGCATCAAGCTGCGCTTAAAGTTTTCCTGGAAGCGCTGCATTTGCTCAGGCGATGCTTGGCGCGAATAGCGCACGGTCATTACGCCACGGGAAATCCCATCGACATCCACTACCGGGCCAAGAATACTGTTCAGTGCATCGTAAAACGCACTCGGATCAGTGCGGTATTGTTCTTTGTTAGTTTTGAGATCAGCCAACAGCGTGCTGGTGGTCTGCTGCACCACCTCATGGGCCCCGGGAGCCGCCTGCAGCGAACACGACAGGACAGCCAAACAAACAAAAAGACCATTACGTAGTGCGTTGAACATCTTCAGTGCCTCTAATTAGTTAGCTTGGTCTTTGTTAACCGAATTGAGCAAGAACTTGCCAATCAAGTCTTCCAGTACCAACGATGACTGCGTGTCAAAGATGGTGCCGCCATCACTCAGCACCTCCTCTTCACCCCCCACGCTAATGCCAATGTACTTCTCACCTAATAAACCCGCGGTGAGGATTGAGGCAGTGGAATCTGCTGGCAGATTATTCACGGCATCATCCACCTGCATGGTGACACGCCCCATGTAGCTGTTACGGTCTAGGTCGATGGCGGTAACTTTGCCGATCGTCACACCCGCCATGGTCACTTTTGATCTGACCGTTAAACCGGCAATGTTCTCAAAGTGCGCGTACACCTTGTAAGTATCGTCGTTACTGCCCACGGTCAGACCACTGACGCGCAATGCCAACAGCAAAAAGGCCAGAAGCCCAGCCAACAGGAACAAGCCGACACCAATTTCCAGCGTGCGGTTCTGCATCAGAAATCTCCAAACATCAAAGCGGTCAGAATAAAGTCAAGCCCCAATACGGCAAGTGAGGCGTACACCACAGTTTTGGTGGTGGCACGACTAATCCCTTCCGACGTCGGCTCACAGTCATACCCCTGAAACACAGCGATCCAGGTCACAACAAACGCAAAGACCACGCTCTTGATTACGCCATTGAGCACATCTTCACGAAACGAAACACTGCTTTGCATGTTGGCCCAGAATGAACCTTCATAAACGCCCAGCCAATCGATGGCGACCATTGCGCCACCCCAAATACCGACCACGCTGAAGATCATCGCCAGCAGTGGCATGGAGATAAAGCCGGCCCACAAACGAGGTGCGATGATGTATTTCAGCGGATCAACACCAATCATCGCCAAGCTCGACAGCTGCTCGGTGGATTTCATATTGCCGATTTCTGCAGTCAGCGCCGACCCGGCACGCCCAGCGAACAACAACGCAGTCACCACCGGACCTAACTCGCGCAGCAACGTCAGGGCCACCATCTGCCCCACCGCCTGCTCCGAACCGTATTGGGCCAGAATGCTAAAACCCTGCAGCGACAGCACCATGCCGATAAAGAGGCCGGACACGACAATGATCGCCAGGGACATAACCCCTACTGAATACAGTTGTTTGAGCAGCAACTGAAAGCTGTGGCCGGTCGAACCACGGCCAAATAGGGCGCGCAGTAGAAACAACACCGAGCGACCCAATGTCTCTACCAAGTCAATGCCGGCCACCCCAAAAAGACGCACCCGTTCGAGTACAGATGTCTTGCGCATCAGCGCCCTCCCAGCAGATCGTCGCGGTAATTAGCCGCAGGAAAATGGAACGGCACCGGCCCATCGGGGATGCCCTGCATGAATTGACGCACGCGCGGATCTTGCGAGGCTTTTAACTCGGCCGGCGTACCCCAGCCCAATACCTGGGTGTCACCAACGATATAGATGTAGTCGGCGATGCTCGCGGTTTCCGCCAAGTCATGGGATACCACAATGCTGGTGATCCCCAGCGCATCGCTGAGCAGACGAATCAAACGCACCAAAACACCCATGGCGATGGGGTCTTGACCAACGAAAGGCTCGTCGTACATCAATATTTGCGGGTCCAAGGCGATCGCCCTCGCCAATGCCACACGCCGCTTCATGCCGCCCGACAGCTCGTCTGGCATCAAATCTAAAGCCCCGCGCAGGCCGACGGCTTGCAATTTCATCAGGACGATATCGCGAATCATCTCTTCCGGCAGCTTGGTGTGCACGCGCAGCGGGAAAGCCACGTTCTCAAATACATCTAGGTCGGTAAACAATGCGCCACTTTGGAACAGCACGCCCATCTGCTTACGCATGTCGAACAGCTCACTGCGCGACAGGCTTGGCAGGTTTACATCATTGACCCACACCTCGCCTAGGCTGGGCTTGAGCTCAGCGGCAATCAGGCGCAGCAGCGTGGTTTTGCCACAGCCAGACGGCCCCATAATGCCGGTGACCTTGCCACGCATGATGCTGATATCGATGTTTTTAAAAATATCCCGCTCGCCGCGCTTAAAGCTCAGCTTCTTAAGCTCGACTGCATACGGGTTCTCGGCACTCATCTGGACTCCTTGCTTAGCGCTTGCCTGACTGTGACGTGCCGCTCTGAAAGGGCACTCCGGGTCATTGCGCACCGAAAATGGGAGAGAACTATAGCATTACGATATTACTCATCCAAAATGGATCTTGTTGCCAGAAATAAAGCCCTCACAGCGCCACACCAATCACACGTGGAAACACTGGGCAGGCTCACCTTTACCGTTATAATCGACAGCTTTTAGCCCGTTCGCCGCAGAGAAGTCATGAGCCAGTCAACCGACCTGATCCAGTCAGCGCAGCGCACCATTCGTTTGGAAATCGAATCAATTCAGGATCTGCAGCAGCGGATCAACGGTGATTTTGTCCGTGCCTGCGAGCTGATCCTTGCCAGCAAAGGCCGCGTTGTGGTGGTCGGCATGGGCAAATCCGGTCACGTCGGCAATAAAATCGCTGCGACCCTGGCCAGCACCGGCACCATCGCATTCTTTGTCCACCCAGCCGAAGCCAGTCATGGCGACATGGGCATGATCACTCGCGATGACGTGGTACTCGCACTTTCTAATTCTGGCTCTACTGCGGAAATCGTCACACTGCTTCCGCTTATCAAGCGTCTTGGTATCACCCTAATCAGCATGACCGGCAACCCGGAATCACCTCTGGCTAAGGCAGCCGAAGTTAACCTGGATGCTCGCGTATCCCAAGAAGCTTGCCCACTGAATCTGGCCCCAACCTCCTCCACCACGGTTTGCTTGGTCCTAGGCGACGCCCTGGCTATCGCCCTACTGGAGGCACGCGGATTCACCGCTGAAGACTTCGCCTTCTCCCACCCCGGTGGCGCACTGGGCCGCCGCCTGCTGCTCAAGGTGGAAGACGTTATGCACGCCGGCGTGAGCCTGCCACGGGTAAACCGCGGCACCTCGCTGCGTGATGCGCTCCTGGAGATGACCCAGAAAGGCCTGGGCATGACCGTAGTGACCGAGGACGACGGGCGCTTGGCCGGAATATTCACTGACGGCGATCTGCGCCGCACGTTGGACCATAACATCGACGTACGCCAAACCATTATTGATGACGTAATGACCGCCCACGGCAAGACTGCTCGCGCGGAAATGCTGGCGGCAGAGGCCCTAAAAATCATGGAAGACCACAAAATCAGCTCGCTGGTGGTGATCGACGATAACCACCAGCCGATCGGCGCTTTGAATATGCACGACCTGCTCCGCGCAGGAGTCATGTAATGACCTGCGAGATGATCAACACCGACCTGCTGCAACGCGCTAAAGCGGTAAAACTGGCCATCTTCGACGTAGACGGCGTACTGACCGACGGCAAACTGTATTTTCTGGTCGACGGCAGTGAATTCAAGACGTTCAACACCCTTGACGGCCACGGCATCAAGATGCTGATCAACACAGGCGTACGCACCGCGATCATCAGCGGTCGCAAAACGCCGGTGGTTGAACGCCGCGCACAGAATCTAGGCATTCAGCACCTTTATCAGGGCCGCGAAGACAAGCTGGTGGTATTGGACGAGTTACTGGGTGAACTGGGGCTAAACTACGCACAAGTCGCCTACCTGGGTGACGACCTGCCCGACCTGCCGGTCATTCGCCGCGTAGGCCTGGGCATGGCTGTGGCCAGCGCAGATGGTTTTGTTCGAAAGCACGCCCACGGTGTAACCCGAGCACGCGGAGGTGAAGGTGCCGCACGCGAGTTCTGCGAACTGATCATGCACGCCCAAGGCACTCTTGACGTCGCCCAAGCCGCTTATCTATAGGCCAACCATGTTCCGCAAATTATTCACCATTGCCCTGTTTGCCAGTGTCGCCCTACTTGTGGCGGCACTCGGCTACTGGAACCTCAGCCCGGAAAGCTTTAACCAGCAGCCGAGCGCGACCAGGGCCGACACGGCCATCGATTTTTACGCCACCAACACCTACACCGTGCAATACCAAGCCGACGGCAAGCTGCACTATGAACTGACAGCCGACAAGGTCGAACACCTTAAGGCCAGTGACATCACCCTGATGACCAGCCCAAATATGAACCTATTTCGCGGCACAGAACTGCCTTGGAAAATCCGCAGCGAGCGTGGCGAAGTATCGCCTGACGGCACTGAAGTCGAATTGATCGACAGCGTTCGCGTCGAACGCATTGATGCAAAAGGCCGCCCAACCGTCCTCACCACCAGCCGCTTGACCATCTTCCCCGAGAAGGAATATGCGCAGACCCAGCAAGCCGTTAGAATCGA
>JAGGNC010000268.1 GCA_017886405.1 Pseudomonas sp. | reverse complement strand
ATTATTGCTGTTGGTTTGTGTCTTTGCCTTCTGCTGGTGGTGGGTTTCCCAATTTTGGTAACTGAGCCGCTCCATATTTTACTTAACCGTATTGAACAGATTGCTGACGGTGATGGCGATCTGCGAGTGCGGCTCGATGTTATGTCCAGCGATGAGTTAGGTAAGCTTAGCCACGCGTTCAATCGCTTTCTCGATAAATTACAACCCTTGATCAAAGAGGTTGGGCGGGTTACTGCGGAAGTCGAAAGTTCTGCGAAAAGTCTGGCTGGTATGGCCGCTAACAATGATCGGCTGATTAACAGTGAGCATGCGGCAGTCGATCAGGTGAGCACTGCAGCAACAGAGATGAGCTCTGCGGTGCATGAGGTGGCTCGTAATGCGCAAAATGCAGCTGACGCGGCGCGAAGCGCTGAAGCTCAGTCACTCGAAGGTGCGCATGTAGCCAATGCTACGATAAATTCGATTCGCCAGTTGGCGCAAGAAGTCGAAAGCGCTTCGGTAACTATTCAGACCCTTGAGCAGGAGGGGTGCGACGTTAAAAATGACGTACGATCATTTTTAATAGCAGCTGTCTGGGTGACGCGGACGTGGGCTGGCTCTATACTCGGCGACTGGATAAATAGACAGTATGTCGGCTGCGTTGGCCGGTATTTGAGTGGGCGGTAGGGCATGACCTTGATCCTCGGCATCGACCCTGGTTCGCGTATCACCGGTTACGGCGTGGTGCGTGATACCGGGCGCAATTGTGAATATGTTGCGTCTGGCTGTATTCGCACGGGCAATGGATCAATGCCAGAACGGCTGCAGGTGGTATTTCGCGGCGTGCGCGAGGTCATCGAAACCTACGGGCCGGTGACCATGGGCATCGAGCAGGTGTTTATGGCGCGTAACCCGGATTCCGCGCTCAAGCTCGGTCAGGCGCGTGGCGTGGCCATCGTCGCCGGCATCGAGGCGGGTTTGGATATCGCCGAATACACCGCCACCCAAGTCAAACAGGCGATTGCTGGTACTGGGGGCGCGGACAAAGAGCAGGTGCTGTTGATGGTCATGCACCTGCTCAAACTGGTGCAGAAGCCGCAGATCGACGCCTCAGATGCTCTGGCGATTGCGCTGTGTCATGCCCATCATCGGCAAAGCCTGCTCCCACACGGCCTGGTCGGCGCCAAGCGGCGCGCCGGCCGCCTTCGTTTGTAACGTAATTTTTAAGGAAAGCAGCGGTGATCGGACGTTTGCGCGGCACCCTGGCGGAAAAACAGCCGCCCCATGTGATTATTGACATAAATGGTTTGGGTTATGAGCTGGAAGTGCCCATGACCACCCTGTACCGTTTGCCCTCGGTGGGTGAGCCGCTGACCCTGCACACCCACCTGGTGGTGCGTGAAGATGCGCATTTGCTCTATGGCTTTTTTGAAAAGCGTGAGCGTGAGCTGTTCCGTGAGTTAATCCGCCTTAACGGCGTCGGACCAAAGTTGGCCTTGGCCTTGATGTCCGGCCTTGAGGTGGATGAGTTAGTGCGCTGTGTGCAAGCGCAAGACACCTCGGTGTTGGTGAGAATCCCCGGTGTCGGTAAGAAAACTGCCGAGCGTTTGTTGGTTGAGTTGAAGGATCGCTTCAAAGCCTGGGAAACCGTGCCAGGCATGTCGAGCCTGGTAGTGGAACCTCGCGCAGGGGGCGCAGTCTCAAGCGCGGAGAATGACGCCGTGAGTGCGCTTATTTCCCTCGGCTACAAACCCCAAGAAGCCAGCCGTGCTGTATCCGCTATTAAAGAAGACGGCTTGAGCAGTGAAGATATGATTCGTCGCGCCCTGAAGGGAATGGTTTAGTGTTAGAAGCTGATCGCCTGATTACCGCTGCCCCGCGTGAGCGTGATGAGCAGGTGGACCGCGACATTCGCCCGCTAAAACTGGCTGATTACATCGGCCAGCCAAGTGTGCGCGAGCAGATGGAGCTGTTTATCCAGGCGGCTCGTGGTCGCAGCGAGGCGCTCGATCACACCCTGATCTTTGGCCCACCCGGTTTGGGTAAAACCACCTTGGCCAATATCATCGCTCAGGAAATGAATGTCTCGATCAAGAGCACCTCGGGTCCCGTTCTAGAGCGTCCAGGTGATTTGGCAGCGTTGCTAACCAATCTTGAACCGGGCGATGTGTTGTTTATTGATGAGATTCATCGCTTGTCGCCGATTGTTGAGGAAGTGCTCTATCCAGCCATGGAAGACTTTCAGCTCGACATTATGATCGGTGAAGGGCCGGCCGCACGCTCAATCAAACTCGATTTGCCGCCGTTTACCCTGGTCGGCGCCACGACGCGTGCGGGTATGCTGACCAATCCATTGCGCGACCGTTTTGGTATTGTCCAGCGCCTTGAGTTCTACAACACTGAAGACCTGACTACTATCGTCACGCGTTCGGCGGGCATTCTGGGTTTGCCGATTGAACCCCGCGGAGCATTCGAGATTGCCCGGCGCGCCCGTGGTACCCCACGAATTGCCAACCGCTTACTGCGTCGGGTCCGCGACTTTGCTGAAGTGCGCGGCACGGGTGATATCACCCGCGAGATTGCTGACCTGGCGCTGAATCTGCTGGATGTCGATGAGCGCGGTTTGGATCACCAAGACCGTCGCCTGCTGCTGACCATGATTGAGAAATTCGACGGCGGCCCGGTTGGGGTGGATAACCTCGCGGCTGCCATCAGCGAAGAGCGCCACACCATTGAAGACGTGCTGGAGCCTTACCTAATTCAGCAGGGCTATATCATGCGCACCCCACGCGGGCGTGTGGTGACCCGGCATGCTTACCTGCATTTTGGACTTAATGTACCCAAACGCATGGGTGAACTGCCGGTAACTGAGCCAGTTGATGGTGTGATGGAGTAAGAAAAATACTTGCTCTACCCAATTGGCAAGACCCGGAGCTAAGACTAAAGTATGCGCGCGCAAAACGCAGTTCAGCCGTCCACCTTTCGTTGTCGGGTTTATTTCGAAGACACCGATGCGGGCGGCATCGTCTACTACGTCAATTACCTCAAATTTATGGAGCGGGCTCGCACCGAGCGCTTACGTGATCTGGGTTTTCTCCAGTCGACGTTAGCCGCGGAGGGCCTGTTATTTGTCGTGCACTCAGCTGAAGCGCGCTATCACGCGCCAGCCAAGCTTGACGATGAACTGCTGGTAAGCGCTGAAGTGATTGAATTAAACCGTGCCAGTCTGCGTTTTCGTCAGCAGGTCAGGCGGGCAACGGATGATGCGCTGCTCTGTGAAGGGCAGTTTATGGTGGCTTGTGTGCGCGCCGATAATTTGAAACCCCGGGCTATTCCCCCAACCTTGCACGCGGCCTTTGCCGAGCAGGGCGGCGCGGGTAAATCTAAAGCAGGAGAGTAAGCGTGGAAGCCAACGCCGTTGACCACATGTCGATTTGGAGTTTGATCAGCGCCGCCAGTTTGGTGGTGCAATTGGTAATGCTGACGCTGGTGGCCGCCTCGGTTTTTTCGTGGGTGATAATTTTTCAACGTACGGTACTGTTGCGTGCGGCCAAGCGTGCTTTGGATAATTTTGAAGAGCGCTTCTGGTCAGGCATCGACTTGTCCAAACTTTACCGTCAGGTGGGCAGTAATCCTGATCCAGATTCTGGCTTGGAACAAATATTCCGCGCTGGCTTCAAAGATTTCTCGCGTCTGCGTCAGCAGCCTGGCGTAGACCCGGACGCGGTGATGGATGCCGTGGCACGGGCCATGCGCGTGGCCATCTCCCGTGAAGAAGAGAAGCTCGATCAGAGCCTGCCCTTTCTTGCCACCGTCGGCTCCACCAGCCCGTATATCGGTCTGTTCGGCACTGTGTGGGGCATCATGAATTCCTTCCGCGGTTTGGCCCAAGTCCAGCAAGCCACGCTGGCTACTGTAGCGCCAGGCATTGCCGAGGCACTGATTGCCACCGCAATCGGCTTGTTCGCCGCCATTCCTGCGGTAATTGCCTACAACCGATTCTCCGCGCGAGGCGAAATGCTGATTGGCCGCTACTACACCTTCGCTGACGAATTCCAGGCAATTTTGCACCGCAAAGTCCACACCAGCGACGACTAAGCCTTAGGCGCTCTTCACAAAAGGTTTTAAGTCATGGCCAGAATTCGTAACAGACGCAAGCCGGTCTCCGAGATGAACGTGGTGCCTTACATCGATGTGATGTTGGTGCTGCTGGTGATCTTTATGGTGACTGCGCCCATGCTCAACCAAGGGGTTAAGGTCGATCTGCCAAAAGTCAGCAGTGAAGTCTTGCCGCAGGACAATAATGCCCAGGTATTGACCATCTCGATCAAGGCCGACAAAACCTATTACTGGAACATGGGCACCGAAGTCGATGTCGATACCGTCCAGGACCAGGCGCTGACGCTGGAAGAAATGACCCGTGCAGTCACGGCAATCATCAGCCAGAGCCGTGCCACCGGTAAGCAGGTGCAAGTGTTCGTGCGTGGCGATAAGTCCGTTGACTATGGCACGGTGATGGCGGCGATGGGCGGCTTGCAGCAAGCTGACGTGGCTAACGTCGGGCTGATTACCGAGGCCCCCTGATGCATTACCAGCGCGAGCGCTCGCCTTCGGAAAGTCTGTTTTGGCCTGTAGTTTGGGCCGTGGCGCTGCACGTCATCATGTTCGCTATGCTGTTCGTCAGCTTTGCTTTTGCCCCGGACCTGCCGCCGGCCAAGCCGGTGGTGCAGGCGACGTTGTACAAGCTGCAGTCGCAGAGCCAGGCGACCATTCAGACCAACCAGAAAATCGCCGGTGAAACCAAGAAAACTACGGCGCCGGTGTATGAAACCGAGCAGCTTGAACAAAAGAAAGCTGAGCAAGAGAAAGTAGCGGCCAAGGCTGCGGAACAAAAGAAAGCCCAAGAGGCTCAGAAAGCAGACGTCGCGAAAAAGGCCGATGCCGATAAGAAAGCCGCTGAGCAGAAAAAACTCGCCGATGTAGCCAAGAAAAAGGCCGCTGACGACGCCGCGAAGAAAAAAGCAGCGGAAGAAGCGAAGAAGAAGACCGCCGCTGAAGCAACGAAGAAAAAGTCCGCCGATGACGCCAAGAAGAAGGCGGCCGAAACAGCACAGCGAAAGTCTGTGGAAGACAAGAAAGCTGCAGCGTTGGCTGAGTTGCTGTCCGACGATGTTGGCCGTCAGCAGGCCATGGCCGATACCGTCGGCGATCAAGTGGCCGGCAGTCTGGATGACCTGATCGTCATGCTGGTGAGCCAGCAGTGGCGACGTCCGCCCTCTGCGCGTAATGGCATGAGCGTAGAAGTACTGATCGAAATGCTGCCCGATGGCACCATTGCCAATGCCAGCGTGACGCGTTCAAGTGGCGACACGCCATTTGATAACTCAGCGGTGCAAGCCGTGCGTAACGTCGGCCGTATTGCTGAAATGCAACAGCTGGACCGCGCCACTTTTGATCGCCTTTACCGGCAGCGTCGAGCTGTCTTCAAACCGGAGGATTTAGGTCTGTGAATACCTTGATGCGTATTGTTCTGCTCGGTCTGACCCTGGTGGTTGGTGCCGTGCAGGCGGCTGATCCACTGGTGATCAGCAGTGGTACCGACCGTGCCACCCCCATTGCTGTGGTGCCGTTCGGCTGGCAAGGCGGCAGTATTCTGCCCGAGGATATGGCCGAGATCATCGGTAATGACCTGCGTAACTCTGGCGTGTTCGAACCGATCCCACGGCAGAACATGATCAGCCTGCCGACTCAGGCGAGTGAAGTGATCTACCGCGACTGGCAGGCCCTCGGCGCTCAGTACGTGTTGGTTGGTAGCATAGTGCCAAGCGCCGGTCGTTTGCAGATCCAGTTCGCTTTGTTCAACGTCACCACCCAGCAGCAGGTGATGACCGGCAGCGTCGGCGGTGGCGTTGACCAGTTGCGCGATATGGCCCACCACATCGCCGATCAGTCTTACGAGAAGCTAACCGGTGTTAAGGGCGCATTTTCCACGCGCATGCTGTACGTCACGGCCGAGCGTTTTTCGGTCAATAACACCCGTTATACCTTGCAGCGTTCCGACTATGACGGTGCGCGAGCGGTGACGTTGCTGCAATCGCGCGAGCCAATCCTTTCGCCTTCGTTCGCTCCGGACGGCCGTCGTATTGCCTACGTGTCATTTGAGCAGAAGCGTCCGCGTATTTTCGTTCAACATATCGATACCGGGCGCCGTGAGCAGATCACCAATTTTGAAGGCTTGAATGGTGCGCCTGCTTGGTCGCCGGATGGCAATCGCCTGGCATTTGTATTGTCTAAAGACGGCAATCCGGAAATTTATGTAATGGACATGGGCAGCCGGCAGATTCGCCGGGTGACCAACCAGCAGTCGATCGATACCGAGCCTTTCTGGGGTAAGGATGGTCAGACCCTGTACTTCACCTCTGACCGTTCGGGTAAACCACAAATCTACAAAACCAACATCAACGGTGGTGCGGCCGAGCGTGTGACCTTTATCGGTAACTACAACGCCAATCCGAAGTTGTCCGCGGATGAGAAAACCCTGGTCATGATTCACCGCCAGGATGGTTACACTGTGTTCAAGGTGGCTGCACAAGACTTGCAACGCGGAAATTTGCGGATACTTTCAGACACCAGTCTGGATGAGTCGCCTACTGTTGCGCCCAACGGCACCATGGTAATCTACGCGACCCGTCAGCAGGGCCGGGGAGTCTTGGTATTAGCGTCCACCAATGGACGCGTGAGGCTCCCTCTTCCTACTGCTCAAGGCGAAGTTCGAGAGCCTTCCTGGTCCCCTTACCTGAACTGATGCGGCGCTATACCGTTGTTGTTTTAAATACTGCTTAACACACTGGGGTTCATTAGGAGCTATATGATGGAAATGCTGAAATTTGGTAAGTTTGTTGCACTGGGCTTGGCTCTCGCCGTGGCTGTAGGTTGTTCCTCAAAAGGCGGCGACGCTGCTGGCGAAGGCGCTATCGATCCTAACGCTGGTTACGGTGCCAACACTGGCGCTGTTGACGGCAGCCTGAGCGAAGAAGCTGCTCTGCGCGCTATCACTACCTTCTACTTCGAATACGACAGCTCCGACCTGAAGCCAGAGGCCATGCGCGCTCTGGACGTGCACGCCAAAGACCTGCAAGGCAATGGCGCTCGCGTAGTTCTGGAAGGCCACGCTGACGAGCGCGGTACTCGTGAATACAACATGGCTCTGGGCGAGCGTCGCTCCAAGGCTGTGCAGCGTTACTTGGTACTGCAGGGCGTTTCCCCGGCTCAACTGGAACTGGTTTCCTACGGTGAAGAGCGTGCAATTGCCACCGGTAATGATGACTCCTCGTGGGCTCAAAACCGTCGCGTCGAACTGCGTAAGTAATTCGATATGCGAACGTGCCGACGTGCTTTAACCGTCTTGGCGCTCAGCCTGCCGCTTGCGGCCTGGGCTGAGATTCCCGTGGTGGATAACAATGCCGGTTACGGCAGCAGTTACCCGCCTGCTGGTTACGGTACGTCCGGCACCTACGCTGAGTCAGGGGCTGCGGCTCCTGTCTCGGCGCAGGGCATGCTGTTCAACCAGTTACAGCAGATGCAAAGTGAAATCGCGCAGTTGCGCGGTATGTTGGAAGAGCAACAAAACGAGATTCAGCGCCTTAAGCAAGAAGGCTTGGAGCGGTATCAGGATCTTGATAAGCGTGTGAGTGGTGGTGCGGCAGGTGCCGTAGCTAACCAGAATTCTTCAACCGCTGGCGCAATCAATGCCAACGGTGCACCAACCCCGCCAGCGGCTGCTAGCAATGAGCCGGCAGACCCGGCAAAGGAAAAGCTGTTCTATGAAGCGGCTTTTGACCTTATTAAAGTCAAGGACTTCGACAAAGCAAACCAGGCTTTTGCCGCATTCTTGCGTAAATACCCAAACAGCCAATACGCCGGCAATGCGCAGTATTGGTTAGGCGAGGTTAACCTTGCCCAAGGTGACCTGCAGAGCGCAGGCCAGGCCTTTGCCCGGGTGAGTCAGGCTTATCCGAGCCATGCCAAGGTGCCGGATTCACTGTTCAAGCTTGCCGATGTCGAGCAACGCTTGGGCAACAATGATAAGGCCAAGGGTATTCTGCAGCAGGTGATTGCTCAGTATCCTGGCAGCTCAGCGGCTCAGTTGGCCCAGCGCGATTTGCAACGCCTGCCGTAAAAGCTGAATCAGTAATCAAGAAACCCGCGCCATGCGCGGGTTTTTTATGGCCAACCATCCCTGGTGGCCCCCCTTCGGGCCATCGCTGCGCGACGTTAAAAATTTCTCCAGGATATTTTTTCGTATACAATTCGCGCCCCTTTTCCCGCAACGGAGGCGGACGGCCTGTTTAGCCGTCACGCCCGTGGCTGATATGCAAGAAACCCTGCGCATTACCGAGATTTTCTACTCGCTGCAGGGCGAAACGCGCACCGCCGGCTTGCCGACTGTATTCGTTCGCCTGACCGGCTGTCCTCTGCGTTGCCAATACTGCGACACCGCTTATGCCTTCAGTGGCGGCGATATCATGTCGCTGGACGCGATTGTCGAGCAGGTTGCCGGCTACAAACCGCGCTATATCTGCGTGACTGGCGGTGAGCCATTGGCGCAAGCCAATTGCATCCCTTTGCTCAAGCGCCTGTGTGATGCCGGCTATAAGGTGTCGCTGGAGACCAGCGGCGCGCTGGATGTGTCGGCGGTTGATCCGCGCGTAAGCAAGGTCATGGATCTGAAAACCCCGGGTTCAGCCGAAGTTGCACGCAACCGCTACGATAATATTGCGCTGCTGATGCCCAATGATCAGGTCAAGTTCGTCATTTGCTCCCGCGAGGACTATGACTGGGCGGTGAGTAAACTTATCCAGTACGGCCTGGATAAGCGCGTTGACGAAGTATTGATGTCGCCGAGCCACCATGAGCTGGATGCCCGCTTATTGGCTGAGTGGATAATTGCTGACAACTTGCCCGTCCGCCTGCAGATGCAGCTGCACAAGATTCTCTGGAACGATGAGCCGGGACACTGATATGAGCGATAAGCGAGCGGTAATCCTGCTGTCAGGCGGCCTGGACTCGGCCACCGTGGTGGCTTTGGCCAAGGCCGATGGCTACAGCTGCTACACCATGAGTTTCGACTACGGCCAGCGCCACCGCTCAGAATTGCAGGCGGCCGAGCACGTGGCCCGACAATTAGGGGTGGTTGAGCACAAGGTGGTTGGTCTCAATCTCAATGGCATCGGCGGTTCGGCGCTGACCGATACCAGCATTGATGTGCCGGAAAGCCCGACTGAAGGCATCCCGGTGACGTATGTGCCGGCGCGCAATACGGTGTTCCTCTCGTTGGCGCTGGGCTGGGCCGAGGTGCTGGGTGCGCGTGATATTTTTATCGGCGTGAATGCGGTGGATTACTCGGGTTACCCGGATTGCAGGCCTGAGTTTATCGAGGCCT
>JAGGNC010000168.1 GCA_017886405.1 Pseudomonas sp. | reverse complement strand
GCCTCAAACTGCCGGCCATGGGCGCCTCGCTCAAGGTGCTGCAGAATCCCGAGTTCCAGGCCCGCATCGCGCAGCTACCGGGTTACGCCCTGAGCCGCCCAGGCGAGGTGCTGCCGCTGGCCCAAGCGCCGGATCAATGGCGCCAGGCGGCGCCTATTCGGCGCCGCTCTGCTACTACCCGGCGTCGACCTCAAGCGCGGACGCTAGCCGGCAGTGCCCGACGAATCCAACTACTTGGGCCAAACCCCTGGCAACGACCGCAAAACTCGGCACACGGCTATGCTCCGCGCTCGTCGAATAGAACTCAATGCAATGCGCGGCTTGAAATTATTGCTGCTGTCGCTGCTTGCCGGGCTATTTAGCCTGTCACCGGTTAACCCCGCCGAGCTTCAACTTTGCCAGCACGTGGCAGATCAATACGCCTGCCGTATTGAGTTCACCACGCTGATTCTGGCCCGCACCGCCCGAGCACTATGGCGAACTGAGCTTCGCCGCCAGGGTGCAAGCCGAGCCCAGCCAAGGGCGCTGCCTGAGGATGCTGCGCAGCTTGGTGGATTTAGCCTTAGCCCCCGTCAGCCACGCTGCTCGGTTGGTCGGCTCCTCGATGCCCCTGTCTCAACATCGCCGCTGGTCAGTGCGCGAAATACACGGGTAACAAAGCCTGTTTTTATTCATCCACTGTACGGGGGAAAGGCGATGTCTGGAGGATGACATCATGAAATCGACATTCGACGTATATGTGGAGGATCACACCATGAAATCGACATTCAGCGTAACGGCCCTTGGCAGCCTGATGCTGGTACTTGCAGCTACCGCCTCGGGGCCGGCAACCAGCGCGCCATTTCTAGCGAGCGAGCAGGAACCCAGTTTCTTGCTGGCAGAAAGTGGCACTGATCGACTGCTGCAAATGCACACACTGAGGGTTCAGCGCAGAGATGATTACGCCAGCAGGGAGGAGAGCCAGCGCTTTAACGACATGCTCAACCTGCAGCCCGCTGCCGCCGGGCCGCAGGTTGAGACCGAGGATGCACAGTCGATCGATGGATCGGCACATCAGCAGAATATGAACAAAGGAAGCCCCGGCAGAGCATGGCTCCCCGAGCATTGAGTGAGGCGTCTTGCCGCTAGGGGCGTTAAACGTAGCCCCTAGCGGGCGGAGGGCGATAATCTGTTGTGCGCAGTTACCTGTAGTACTCGCCGGTGCAGTTCTCGGCGGTCATGGCCGTGTTTCCGTCAGCCGATGTGGATACTAGCAGAGCGCGCCGCTGCTCAATGAGCTCTCAGAGCCATCGCCCTCTCGCCCGCGCAGCAGTGGAGCGCTTGATTCCTCGCCTGAAACGGCGTTGCATTGGTCAAATAATAACCAATTCTTTACTTAGATGGTTAGCCCTGAGGGCGATCAGCTATGACTTACTTGATCGATACCTGGCTTGATCGGCCACAGCCTTATCTGCGCATTGTCAATCGCCGCACCGGCGAAGTCTGCGCGTTACTGGATAAGGAGGCCCTGAATGAGCTGCGCGACCAAGGTGATCTGGACCTGCACGAGCTGAACTCCCGCGAACTGTTGGCGCTCAAGGCGTGGGTGCGTAATCTTTTTCTATACCGCTACGCCCAGGCATTGCGCCCCTGACGGCAAAACAACAGCTGAATCTCGTAGCCCGGATGCAATCCGGGACATAGGTAAACGTCATAAATATTTTTCCCGGATTGCATCCGGGCTACACGTTGGTCGGGCTAGCCCCAGGGCAGACGAACACAGGGCCATCCGCCTCAGGAACGCGCCTTAGAGAACGTCCAGCAGCTCTACATCAAACACCAGCACGCTGTGCGGTGGGATGCTGCCCACGCCTTGCTCGCCGTAAGCCAGCTCGCTTGGCACATACAGGCGCCATTTGCTGCCGGCATTCATCAACTGCAGGGCTTCGGTCCAGCCAGCAATCACGCCGCCAACCGGAAACTCAGCCGGTTCACCACGATCGTAGGAGCTGTCGAACACAGTGCCGTCGATCAGGGTGCCGTGGTAATGCGCACGAATAGTGTCTTCACGGGTTGGCATGGCACCAGTACCGGCGCTCAGCACTTCATACTGCAAGCCGGAAGCCAGTGCAGTGATGCCGTCACGCTTGGCGTTTTCGGCAAGGAAGGCCAGGCCAGCGCCAGCAGCCACTTCGGCCTTAGCCTGCGCTTCGGTTTGCATGATGTCGCGGATCACTTTGAAGCTGGCCGTCATCTCGGCTTCACTGACACGGCTCGGCTGACCATTGAACGCATCGGTTAGGCCGGCCAGGATGGCATCCAGGCTCACACCCGGCGGCGGGTTGTCACTCAACTGGCCGCCAAGTTGACGGCCAATGCCATAGCTGACGCGGATAGGGTCGGTCGAGAGATCGAGTTCGGACATAACAGTGCTCCGCTGTGGGCTTAAAAAAGGGCGTTCAGCCTAGCACAAACGCCCTCACGGCTCTAACCGCCAGCCACCGTGGATGATTGGCGATGACGCCGGCAGCGTTCGGAGCAGTACTTCACCTCATCCCAGCAACGCGCCCATTTCTTGCGCCAGGTAAAGGGCAAACCACACACCAGACAGTCCTTTACGGGTAACTCGGATTTCTTCACAACGCCTCACCGGCATCTAAGCGCGCCAACAGCTGTTCACCCCGAGCCCAAAGGCCCTGCTGCTTGGCCTCAGTCATTTTATCCAGGCCGCGGTAGACCATGGCCAGGCGGTGGTTGCCGCCAAGCTGCTCACGGTGACGCATCAAGAAGTGCCAATACAGCGCATTGAACGGACACGCCTGCTCGCCCACGCTCTCGCTGACTTTGTAAGCGCAGTCGCCACAGTAATTGGACATCCGCTTGATGTACTGACCGCTGGAGCAATAGGGCTTGGAACCCAGGTAGCCACCATCGGCATGCATGACCATGCCCAACGTGTTGGGCAGCTCGACCCAGTCGAAAGCATCCATATACACCGCCAAGTACCAGTCGCAGACTTGGCTGGGCTGAATACCCGCCAGCAGGGCAAAGTTGCCGGTGACCATCAACCGCTGGATATGGTGCGCGTAGGCATGCTCCAGGGTTTGGTCGATGGCTTGGCTCATGCATTTCATACGGGTTTTACCGGTCCAGTAGAACTCCGGCAGGGCTCGGGTATTGCCGAATGCGTTGCGCTCGGCGTATTCGGGCATGTGCATCCAGTAGATACCGCGCACGTATTCGCGCCAACCAATCAGCTGACGAATAAACCCCTCGGCGGCGTTCAATGGCACACGCCCCTGTAAGTAGGCCGTCTCAACATCCACACACAGCCGACGCACATCCAGCAGGCCGATATTCAGGGCCGCCGCGATACGCGCATGAAACAAATACGGCTCGTTGAGCGCCATGGCGTCTTGATAATCACCAAAGGCCGGCAGGGCAACCTCGATAAAGTGCTGCCACAGGGCGTCTGCTTCAGCGTGGGTTACTGGGTAATCAAAGGACGCCAGGCTGCCGTAGTGGTGACTGAAGCGCTCGGCCACCAGCGCCAGCACCTCCTGGGTGATCGCATCGGCCGGGAAGCGCGCCGTCACAGGGGCTTTGATCTGTTTGGGCAGTGCCTTGCGGTTTTCCGCATCAAAATTCCAGGCGCCGCCCACTGGCGTGCCATCCCCATTCATCAACAAACCAGTCTTACGGCGCATCTCGCGGTAGAAGAACTCCATGCGCAGTTGCTTGCGGCCCTCGGCCCAGCGCGCGAACTCGCTGCGAGCACAAATAAAACGGCTGTCGTCATGCCAGGTAATCGGCACACCGCAGCGCTGCAATTCATCCTCTATGCGCCATTCACCACATTCGGTGATATGCACCTCGGCCGCCTGCAACTGCTTCGCCCAGCGCTGCAACTCGCTCGGTAGCGAGCCACTGTTCTGCGCGTCGTCCAACTTGACGTAATGCACCTGCCAGCCACGCTCACGCAGGGCTTCGGCAAAATGGCGCATGGCACTGAATATCAGCGTAATTTTTTGCGGATGGTGCGGCACATAGTCCGTTTCCGCCGCCACCTCGGCGAGCAATACCGCATCACGCTGTGGGTCCAGCGCCTGCAGGCTGGATAAATCGAAAGACAGCTGATCACCTAGCACCAGAGCAAGACGGCACGCACTCATAAAACTACAACCTCGGTTTGCGGAAAGCGCCTTAAATGGCTAAGCAGAATGTGATACGCATCGAGACTAAATCCCTGCGCAGGTTGCTGACGGGCCGCATCAATCAGCGTGGGATCGTCGACCGTGGCCACGTGCCGCCACTGATCGAGCACGTGCCATTGGCACAGACGCTGCTCTAGATCACGCTCAACCAGGGCCACTGGGCCCGACCATGGCCATGAAGCAATGCGTAACTGCTCACAGCCGGCCAGCAGGCGGGCATCATGGGCCTCACGCGACTCTCGCCCGCAACACGCGCCACGACAGGCGCCCAGCTGAGTGGCAAAACACGCACCCTCGCCCCGCTCCAGTCCCAGCACGCGCAGACACAATTGACTGCGCGTGGCTTCGTCGCGCAGCCAGGCATGCGCCTGTCGCCGCGAGCGAAAGAGCCCCACACTGCTGTTCTCAATAACAGATTGGCCCACGGCCTGCAGCTCAGGCAGCAAGCCATCAGCGCCGACGGTTAGCACCCAGGTCTGTACATCACGCTGACGCCGGAGCTGGCGGTTGTACAACGGCAACAGCCGTTTAACTTCGGCTGACTCCAACAGCAGTGCACCTAACTCTCCGGCCGTGGGCTGCACGCGGATGTCGCGTACCTGCTGCGATATTTGCAGGCTGCGACGGCTGTGATGATCATTTTGGAAGTGCGATTGCACCCGCTGCCGCAGATTTCTGCTTTTGCCGATATAGAGCAACGCCTGATTCTCACCGTAAAAATAGTAGACACCGGGCCGTGAGGGCAGCGCCTGCAAGCGCTCAGCCGTCAAAAACCGTGGCACGGCCGCTTTGCGTAACTGGCGACTCAACAACGCCGCCGGCACCTGCGGCACCAGCGTTGCCAGCAGCTGCCAAACCGCTTCGGCGTCTGGCAACGCGCGGTGCTGAAAAAACCGGCTGATGGCCTGCCGCTCGCACAACGCATCGAGGCTATGACACGGCAAATCAGGCCAGGCCGCACGGGCTAACTGCACGGTGCATAACTGCCGATAGCGCACACGCAACCCAGCCAGGGCGAAACCACGACGCAGAAATGCATGGGCAACGCGCAGGTTGTGGCCAACCACAACGCGACCTTCCAGGCAACGTGCAAGCTCGCTGGCCATATCGGCAAAGCGCGGCTCACCCACTAACTCCGCCGACAGCACGCCCGACACACGCGAAACACTGGCCGGAAGGCCGCATGCCGGGTTTAGTAACCACACATGCCGCGCCACCACGCTACCGCCGTCGACCTGCAACACCGCCACTTCCCAGATGCAATCCTTGTCCGGATGCAACCCAGTTATCTGCACATCGATGATGGCAAGCGCACTGGCAAAGAGGGAGGGCGCTGCAGTCACACCTCTACCACGACGAAATAAAGGAGATCGGCACCCGCAGGACATTCTGGGTGCCATCTTGCATACCGCACATCTCGTCATGCACCACCGCATGCACCAAGTGGAACGGTATGGGCGGCATATCGGTGAGCATCTCGCGCGCATGCTCGACCGAGCGCAGGTGCAGGGTTTTACCCTTGCCATCATTGAGCGGATGGACACGGCCATCCATGTGCGCTTCCAGCAGGTAAATACCGCCTTCGATGGAAATAAGGTTAAGCGCGTCGATATGCCCGGCATGGGCGTGTTGCGAAAGGTCTTGTAGGTTCATGGCGAACACCTCGGCCTGCAAAGTTATACAAAAATTAATGCAAATACAATTCTTGTACAAGATGACCGAAACACAAGGCAGAAAGCAAACCGCCCGTCCGTTTTGCAACGGCCGGGCGGCGGGTAACGCGATGAGCTGATTAGTGGTCGTGCTTGGTCAGCTTATCCAGATAGCCCATGGCGAAAGCCGAGGCCACAAACGTCATATGGATAATCACGTAGTCATCCCGCTTGTTGTCGGGGATGTTCTTGACATCCATAAACACCTTGCGCAGGTGGCTCGAGGAAATCGCCACGATTGATGCTGCGACTTTCATCTTCAGTGAGCTGGAGTCCATCTTGCCCAGGCAGCTCAGCTTCTCGCTACCTTGCTTGATATCCAACTGGGAGACAAAGTTCTCATAACCCGAAAGCATGACCATCACCAGCAGGCCACCGACCAGCGACAGGATCACCAAAATCAGATCGGCCTCAGCCATGCAGAACACACGGGGAGAATGTGGAAAACTGTCTGAAAGAACTTCAGCGCCAAGGCCAGCAGGCCAAGCGAAAGACCGAAGTAGATAGGTGCCAGGAGCCTGCGCGAGGCATACATGGCATTTTCGATAAAGCGTTCCATAAAGGCTCACTCAGGGTTTAAAACTGCCGGCGAGTATATTCAGCGCCCTCGCACAGACGACCCCGATGTATGGCAATAGATGGCAGCCCGGAGCACTTGCGGCAATTGTGGATAACCTTGTGCGCACGCTCACAATCCATGCCTGCGAGCCAGCCACCTATTAGGGATTGTGGCGTCAGCTCACCACTCGCCAAGCGTTCATTCAGGTTTCCGGCTGAAACTGGAAATCACCCACGTGATGACCGCGCTCGGCGTTAAAACGGCGTAGCTCGGCCTGAATGTGCAGTCGCCAGATGGGCACCTCGGCGCAGGGCTCGTAACCCATACCGTGCAGGTTTTCGGCAATATCCAAAAGTATCCTTTCTGCGGCGAAAGCCCCGCGGAATGGGCCCTGCGCTTTGACCGCAGAGGGTTGCGCAGCGGACATGCCGGCGGCGCAGATCAACGTCCAGAGGCCATTATTACCGGCTAGAGGCAGCACCACGCATTCGATACGGGTCTCCAGACCCAGGCAGTGACGGGAGAGATTAAGGAGACGCAACATGGCGACGACCCTCTCGGGAGCAGGTCTTCAGCCTACACCCGAGTGAGCGCCGGAGGGAAGCCAACAGTTATCCCCACTTGCTGTGGATAACTGTGTGGATGAAATGAGAAAAGCCTTCCAGAGCAAGGCGCCCTGGCCCGCCGGCAAACTCGCTCAGTGACTGACCAGCCACCGGGTGAATGGTCTGCGCCCAGCGGTCACTGCACCGCTGGCTTTTTCGTCCGCGGCTTCTTTTCCTTGATCACCGCCACAGGCTCCTCGCTCTTGGCTTCGTCCTTGTCATCGTCGGCCATACCCATGGCGGCGATATCACGCAGGCGTTCAACCACCCGCGCATTGACGCTGCCCGCCGGGAACTGGCCATCCGCATTGGGGGAACCGGCGTCAACACCCACCAACAGGCTCAGCGCCTCGTCGACCTGACGCACCGCATAGATATGGAACTGCCCGGCACGCACCGCCTGCAACACCCGCTCATCGAGCATCAGGGTGGTAACGTTGGAATGCGGGATGATCACGCCCTGCTCAGCGGTCAGGCCACGCGCCTCGCACAGGCGGAAGAAGCCTTCAATTTTCTCATTCAGCCCACCGACCGCCTGCACCTCGCCGAACTGATTGATCGATCCGGTGATGGCGAAACACTGTTTGAGCGGCGTGCGTGACAGCGCCGAGATCAGCGTACACACCTCACCCAGTGACGCGCTGTCGCCGTCGACATAGCCGTAGGATTGCTCCAAGGCGATGCTCGCGGAAATTTCCAAGGGGAATTCCTGGGCATAACGGCTGCCCAGGTAACCGGTGAGGATCATCACGCCCTTGGAGTGGATCGGCTGGCCAAGGTTGACCTCACGCTCAATGTCGACGATGCCGCTGCCGCCCGGATAGACGGTGGCGGAAATTCGCGCTGGCACGCCGAAGGCCGAGTCGCCGACCTCCAGCACGGTCAGGCCGTTGCACTTGCCCACCGCCGCGCCGGCGGTGTCGATCAGGATGATCCCCGCGAGCATGTCATCGATGATGCGCGCCGAGACGCGGCCGGTGCGCGTCGCTTTGGCTTTAAGCGCACGCTCGATATGCCCGGCGTCCGTCACTTCATCACCGGCCAGGCTGCGAATAAAATCCGCTTCACTGATCAGCTGAAACAGATCGCCAACACGCGCGGACAAACGCCCCTGGTGCTCAGCTAAGCGCGCACTGTAGGTCGCCACACGCGCCACGGCAGCAGCCGTCAGCGGCGCCATGCCCTCTTCCGAGGTGCGGGTTTTGATCAACTGGGCGAACTGTTCGAGGCTGTCGTCGGCCAGGGGAATGTCTTCATCGAAGTCGGCCAATACGCGGAACATCTCCTGGAAGTCCGGGTCGAGGTCCTGCAGCGTGTAATACAGCTGACGCGAGCCGATGATCACCACCTTGAGGTGCAGCGGGATCATCTGCGGGGTCAGGGTCACGGTGGCGATACGGCCGAGATCACCGAGGGGGGATTCCATCTTCAGCTGGCGCGATTGCAGGGCGCGTTTGAGCGCATCCCAGACAAACGGCTCGCCGAGCATCTTCTCCGCTTCCAGGATCAAAAAGCCGCCATTAGCGCGGTGCAACGCGCCGGGGCGCAGCTGGCGGTAGCTGGTGTAGAGCGCGCCCTGATCGGTGTTGTATTCGATACGGCCGAACAAATTGTCGTAGGTCGGGTGCGGTTCGAACACCACGGGCGCTCCGCCCTGAGCGTGATGGCCAACCACCAGGCTGGGACAGTACTGCTCTTCGAGCAGCATGCGCGTCTGCGCGTCGGCCTTTTCCACTTCGACCAACTGATCGACCACGGTTTTCAGCAGATTGACCTGCACCGCCTGAAAATAAGCGCAGACCCCGGCGTTTTCCTGGTACTTCTCCGACAGGGGCGCGAGCAGCGGCTGCAGCGCGACAGTGATAGTTTCCTCGTTGAGCTGGCGCAGCAGGTTGCTCGACTCACGTTTCCACTGCGGCAGGCTGGACAGCTCCTCATTGAGGCGCTCCTCCAAGGTGGCGATATCGACATGGAAGCGCTCGCGCTCGGCTTCCGGCAGCTGAGCGAACTCGGCTTCATCTAGCGCTTTACCCTCGAGCATCGGGGTGAAGGCGATATTGCTGCTGTCGCGGTACAGGGCCACGTTCTTTTCCAGCGACAGCCGCTCGACCACATCCAGTGCCTGGTCGTAGCGCTTATTGAAGGCGCGGTCGATGGCGTTCTTCTTTTGCTGGAACGAGGGATGCTCGAACACCGCCGGGAAAGTCGCCAGCAGGTTGTCGATCAGGCCGTTGATGTCCGCCATGAACTCTGCGGCAGTGCCGGACGGCAGCTCCAGCGCGCGGGGTTCGCGCGGTTCATCGAAATGGTTGATGTAGAACCGGTCCGCCGGGGTTTCCAGGCGCTTGGCTTCAGCCTTGAGGTAGCGCTT
>JAGGNC010000304.1 GCA_017886405.1 Pseudomonas sp. | reverse complement strand
TGGAATGCTTTTGAGGAGGGCAGGAGCAAGTTCAGGCGCGCGAAAACGCAGCCTGAGCTTGACGGTGATGCCCTCCGCAACACCAGTCACATCCAACAAGGCCGGTCTCCGGGCTCTCGACATACGTGGCCTCGTCCTTCCCAGATTGCTCCAGTGGACAGCGTGAGGCGACGCGCAGATTACTCTGCAGTCGATTACCGTTGCGGGGGCAGCGCCGGGATTGCTCATGATGAGCGCACCGGCTTCCCGTTTAACGCCACTTTATGAATAAAGGGCGCACCTTGGCGGAAGTAAAACGACGCGCACCTTAATGCGCGGTTGAGTTAATTACAAGCAATCTGCGTTTTAAGGCTGCATGAGCAGTGCTTATGCAGAGAGCGTGCTGAGGCGTGCGCGCACGGCCGCTTCGATGCCCGCGGCATCTAGCCCGCACTCGGCCATCATCTGCGCCGGCTTGGCATGCTCGACATAGTAGTCGGGCAGTCCCAGGTGCAGCACCGACTTGAGGATACCGCTGGAGGCTAGGTATTCACTGACCGCGCTGCCGGCGCCGCCCATGATGCTGTTCTCTTCGAGGGTTACCAGCAGTGCATTGCTTGCGGCCAGTTGGCATATCAGCGCTTCGTCTAGCGGTTTGACAAAGCGCATATCGACCACGGTGGCGTCGAGTGTTTCGCCTACTTTGAGTGCGTCGGCCAGTTTTACACCAAAGACCAGCAGGGCAACATGTTGGCCTTGGCGGCGGATTATTCCTTTGCCAATTTCCAGCGGTTCAAGGCCCGGTTCAATCACCGCATTCGGACCGCTGCCACGTGGGTAGCGCACTGCAGCCGGGCCGTTAAACAGGTGGCCGGTGGTGAGCATGCGGCGCAGTTCGTTCTCGTCACTGGGGGTCATCACCAGCATGCCGGGGATGCAGCGCAGGTAAGAAAGATCGAAACTACCGGCGTGGGTCGGGCCGTCCTCGCCGACTAAGCCAGCGCGATCGATGGCGAACAGCACGTCGAGGTTTTGCACGGCTACGTCGTGGATCAGCTGATCATAAGCGCGCTGCAGGAAGGTTGAGTAGATCGCCACCACCGGCTTGACGCCGTCGCAGGCCATGCCCGCAGCCAGGGTTACGGCATGCTGTTCGGCGATGGCCACATCGAAATAACGCTGGGGGTAGCGCTCGCTGAACGCCACCAGGTCCGAGCCTTCCTTCATCGCTGGGGTGATACCGACCAGACGCGGGTCTTGCGCTGCCATGTCGCACAGCCACTGACCGAACACGCTCGAGTATTTCGGGCCGCTGGGTTGTTTCGGCTCGGCACTGGCCGCCGGTTTGATTGGCTCCAGTTTGGTGATCGCGTGGTAGCCAATCGGGTCGGCTTCTGCCGGGGCAAAGCCTTTGCCCTTTTTGGTCACCACATGCAGGAACTGCGGGCCTTCAAGCTCACGCATATTACGCAGGGTGGCGAGCAGGTTAGGCAGGTCATGACCGTCGATGGGGCCGATATAATTCCAGCCCAGTTCTTCAAAGAGGGTGCCGGAGACCAGCATGCCTTTGGCGTGCTCTTCGGTTTTACGGGCTATTTCCCAGGCTCCAGGTAGCTTGGACAGTACTTTTTTGCTGCCTTCGCGCATGTTGGCGTAGGTGCGGCTGGAGAGGATCTTGGCCAGATAGGTGGAGAGGCCGCCGACATTTTTCGAAATCGACATGTCGTTGTCGTTGAGGATCACCAGCATATTGGCTTTGACGTCGCTGGCATGATTAAGCGCCTCGAAGGCCATGCCAGCGGTGAGCGCGCCGTCACCGATCACCGCCACCGACTTGCGCTTGCTGCCTTGCATGCGGGCTGCGATAGCCATGCCCAGCGCGGCGCTGATGCTGGTGCTGGAGTGGCCGACGCCAAAGGTGTCGTACTCGCTTTCACTGCGACGCGGAAAGGCGGCAATACCGTTTTTCTGCCGTAGGCTGCCCATTTTCTCGCGGCGGCCGGTGAGAATCTTGTGTGGGTAGGCCTGGTGGCCGACGTCCCATACCAGGCGGTCGTCCGGGGTATCAAAGACGTAGTGCAGGGCCACGGTCAGCTCAATCACGCCGAGGCCTGCGCCAAAATGCCCGCCGGTCTGTCCAACCGTAAACAACAGGTACTGACGCAGTTCGTCGGCCAAGGTTTCCAGCTCGGCTTCGGCCAGGCGGCGCAGCTCGTCCGGCGTGTTGGCACGGTCTAGAAGGGGCGTCAGCGGGCGTTCACGGGGAATCTCGTGGAAAGTCGTCGGCATCAGGCAGATCGTTATCGGGTAAGAGATGCGGCAGTTTACCCGAAGCGCCGGAAACTGCCCAAACATGCTTAGGCTCAGCGCAACCCTTAGCCCGGATGTCATCCGAGTGAATGTCTTCCAGAGCGCCCCGGATTGCAGTCGGGCTATATCGAACCTGCTACCAAGTGTCGACTGAGCGTTTTTGCCTGCACGCGTTGCCGGTCGTGGCGCAGCATTGAGGCCACGCAGCAGCCAAGCGCGGGTTTCCAGCGGATCGATCACCGCATCGATCTCAAGAAAACTGGCCATATTGATGCCCTTGCCGCTCTGGTAGGCCTTGGCCACCAGCGTGTCGAACAGCTGCTGGCGTGCAGCAAGATCATCGATAGCGGCCAGTTCTTTGCTGAAGCCCAAGCGCACAGCACCTTCGAGGCCCATTGCACCAAATTCGGCGCTGGGCCAGGCGATGGTGAACAGCGCTGAGTGGAAGCTACCGGCGGCCATGGCTTGCGCGCCGAGGCCATAACCTTTGCGCAGCACCACGGTGAAGAACGGCACCGTAAGGCTGGCGGCGGCGACAAACATGCGTGACACATGGCGGACCGTTGCCTGCTTTTCTGCTTCTGGGCCGACCATAAAGCCCGGGGTGTCGCACAGCGACAGCAGCGGAATATCGAAGGCATCACAGAGCTGCATAAAACGTGCAGCCTTATCGCCCGCTCCTGCGTCTATGGCGCCGCCGAGGTGCGCGGGGTTATTCGCCAGCAGGCCGAAGGCTTTGCCCTCAATACGGATAAAGGCGGTGATTAGCCCCGGCGCGAACTTGGGGCATGCCACGGCCACCACCGCCAGCCAAGGCCTTGAGCATTACTGCACCATGCACGGCGATAAAGTCATGGGCTTGTTCCAGATTTATCGCCCGATTGATACCCGCCACCAGCGGCACCTCGCAGCGTTGGGCCAACTCACGGGCGGCCGCTTTATCGCCAAAAAGCTGCAGCACCTCAGCGCTAGGGCCGATAAAGCAAAGGCCGGCAGCCTGGCAGCGGCGAGCGAACTCAGCGTTCTCAGCGAGAAAGCCATAACCGGGATGAACAGCATCGCAGCCCTCAGCCTGAGCGATGGCAATCAACTGGTTCATGTCCAGGTAGGCCGTTACACCGCGGCCCCGCAGTGCTATAGCACTGTCGGCTTGGCGCAGATGCAGAGAGGCTGCGTCGTCTTCGGCATACACCGCCACTGAGCGGATGCCCAGCTCACTGGCGGCGCGGGCGATACGGATGGCAATTTCGCCACGGTTGGCGATCAGCAGGTGGGCAAAGGGTGCGGTCGAAGAGGGCATGAGGGCTCCAGATTCTTATTCTGTAGCCATCTTAGGCGCTCTGCAGGCGAGGTAAACCAAGCCTTAGCAGCTGAGGGTTGGGCTATAGCGTTGCATGGATTTCTTCGACAAGCATCCGGTCAGTCCGCAGCTTGCTCCCGCCGAGGGCACCGGATATCACCACTGAGTGATGCAACTCACGCAGCGCGAGGGTCGATCTCAGTAGCCGCCGGGAACATTCTGCCGCTACTGCGCGACTCTGCTGGTTCCGTTGACCGTCATCACGCGAACTACGTCGCCTGGCTGAAAGTCTTCTTTGGGATCGTATTGCTGGACCACGGCAGCCAGATTGTTCGAGTCCTGATAGCGCACGACAATTTCAACGCCCTGCACGCGGGTAGCGGCTTCTTCAGCTTTACCGCCAAGTACACCGCCACCTACGGCACCGGCAATAGCGGCAATTGTGCTGCCCTTGCCGCCACCCACCGAACTCCCGGCGATACCGCCAATTGCCGCTCCGGCCAAACCGCCAACACCTGACTTGCTGCCCTCAATGACCACCATGCGCACGTCTTCCACCACAGCAATACGCACCTGCTGCACGCTACGGGCTTCGTTGCGCGAATAGGTGTCGCCTTGCAGGTTGGAAGTACAGCCGCTGAGCAAACCAAGCCCAAGTAGTGCGCCACACAATAAAGGCGCTTTGGTGTTTGTCGTTGCTGCGAAGCCGCGAAGTGCGGACATAAATAAATCCTTACCTGATTAGTCTGATCAATTTGAAAATGGCACTTATCGTCAGGTTGCGCAAATTCAGCGCCATGCATTTATTAGAAATATTCCGGAAACCCAAAGCCGCAAGAGCACTTGTAGCCACGCAATCCACCTTGAAGACAGATTGCGCAGCCACTCGCTTCAGCCCTTGGGCCTGACCTTGCCGGTGTCGATCATCTGCTGGAAGAAATCGATCACCGTCTGCTGCATTGGCCGGTAACTCATGCCCAGTTCGCGCTTGCCCTTGCTGTTATCGACCTGCCATTTGTGGCCCACGTTCAGCTTGATCATCTTGCGCTTGAAGCCCACCAGCGGCGCCATCAGCCAGACCATGAACTTGGGCAGGTTCTTCTGCGGGAAGGGGTAGGCATCGCCGTAATGCTGGCGCAGGATCTTGCCGAGGGTGAGAGAATCCGAGTTATCTGCCGAGATGATGTTGCGCCCGTTGGCTTCGGGAGTGAAGCCGGCGTTGTAGTGGGCGATAGCCAGATCACGTACATCGATCATGCCGATGGCGAAGTCCGGCACCCCGGATTTCATCTTGCCGTTACCCAGCTGTTTGAACAAATTGAAGCTCTCCGAGGTGGCATCCGCGTTCAAGCCCGGGCCAAGCACCAGCGACGGATTGATCACTACCAGATCCCAGCGCTGCTGCCCTTTGACCATGTCCCAGGCGGCCTTCTCGGCCACAGTCTTGGAGTAGCTGTAGGCTTGATGATCCACGCTGGAGGTGGTGTTCCACTGCGCCTCGGTGCCCATACCGTTGGGGTAGGCCTCACAGTCGATGGCATCGCCAATGATCGCCGCACATGATACGGGTGATAAAGCGCTGGGGCTGGGCGCGACAGCGATCATCTGACCCATGCAAAAACCCTGGGGGCTTTAGTCGCGCATCTCGCCGCTAAAGCGTCTCCCGCTTAATTGTATGGGCGGCTTAACTGCGCCGTTCGACGATATAGCGGGCCAGCTCACGCAGTGGTTCGGCGGCCTGGTCGAACGGGCGCAGGGCATGTAATGCCTGGTCGCGCAGCGCCAAGGCATAGGACTTGGCGGCTTCGAGGCCTAGGAGGGCTGGGTAGGTGGGTTTGTCGTGAGCTTGGTCCTTACCTTGAGTCTTGCCCAGGGTGGCGGTGTCGCCTTCCACGTCGAGGATGTCATCCTGTACCTGAAACGCCAGGCCGATGGCGCGGGCGAATGTGAGCAGGGCTTGCAGGGCATGCTCATCGGCTTTGCCGCTGGCGTGTGCACCGAGGTGTACGCTGGCCTCGATCAATGCGCCGGTTTTGTGCCGGTGCATGGTTTCCAGGGCGTTCTGATCGAGATTTTTACCGACTGAGTCGAGATCGATGGCCTGGCCGCCGACCATGCCGGCCGGGCCGGCAGCGCGCGCTAGGACGCTGAGCATGGTCAGGCGCAGTTCGGCGTCGAGCGGGTTATGTGTGGCGTCGGCGAGCACTTCGAAAGCCAGCGTTTGCAGGCCATCGCCGGCGAGAATCGCACAGGCTTCATCAAAGGCTCTATGGGTGGTCGGTTGGCCACGGCGCAGGTCATCATCGTCCATCGCTGGCAGATCGTCATGGACCAGCGAATAGGCGTGTATCAGTTCCACCGCGCAGGCTGCTGCATTAGCCCGCTCCGGCGCGCCGCCGAGGGCTTCGCAGGCGGCATAGGCGAGCAGTGGGCGCACCCGTTTGCCCCCATTGAACAGGCTGTAGCGCATGGCTGCATATAGGCGCTGCAGCTCGGGGCTTGGGCTGCTTAAGAGGCTTTCTAGGGCTGTATCGACGCGACTTTGGCAGAGCGCCTGGTAAGCCGCAATCATGCCTGATGGTCCGCGTCGAAGGGGGCTTCCTCCAGCTCGCCGTCGCGCTCCATCAGAATCTGTACTTTCTGTTCAGCCTGGGCCAGGGCGGCCTGGCAGTCGCGGGTCAGGCGCACGCCTTGCTCGAAGGCCGTTAGCGAGTCTTCCAGCGACAGCTCGCCGTTTTCCAGGCGTTCTACCAGGCTCTGCAGATCGGTCAGGGATTGCTCGAAATCGAGCGTGGCTTTTTTGCGGGCGGCCATGGCGGAACTCTCGGGGCAGATCGGGGAAGTGCAGCCGGCGCGACACTAGCAGAGCAGGGCCTGACGGGCAAATTGGTAGTGTTCTTTGTGCTAGCCGTTGGCTGGTGGGAGGGCTTCAACCGCGATACCACGGTGACCGTTCGCCGCTAAAGCGTCTCCCACGCCCCGGTTGCTCGCCTAGGCGGCGTTTAGCCGATCACGCCATAGCCTCGCGCCATTAGTACCGCCAGTAATGGGATGATCGACAGCAGCAACAGTTCCAGGCGAATCACCCTAATCACCAGGCGCGCCTGAGCTGCACTGACCTGCGGCACCTCAGCGGCTTTGAGGCTATTGCGCCAATTAAGAAAAACCAAGGTCGGCACCACGGACATCAGCCCGACCAAGATAAATAGGCCGACTTTGGCGTGAAACAGACTGTTGCTCAGGTAGTAGTCCAGGCCTTTGCCATACCAAAGCACTCGCGCCAGGCCGCTGAATAGGACCACGCCAGCGCAGATGCCATAGGCGATGTCAGTGATGATCAGGCTTCGGGCGCGACGCAGGTCTAGTGGCAGTTTGAATTGCACATGCTCGATGCTGAGTAGGGCGAATAACAGCAAAATCGACAGATAATGCAGGTAGGCGGCAAGCGCTTGACCCATGATGGCCTCCTTTCACGCTATGCGGTGCGGGTCGAGTAACTCGTGGTCATTGAAAGCCTGTTGGCGCAGCCCTTCGTCGCTGAGCATCTCAGGGCTGAGCATGGGGTGCGTCGGATTGGCTGGAGGAGAACCATTGATCGGCACGAGTCAGGCGGTAAGCATAGCCGCCCAAGCACAGGCTGCGCAGCCCCATAAAACTGAGAAAGGCCAGCCACAAGCCCAGGTTGCCGAGCGGTTGCAGGGCCCAGGCCAGCGGTAGGCTGAGCAGCAAGGCCAGGAGCATGGCGTCGCGCATCTCGCGGGCCCGAGTGGCGCCGATAAACAGGCCGTCGAGCAAATAACTCCAGACCGCGATCAGCGGCAGCAGGGCGAGGTAAGGCAGGTAAGTGAGCGCGGCCTCGCGTACCACCTCAATGTTGGTCTGCAAACCGATAAACCAGTGCCCACCGAGTAGGAAGAACAGCGCAAAACCCAGGCTTGCCAGGAGCGACCAGCCGCCGGCGACGATTAGCGTCCGGCGCAGCGCATTACGATCACGTGCGCCCAACGCATGGCCACACAGTGCTTCCAGTGCATGGGCGAGGCCATCGAGGGCGTGGGCGGTCAGCAGCAGGCCGTTGAGTAGCAGGGCGTTGGCCGCCACGGTGGCATCGCCCAGGCGCGCGCCCTGTACGGTGATCAGAAAGAACACCGCCTGCAGCGCCAAGGTGCGGATAAAGATGTCGCGATTAACCGCCAGCAAGGGGCGCCAGTTCAGCCAGCGGCTGAGCGCCGTCCAGTCCAGGGTGCCGGCATAGGCACGCAGAGCGCGGCGTGCCAAGTACAGGCCGAGCAGTGCGCCGCTCCATTCGGCAATCACCGAGGCCCAGGCCGCGCCCGCTACACCCCAGTGCAGGCCGAGGACAAAGAGCAGGTCGAGGGCCACATTCAATAAGTTGGTCGTCAACAGAATGGCCAGCGGTCCGCGGGCGTTTTGCGTGCCCAGTAGCCAGCCCACCAAGGCGTAAGTGGTCAGTGTAGCGGGCAGGCCAAACAGGCGGATGTGCAGGTAACTGCGTGCCAGTTCATCGAGTTGCGCTGAAGGGTTCATCAAGCCGAGTGCGGCGTCGCTCAGGGGGATGGCCACGCTGATCAGCAGTGCGGCCAGCAGCACGCCGAGTATTAGGCCTTGCAACAGCACCTGGCGCAGCGCGCCGCCATCATTGCGACCGGCCGCCTGGGCGCTGAAACCGGTAGTGCCCATGCGCAAAAAGCCCACCGTCCACACCAGCAGGGTGAAGAGACTGCTGCCGACGGCCACCGCAGCCAGCTGATGGGCGTGCGGCAGATGGCCGATTACCGCACTGTCGACCAATGCCACCAGTGGCACCGAGAGGTTACTCAGGATCATCGGCGCCGCCAGTGCCCAAACCCGTTGATGGGTTGGGGCGTGCTGCCACGCGTCGCGTAAGGCGGTTATCACATGCACTCTCAATCAGAAATGGAACTACCTGCGGCGACATACGCGCAGGCGTTTCACTGGCAGGATATTAAACACTGATCGACTGACGTGCGGTGTTCGTCATTTTTGTCTGCATAGACTTAATCCGCGACACATGTCTCGACTATAGTTTGCCTACGCTACATCTACCCCTGTTGGAGCCCGCAATGCCGAAGAATGGACTGCTTCTGGCACTTGCCCTGAGCCTACTCAGCGCCTGTGATTCATCTACCCCAGAGCCTGCCGAGGTAACGGCGACCCAAGGTGTCAGCGAAATCAGCGCGCCCGCCGCGCCGTCGGCCAGCCAGCAGGCAATGGCTGCGCGCTACGCCGGACGCGAACTGACGGTGGTGGATGTATCAGAAGTGCAACTGGAGGGTGCCAGTACCCTGTCAGTCAGTTTCTCGGTGCCGCTTGACCCTGAGCAGAAACTCGCCGAACGCTTGCATCTAGTCGACAGCAAGAGCGGTACGGTTGACGGTGCGTGGGAGCTCAGCGACAACCTGATGGAGGTGCGCCTGCGGCATCTGGAGCCGCGCCGCAAGCTGGTGCTGACCGTGGATGCCGGTCTGGCCGGGCTGAACGGTAGTTCTCTCGCCGCCGAGCAGGTGACCCGTCTAGAAACGCGCGACCAGCAGGCCAGTGTTGGCTTTGCCAGCCGTGGCTCTTTGCTGCCCACGCGCCTTGCTGAAGGCCTGCCGGTAATTGCCCTGAATGTCGACAAGGTGAATGTCGAGTTCTTCCGCATTAAGCCCGAGTCGTTACCGGCATTCCTCAATCGCTGGGGGCGTTCAAGCAATCTGGATGCCTGGGAAGCGCGCAGCCTGCTGCCAATGGCCGATCTGGTGTACGGCGGCCGCTTCGACCTCAACCCCGCACGCAATACCCGCGAAACCCTGTTGCTGCCGATTGCC
>JAGGNC010000299.1 GCA_017886405.1 Pseudomonas sp. | reverse complement strand
CGAACGCATCTCCGCCAGCCGACCGCGTAAAAACGAACGTGGCATATGGCAACGGGGCGTTATTGGGAACATCGCATCCGCGACCAGGTGGATCTCAACCGGCACGTCGATTACATCCACCACAACCCACGTAATCATGGGCATGTTCAGCGCATGGCCGATTGGCCTTGGTCGTCGTTTCACCGGTATGTACGGGCGGGTTTATTACCGGAGGATTAGGCAGGCGTTTGGGTAGAGCATTCTCCTCGGCCAATGACTGCTCGTGGTCACTACTGCTCAGGATATGTTGCTGCTTACTTATCCTGCCATAGAGCTGCGAGGCATGAAGCCCCAGCTGTGTGGCGGCCTTGCTGACGCCGATGCCGGCAGCCAAAGCTAGCGCCTTATCCTTGTAGGCTTGGGAGTGACGCGTATGGGGCTTCTTCATTTTTATCGATTGCTTTGTCAGGGTGTACCTCGTTGCAGTTTATCGCTTAACGAGGTGTCCACTAAGACGGGCAAGATCAATATCGTTGGGTTCGGCTCAAGCGTGCAGGGTTATTTCAGGCTTCACCTTGTGCAGCAAAAATTAGCGATGTTCGATTTTCAATTGTTTGAATGTGGCGCCACCTGCTTCGGTTTCATAACCGCTGTTGTCCAGTGTGTAAACGCCGGCTTTGAAGTACAGCGTGTGGCTCTTCCAGGCTTTGTCGAGTGTTCCTTTCCAGCTTTTAATCGTGCCGCTTGGCTCTTCAAGGCGGATGATCATCGTGCCGTCTTTGGCTAAAGTGACCTTGTATCTGAAGTATTGATTGAGCCTAATTTTGTTCGATAGCACGATTTTCTTTGAGTTCGCGTCGCTGGGCTTGCCACGAAAGGCAATAACAACATTGCCGTAGCCGGTACTTGGAGCATATTGGTAGGCCAGCATGAGGGGTGGCGATGAGCTTTGCTTGGTGTGTATCTGGGAAAAGGCGAGCAGGCCGGTTGATGGCACTTGAGTGATCTTGGTTGTGGCGCTGAGGGTGTTATAGGCAGCGCCATAGCTCCAGTTACGGAGGGTGCCATCGGCATAGGTTTCGCGCATTTCACTGCGCGGGTATTTCGAATTAGCGGTGGTTGTGCCATTGACCGGAGCCCAGAAGCTTATCGTGCCGTCTTTTGACTGAAAGTAATGGTCTTGATAGCCGCCGGCCAGTGCGGGGGTTTCAATGGTGGTCGCCGGAACGCCGACGGGGATGCTTAGGTTCCAGGTGGTCAGGTCGATCATGGTGCTACTCCAAGGGACAGGGTGTTAGTCAGGACACCGGACCTCTCCCTTGTTGGTGTGGTTTCCATTGGCGACGGCTGCCGCGATACCGAGGGGTTCTGATTGGCCGAGGATAACGAGGAGGCGAGCGCGATGTAATTACCAGCCGTCGTTTATTCGTCGCCGTTTTCTTGACGTATTATTTTTGCTAGGACGCGTAGTCGCGCTGTCCGTTGGTGCGCATGACTTTTTCAAGTTGGTTGCGTTGAGGGGCGCAACGGCGCGGCGAGTTAGGGCGAGCGGGATATTCATTCAGTGTGCGCGCGCGGTCTCGATTTTGGGCGATTCGCTGAATTTGAACATCGCCGGGCATTGCTGCACATGAGCCGTGGTCACTGACCAGCGGCGACCAAGTTGACGATTTCCCCGGTTAATACTCTTGCTTCAGCTCGTACTTCAGAAGAATCTCGTTATATTGATCGCTAGGCGGTTGCAGGAGCTGAGTACAACACGGTTATTGAATTGAGGCTGGAGCCTCATGCTGCATTGCCATGGCTTTTTGCATTACTTCCCCCCGTAGGATGGGTTGAGCGCAGCGATACCCATCAATATCCAAGGCAAAAGGCCCGTCACTCGACGAGCCTTTTGCTTTCAATCAACAGCCCAACATTTATGCCATCGCCGCCTCGCGGCGGTTTTCAACCTTCCTCACCTGATACTCCCGCGCCGCCTGGTGAAACGCGCCCAACAGCGCGTTGTAATCCGCCTTCTCCCAATAGCGATACTCGGGATGCCACTGCACGCCCACGGCAAATGCCTTGGCGCCAATCACGCTGACGGCCTCGATCTGCCCGTCCTCCGCCACCGCCTCGATCTGCAAACCCTCACCTAAGCGATCAATACCCTGACCATGCAGTGAGTTGACCTTGATCTGCCGCTCGCCCAGCAGCGAATGCAGCACGCCGCCCTCGGTCAGGGCTACGTTATGCATCGGACCGTAGGCCACGTCGTCCGGTACATCTTTCACCTCACGGTGATCGAGGCGACCTGCAACGGCGTGCACTTCACGGTGCAGGGTGCCGCCATAGAGCACGTTCATCTCCTGCACGCCACGGCAGATGCCGAGGAAGGGAATGCCGCGCTCGATGCAGGCGCGCATTAGGCGCAACACGGTGGCGTCACGCGGTTTGTCAGCCAAGCCCAAGCCAGGATGCTCATCGTCGTAGAAGCTGGGGTGCACGTTGGACAGCGAGCCGCCGAACAGGATGCCGCTGACGCTATCGAGCACGGTGTCCATGTCCAGATCATCGCCAAAGGCCGGAATCATCAATGGGAAGGCACCGAAGCCGGTCACCGAACTGATGTACTTCTCGCCCACCAGGTGAAACCAGCCGATGTCGCGGTCGGTCAACTGCCAGCGGCACAGGGGTAAGCCAATAAAAGGTTTGTTCATAGCAAGTCCTCTTCTAAGAACCGCCTACGGCCGGCTGCGCGTCGGAAAAACTGCGTTGAGAACGGCTTCGAAATGCTCATTTACAACTCGTAAACTCCGCTTGATTCGCTGCGCTCACCCTGCGGGCCAGCCACTGGCTGTTACTCCGCTGCGCTACGTTTCTCAGCCCTTCTCGCCTGGTTTTCTCTAGCTCGCACGCCCGTAAGCTGGCCCTTTTTAATTATTGAAGTGGGCTGCCCTTGGGAGAGCGGGCTTGCGGGTCACGATGACTGTGAACCCGCTCACCCAAGGGGTGCCGTAACCGGCCAGGCCGGACACTGCACCAACGCCGCGCCCGCGCGGCTGGTTTGTTGCGTAAAGCGGTGATTGATGGGTATCGCTGCGCTCAATCTACGCGGCCCGACCCATTCTACGTGCTGCATTTTGTAGCAGCCGGAAGGCGCCAAGTTTTGCCCGCGATTGGGTCTTAACCCTGATCGCGCCCAGTAACTAGGCGTCCACACCGCCCGCACGGCCTCAGTACAACGACAAAAAGTACCGGTGGACTTTATTGCCGATAAAGTTAGCACGGTTTTTGCTGGGGTTTAATCGACAACGCGGCGCCGTATCACCACAGGTTGATCGGCAAGTACGGCGCTGACCTTATAAACCTTGACGGAACTGCGCCAGCGGGGGGGTGTTACATGAGCAAAGGCATCAAGATATTCAAATCCGACACCCATGGTATGGCCTACACAGTGATCGAAACTGACAAGACCGATGCCCGATTTTGGGTCAGCACCGTTGCATTTGTCGACCTTGTCAGCCTCGATGCAGGCACGGTCAGAATTCACCACAATCCCGATGAAAAGATCTCCGTTCTAGATGTCAAGCACAGGTTCAGCCCCGGCTATGATCTGAACATCGACGCCGCTGTTCTATCGAAACTGACGTTTGCAGCGCAAGCGGCCTGACAACCCCAGAGGCTTACTACCGGCAAGCCCTCATGCGAGGGCTTTTCGGCTAGTTAGGTGTGGGCCAATCCACGGCGATGCAAGCCGACCGTCTTATCCGCTCGACAACGCGCTGGCGGATTAACCGTTACTCGGGAAGGCAAACTGCGCCGCTTCATGCGAGGCGCGTTGCGGCCAGCGTTGGGTCACGGCTTTTTTACGGGTGTAGAAGCGCACACCGTCTGGGCCGTAGGCATGCAGGTCGCCGAACAGCGAGCGCTTCCAGCCGCCGAAGCTGTGGTAGCTGACTGGCACTGGCAGCGGTACGTTGACGCCGACCATGCCGACTTCGATTTCATCAACGAACAGGTGGGCCGCTTCACCATCGCGGGTGAAGATGCAGGTGCCGTTGCCATATTCGTGCTCGTTGATCAGTTGCATGGCGGCTTCCAAGCTGCTGACGCGGACGATGCACAGCACCGGGCCGAAGATTTCATCGGTATAGATGGTCATCTCTGGGGTGACGTTGTCGAACAGGGTACCGCCGAGGAAGTAGCCGCTCTCGTTGCCCGCAACGACCAAGTCACGACCGTCGACCACTAGGCGTGCGCCTTGGGCGACACCGGCGTCGATATAACCTTTGACCTTGTCCCGTGCCGCGCCAGTGACCAGCGGGCCCATGTCCAGGCCACAGTTGGTGCCAGCACCGATTTTCAGCGCCTTGATTTGCGGCGTGAGCGTCTCGATCAGCGCATCAGCAATCTGATCACCGACGCACACGGCCACCGAGATGGCCATGCAACGCTCGCCGCAGGAACCGTAGGCGGCGCCCATCAGTGCGCTAACGGCGTTGTCCAGGTCGGCATCGGGCATCAGCACGGCGTGGTTCTTCGCCCCGCCCAAGGCCTGCACGCGCTTACCGCGTCTGGTGCCTTCGCTATAGATGTATTCGGCAATCGGTGTGGAGCCGACAAAGCTCAGGGCTTTGACTTCGGGCGCTTCGATCAGGGCATCCACCGCTTCTTTGTCACCGTGCACCACGTTGAGCACACCTTTTGGCAGGCCGGCCTCTTGCAGCAGTTGGGCGATGTAGAGGGTGGAGCTTGGATCGCGCTCGGACGGCTTCAAGATAAAGCAGTTGCCGCAGACGATGGCCAGTGGATACATCCACAACGGCACCATGGCCGGGAAGTTGAATGGGGTGATACCCGCGACCACGCCAATGGGCTGCATCTCGCTCCAGGCGTCGATGCTCGGGCCCACGTTACGGCTGTACTCGCCCTTGAGGATTATCGGGGCGGCGCAGGCGAATTCGACGTTTTCGATGCCGCGCTTAAGTTCGCCGGTAGCGTCTTCCAGGGTCTTGCCGTGTTCTTCACTGATCAACTTGGCGATGACGGCTTCATGGTCTTCGAGCAATTGCTTGAAGCGAAACATCACCTGGGCGCGCTTGGCCGGCGGGGTTTTGCGCCAGGCTGGGAAGGCGCTCTTGGCCGAGTCGATGGCCAGCTGCATGGTGGCGCGGTCGGCCAGGGCAACTTGCTTGCTGACTTCGCCAGTGGCCGGATTGAACACGTCTGCGTGGCGGCCAGTGCCGGCGATCATTTCGCCGTGGATCAGGTGGTTAACGATGCGCATGGGAACTCCTCGTGAGTGTGCTGCTGGGCAGGGGCGCTGAGCGCGACTGCGACAAATTATTTGATTTCGGTTTCAACGAAGACCACTTCATGGTCACTGGCATTGATCACGTTGTGCTCGATGCCGGCCTTGCGGAAGTAGGCCTGGCCGGCCACCAGCGCTGAATATTTCTCACCTTCTGCGGTTTGCATCAGCAGGGTGCCGTTGGTCATCGGCACTATCACGTAGTCATAGCGGTGATAGTGCTGCCCGGTTTGCGTGCCGGGGGCAAAACGCCATTCGGTGACAATCACCTGCTCGTTATCCAATTGCACCGTGGCCAAGGCTTGGCTGCGCGGGCTCATCAGTCCAGACCATTGAGTACATCACCAACGGCATTGAACACGGCGTCCAGTTGCTCAGGCGTGGTGTTGAAGGTTGGCCCGAACTGCAGGGTGTCGCCGCCGAAGCGCACGTAGAAACCGGCATTCCACAACTTTATGCCGGCCTCGAACGGGCGGATCACCGGGTCGCCGTCACGCGGGGTGATCTGCAACGCGCCAGCCAGGCCGCAGTTGCGAATGTCGACCACGTGCTTGCTGCCTTTAAGGCCATGCAGCTTCTCTTCAAAGATCGGCGCCAGGGCTGCGGACTGCTCGATCAAATGGTCACGTTTGAGCAGCTCCAGGGTCGCCAAACCGGCGGCGCAGGCTACCGGGTGACCGGAGTAGGTGTAGCCGTGGCTAAACTCGACCATGTGCTCGGGGATGGCCTGGTTCATAAAGGTGTTGTAGATCTCGCTGGAAGCGATCACCGCGCCCAGCGGAATCGCGCCATTGGTGATCTGCTTGGCGGTGTTCATGATGTCTGGGGTGACGCCGAAGAAATCGGCCCCGGTCCACGTGCCCATGCGCCCGTAAGCGGTGATCACTTCGTCGAAAATCAGCAGGATGTTGTGCTGAGTACAGATCTCGCGCAGGCGCTGCAGGTAGCCGACTGGCGGCACGATCACACCCGCAGAACCGGACATCGGCTCGACGATCACGGCGGCAATGTTCGAGGCGTCGTGCAACTCGATCAATTTCAGCAGTTCATTGGCCAGCTCGACGCCGCCAGTTGCGGCCATGCCCTTGGTAAAGGCCAGGTGCGCTTGCAGGGTGTGCGGCAGGTGGTCGGCGTCCATCATCTGGCCGAACATCTTGCGGTTACCACCGATGCCCCCCAGCGAGGTGCCGGCGATGTTCACGCCGTGATAACCACGGGCACGGCCGATAAATTTGGTCTTGCTCGGTTGGCCCTTTAAGCGCCAATAGGCACGCGCCATTTTCACCGCCGTATCGGCGCACTCGGAGCCGGAGTCGGTGTAAAACACATGATCGAGGCCGGCGGGGGTCAACTCGGTGATTTTCTCGGCCAGCTGAAAAGACAGCGGATGGGCGTACTGAAAGCCCGGCGAGAAGTCCAGGGTGCCAAGCTGCTTGGCCACAGCTTCCTGAATTTCTTTGCGGTTATGCCCGGCACCACAGGTCCACAGACCGGACAAGCTGTCGAATACGCGGCGACCCTTGTCATCAATAAGGTGGTTACCGTCGGCCGCGACGATCAGGCGTGGGTCACGCTTGAAGTTACGGTTGGCAGAAAACGGCATCCAGTGCGCATCCAACTTGAGTTGGCTGGCCAGGGACGGAACGGTGGTCTGCTGCATGGTCATGGTGCGGCCTCGCAAGGAAGGGCGGTGTTCTTAGATAGAGAAGCAGTTGCCAGTCAAGGTGCCACGGGCTTACAGTCATGAAAACACGACTCTTCTTATCTTTAGTTAAGCTTGCACTAAACAAAGCCCAGCACATAATGAGTAGCCTTCCATGAGCACCCGTCGCCCCGATCCGCTGGCCCAGGTCAGTGATTTTGATATTCGTCTGCTCAAGCTGTTTCGCAGCGTGGTGGAGTGCGGCGGTTTTTCGGCGGCGGAAAGCACCCTGGGCATTGGCCGCTCGGCGATCAGCCAGCAGATGAGCGACCTTGAGCAACGCTTGGGCTTGCGCCTATGCCAACGCGGTCGCGCCGGCTTTGCCCTGACCGAGGAAGGCCGCGAGGTGTACCAGAGCACCCAGCAATTGCTGGCGGCGTTGGAGAGCTTTCGCACCGAGGTCAACGGCTTGCACCAACACCTGCGCGGCGAGCTGAATATCGGCCTGACCGACAACCTGGTGACGGTGCCACACATGCGCATCACCAACGCCCTGGCTCAGCTGAAAACCCAGGGTCCGGATGTGCGTATTCATATCCGCATGACCCCGCCCAGCGAGGTGGAGCAAGGCGTGCTCGACGGCCGCCTGCACATCGGTGTGGTGCCGCAGGTGGGTGCGTTGTCTGGCTTGGAATACCAGCCGTTGTATGACGAGCGTTCGCTGCTCTACTGCGCGGTCGGCCACCCGCTGTTCTATGTCGACGACCAGCAACTGGAGGACGAGCGCCTGAATAACCAGGACGCTATCGCCCCGACCTTCCGCCTGCCGCCAGACGTACAAAACCATTATCAGGTGCTCAACTGCACCGCCAGCGCCTCGGACCGCGAAGGCATGGCTTTCCTGATTCTCACCGGCCGCTACATCGGCTACCTGCCCGATCACTACGCCCAGGCCTGGGTGCAACAAGGCCGTCTGCGCGTACTCAAACCCGACAGCCGCTTCTACGACATCAGCCTGGCCTCGGTCACGCGCAAAGGCCGCCGCCCGCATCTGGTGCTGGAAAGTTTTCTCAACGCGTTAGCCGAGGGCTGAAGCACTAGCGAAACACCAAGTAACAACTGTCCAGGTAACGCTCAGCGGGTGGCGCAATCACAGCTCTATGATCTATTGATGCCTGCCTAGCGAGGCTTCGATTCACCAACCTGTGCAGTGTCACCCGCGAGATGCTTATGCCCAGCCGTCGTCACTTCATCCAACGCAGCGCCGCCCTGCTCGCCCTTGCCGCTTCGCCGTGGATGCCTTCCCTGGCCTCGGTCGACCCCAACCAATTGCTGAAACGGCGTATTCCCAGTAGCGGCGAAAGAATCCCGGCGATCGGCCTGGGCACCTCGCGCACCTTCGATGTCAGCCTCGCTGACGACAGCCTGAAACCATTGGATGGGGTGATGCGCACCTTTATCAATGGGGGTGCCACATTGATTGATACCGCGCCCAGTTACGGGAACTCCGAGGCTGTAACGGGGACGTTGCTGAAACGCACCAACACCCATGAAAAGGCCTTCCTCGCCACCAAGATTTCCGCCACCGGCCGCACGCGCGGCATGGCGCAGGTCGAAGCCAGCCTGCGCGCACTGCAAACCGACACGCTTGACCTGGTGCAGGTGCATAACCTGCAAGACACCCGCACCCAGCTGGCCTTATTACGCGAGCTAAAAGCCCAGGGCAAGGTGCGCTATATCGGCATCACCCATTACCTCGAATCGGCCCACGACGACCTGCTTGAGGTGCTGGCCCACGAGCAGCTGGATTTCGTCCAACTCAACTACTCGGTAGTCGAACGCAATGCCGAGAAGCGCCTGCTGCCGTACTGCGCCGATCACGGCATCGCCACACTGGTCAACCGGCCGTTCCTGCGCGGGCAGCTGCTGAGCCACGTCAAGGGCAAGCCGCTGCCCAGCTGGGCGATAGAGACTGACGCCAACACCTGGGCGCAGCTGTTGCTCAAGTTCATCCTGGCGAACCCAGCGGTCACGGTGGTGATCCCGGCCACCTCCAACCCGCGCTACATGGCCGACAACCTGCGGGCCGGCATCGGCCGCCTGCCAGATGCAGCATTGCGCGAGAAAATCGCCCAGGCGTTCCGTTGATATGCATGGACGGGCCGGCAAAATAGGGGGTGTTGCCCTTTCTCTGCGGCCACGAACGAAACGGCAACAGGCCCTAGAAGCCAGATGATGAGCCCGGCGCAACGCCTGGGCCAGGTCATCAACGCGCGACCTGGCGAACTGCTGGCGGCGCTGTGCGGCGTTGGTCTGTTCTTCTGCCTGTTCAGCGGCTACTTCATGCTGCGGCCGATTCGCGAGGCCATGGGCATTCGCGGCGGCGTGGAAAATCTGCAATGGCTGTTCACCGCGACCTTCCTGCTGATGCTCGCTGCTGTGCCGCTGTTTGCCTGGCTTAACTCGACGGTGGCGCGAGCGCGCTACATCGACTGGGTGTACGGCTTCTTTATCCTCAACCTGCTGACCTTCGCCGCGCTGTTTCAGCGCAGCGCTGATGACATCTGGGTGGCGCGGGTGTTTTACGTGTAGATCTCGGTGGTCGCCGTATCATT
>JAGGNC010000290.1 GCA_017886405.1 Pseudomonas sp. | reverse complement strand
GCGAAGTTGAGCGCGAGGGGTTTGATGAAAATTGGCGCGACCGTGAATGGCGTGCGCATGTCGATCAGGCCATGGCTCAGGCGTTACGGCATCGCTAAGGCCGCAACAACAACAAACCCGGCACTTCAGGCCGGGTTTGCGTTAACGCAACAACGCTTACTTGATCTCGACTGCCAGGCTGTCGTGGATCTTCTTGTTCCAGATGGCTGGGCCGGTGATGTGCACCGACTCACCCTTGGTGTCGACGGCCACGGTGACTGGCATGTCTTTCACCTCGAACTCGTAGATCGCTTCCATGCCCAGTTCCGGGAAGGCCAATACGGTGGACTTCTTGATCGCTTGCGAGACTAAGTAGGCGGCACCGCCTACGGCCATCAGGTACACGGCCTTGTTGTCTTTAATCGCCTCAATGGCAATCGGACCGCGTTCGGATTTGCCGATCATGCCCAACAGGCCGGTGCTTTCCAGAATCTGCCGGGTGAATTTGTCCATCCGCGTGGCGGTGGTCGGGCCCGCCGGGCCAACCACTTCGTCGCGCACCGGATCGACCGGGCCAACGTAGTAGATGAAGCGGCCTTTGAGGTCCACCGGTAGCGGCTCACCCTTGTTGAGCATTTCCACCATGCGTTTATGCGCGGCGTCGCGGCCGGTGAGCATTTTGCCGTTGAGCAGCACGGTCTCGCCGGGTTTCCAGCTCTGCACGTCTTCCGGGGTGAGGGTGTCGAGGTTGACGCGGCGCGCACTTGGGCCGGCTTCCCAGACGATTTCCGGGTAGGCATCGAGGTCTGGCGCTTCCAGTTCGGCCGGCCCAGAGCCGTCGAGGACGAAGTGGGCGTGGCGGGTCGCGGCGCAGTTAGGGATCATGCACACCGGCAAGGAGGCGGCGTGGGTGGGGTAATCCATGATCTTCACGTCGAGCACGGTGGTCAGGCCGCCCAAGCCCTGGGCACCAATACCCAGCTGGTTCACTTTTTCGAACAGTTCGAGGCGCATTTCCTCGATCTTGTTCTGCGCGCCGCGGGCTTTCAGCTCGTGGATGTCGATCGACTCCATCAGCACTTCTTTAGCCATCACTGCGGCTTTCTCGGCGGTGCCGCCGATGCCAATGCCCAGCATGCCCGGCGGGCACCAGCCCGCGCCCATTTCCGGCACGGTTTTCAGCACCCAGTCGACGATCGAGTCAGACGGGTTGAGCATGGCCATCTTGGATTTGTTTTCCGAGCCGCCGCCTTTAGCCGCGACATCCACCGACAACTTGTCGCCTGGTACCAGCGAGTAGTGGATAACGGCCGGGGTGTTGTCTTTGGTGTTCTTGCGCGCACCGGCCGGGTCAGCCAGGATCGAGGCGCGCAGCACGTTTTCCGGCAGGTTGTAGGCGCGGCGTACGCCCTCGTTGATCATGTCATCGACGCTCATGGTGGCGCCGTCCCAGCGCACGTCCATGCCCACCTTGATGAACACGGTGACGATGCCGGTGTCTTGGCAGATCGGACGGTGGCCGGTGGCGCACATGCGCGAGTTGATTAGGATCTGCGCCATGGCGTCCCGCGCTGCCGGGGATTCTTCCTTCAGGTAGGCCTCATGCATGGCCTGGATGAAATCCACGGGGTGGTAATAGGAGATGAACTGCAGGGCGTCGGCGACGCTCTGGATCAGGTCGTCTTGCTTGATCACGGTCATGCGGTGCGCTCCCTTTTGTATGGGTAGGAGTAGGGCAGAGATTTCGAAGAGCGCTGGGGGCATGCCCGGCGCAGGTTTATCAAGGTGTAGGACAAGATAAAAAGGCGCGAAAGTATAACGCGCGCGCCGTCATGCTGACACCTCAACGGGGCCAGCCCATGGCCGTTGGTCCGCCTCCCGAACCGACTAATGGCGCGGGAGTTAGCCTAGGCATTCTGTGATCACAGGGTTACAGTGGATGCGTGCATGCCAGCATGGGATGGAGCCCACTAAACCCATGAGCGTAACTAGCCAGCGGGAAACCCATAAATCTCAGCAAAATCTGCTGCTGAAGCGTTTCGGCATGGCAGTTATGACCTATGCGCTGACCGGGCTGTTGTGCTGGATCGCCGTGTTTGCCGGATTGCTGCAGGCCTCACCGACCCCGGCCCTAACCTTGATTGCCTTGATTGCCCTCAGTCAATTGGTGTTTCTCGGGTTGTTTGTGTCCCGTCTCAATCTGCGTTCAGCCGACCCTAGCCTGACTGAACCCCAGGTGCTGGTGGCCTTGGCCTGGCTGACCGTGCTGCTGTCGCTGTTCAGCGAAGGGCGCGGCAGCATGCTCGTGATCTATCTGCTGACTCTTCTATTCGGGGTATTTCATCTGCCGTCTAGGGTCTTGATCCGTTGCGCATTGCTTGCCTTCTTTGGCTTTGCCGGGTTGAACCTTTATGAAGCCTATACCCTGCAATTGAGTGCGCCACGGGTGGCGCTTATGCAAACGAGCGTGCTGGCGGCTGTGCTGGTCTGGTTGTGCTTGTTTGCCAGTTACGCCCAGGCCATGCGTCAGCATATGCTCCAGCGGCGTTTTGCCCTGCAGGCTCATCAGGACACGCTGCGGGGCATGATGCGCCAACTGGAAGACCTGGCTGCAACGGACGAGCTGACCGGCTTGTGTAACCGTAGGCACTTCCTGCGCTTGGCCAATCACGAACTGAGCAGTCTGAGCGGTGGTCGTCAGCATGGTTTGGCACTGCTGGACCTGGATCATTTCAAGCGAATCAATGATGCTCACGGCCACGCTGCAGGTGATCGCGTCCTGCAGACTTTCGCCGCTGTAGCCCTCGCTTGTCTGCGCGATGTTGATGTGGTGGCCCGCTATGGCGGTGAGGAGTTTGTTTTGTTGCTGCCCAATACCCAAGCCGATCAGTTCAGCGCTTGCTGCGAGCGCCTGCGCGAGGCCTTTAGCCGCGCGGAGCCACTGGGGGTGAAGGTGCACGGCCTGAGTGTTTCGATTGGTATGACGCTGCTGAACGTCAATGATGAGCTCGATGAAGCCCTGCAACGTGCCGACCAGGCGCTGTATCAGGCCAAACGTGACGGGCGTAACCGTTGCGCGGCGACCTGGGAGAATCTGGATGCCTGAGGTACGGGCTGCTAATCGCAGCCTTGAGGTCGCTCCCGCCAGTAATTTGCTGGATAACCTGCTAGCGGCCGGTATCGCGGTGCCCTACAGCTGCCGCGCTGGTAGTTGTCATGCCTGCCTGGTGCGCTGTGTGAACGGCCAGTTGCTCGATGCCAAACCTGACGCGTTGGATGCGGCGCGGCGCGAACAGGGCTGGCGGCTGGCGTGCCAGTGCCGGGTGGTGGAGGACGTGCAGGTCGAGGTGTTCGACCCATTGCGTGATGCTACCCCGGCGCTCATTCACAGTTGCGACTGGCTCAGCGCGGATGTACTGCGCTTGCGTCTGACCCCGCAGCGGCCGCTGCGCTATAGCGCCGGCCAGCATCTACAACTCTGGACGGCAAACGGGATTGCCCGTCCTTACTCCTTGGCCAGCTTACCGGGCGATGATGCCTGGCTGGAATTTCATCTCGATTGTCGACAGGGCGGCGCGTTTGCTACTGAGGCGCGGGCTTTCCAGCCGGGCGCTAGCGTGCGCCTGGGCGAGTTGCGTGGCGCCGCTTTGCACTATGACGCCGACTGGCAAACCCGGCCGCTCTGGCTGCTGGCCGCCGGCACCGGGCTGGCGCCGCTGTACGGGCTATTGCGTGAGGCGCTGCGTCAGGAGCATCAGGGCGCTATCCGGGTTATTCACCTGGCCCATGATTCATCTGCGCATTACCTGGCCGAGCCCCTGCAGGCGCTGGCTGCCAGCCATCCTCAGGTGCAGGTCGAGCTGGTTGTGGCGGCCGAGTTGTCGGCTGCTTTGGCCGAACTGCGCCTTGTTTCGCGGCAAACCATCGCCTTACTCTGCGGCCACCCCGACAGCGTTGATACTTTTGCGCGCCGCCTGTATCTGGCGGGTTTACCGCGTAGTCAGATTTTTGCTGACGTCTTTTTGCCCCACGCCCGCTAGCCGTTCCGGCCTTAGTAGGCGGTTTGCCTACTGTGAGAGCGACGATGAGTGAGCACCTGCTGGTTGAGCGTGAGCAAGGGTTGCTGACCCTGCGCATGCATCGACCTGAGAAGAAAAATGCCCTGACCAGGGCCATGTACAGCGGTATGGCCGAGGTGCTGGTGCAGGCCGATCAGGATAAAAGCGTGCGTGCGTTGCTGATCACCGGCGGCGAAACCTGCTTTACCAGCGGCAATGATCTGGCTGATTTTATTAAGGCGCCGCCCACTGGGCTTAACAGTGAAGTGTTCCAGTTTATGCAGGCGCTGTTTGAGTTCAGCAAGCCGGTAGTGGCTGCAGTCAACGGCCCGGCAGTGGGCATTGGTACCACCCTGCTGCTGCACTGTGATCTGGTGTATGTCGGCCGTGAGGCGAAACTGAAAATGCCCTTCGTCAACCTAGGCCTTTGCCCCGAGTACGGTTCCAGCCTGATTCTGCCTCGCTTGCTTGGGCACGCCCGCGCGGCCGAGCTGTTACTGCTCGGGCAGAGCTTTAGTGGTGAGCAAGCCGCCAATTGGGGCATTGCTAATCAGGCACTGGGAGATGGCGCGCAAACCCTGGCCAAAGCTCGGGAGATGGCCCTGCGTTTTCAGCAGCTGGCACCCGCAGCAGTGGCGGACAGCAAACGCCTCATGCGCGCGCCTGGGCGAGAAGAGCTGCGCCGGGTGATCGAGGCGGAGGGCGCATTGTTCGGCCAACGCCTGCGCTCGCCCGAAGCCATTGAAGCGCTTACCGCCTTTATGCAGCGGCGCACGCCGGATTTCAGCACGTTCGCCTGAGACATTAAGGCAAACAAACAGGCCGCTCGATTGAGCGGCCTTTTGCGTTGCTTGCGCTTTAAACCAGCGCTTCGCCGACATGCAAAAGCTTCATGGTGTTGGTGCCACCGATGGTGTGGTAGCTGTCGCCCTTGGTCAGGATCACCCAGTCGCCGGCTTGCACCACGCCGCGCTTGAGTAGCTCATCCACCGCCGCCTGGCTGACTTCGCCGGGTTGCAGAGCGGCTGGGTCAAACGGCACGGGGTAGACGCCACGGAACATGGCCGCACGGGCCTGGGTTTCGCGGTGTGGCGAAAAGGCGAAGATTGGCACCGATGAGCGGATGCGCGACATAATTAGCGGGGTGTAACCACTTTCGGTGAGGGCGATAATCGCTTTCACGCCGGGGAAATGGTTGGCCGTGTACATGGCCGCCAGAGCGATGCTTTCGTCGCAGCGCTCAAATTCCGCGCCTATGCGGTGGCTGGATGCCTTGCTGGTCGGGTGTTTTTCCGCACCCAGGCAGATACGCGCCATGGCTTCAACGGCTTCCAGCGGGTAGGCGCCGGCAGCGCTCTCCGCCGAGAGCATCACCGCATCGGTGTAATCGAGCACGGCATTGGCCACATCGGAGACTTCGGCGCGAGTCGGCATCGGATTCTGAATCATCGACTCCATCATCTGCGTGGCGGTGATCACTGCTTTGTTGTGGCGGCGCGCGTGCAGGATGATTTTCTTCTGGATGCCGCACAGCTCAGCGTCACCGATTTCCACACCCAGATCGCCACGGGCGACCATCACCGCATCACTGGCAAGGATCAGGCCGTCGAGGGTTTCATCGTCGGCTACCGCTTCGGCGCGTTCGATCTTTGCCACCAGCCAGGCAGTGCCACCGGCTTCATCGCGCAATTTTCGTGCGTAGTGCATGTCGTCGGCATCGCGCGGGAAGGACACGGCCAGGTAATCCAGCTCCATTTCGGCCGCGAGCTTGATGTCGGCTTTGTCTTTTTCAGTCAGCGCCGGTGCGGTCAGGCCGCCACCGCGACGGTTGATACCTTTGTGATCGGACAGCGGGCCGCCAATGATCACTTCGCAGTGCAGGGCATCGCTGGTGGCGCTGACCACGCGCATGACCACGCGGCCGTCGTCGAGCAGCAGTTCGTCGCCGACACCACAGTCCTTGACCAGATCTGGGTAGTCGATGCCGACAATATCCTTGTTTCCCGCGGTCAGCGGGTGGCTGGTGGAGAAGGTGAAGCGGTCGCCGAGCTTCAGCTCAATACGCTTATCAGCGAACTTGGCAATACGGATTTTCGGGCCCTGCAGATCGCCCAGGAGTGCCACGTGGCGACCATGCTTAGCCGCCAGCGCGCGCACCAGCTTAGCGCGAGCCTTGTGCTCTTCAGGCGAGCCATGAGAAAAATTCAGGCGTGCGACATCCAGGCCAGCGATGATCAGCTGTTCGAGAATTTCGGGGCTGTTGCTGGATGGGCCAAGGGTGGCGACGATTTTGGTGCGGCGAAGGGTCATGCATCGGCTCCTGAGTTGCGACTGCTGCGAGGCTACTATGCCGCACCTCTGTAGTCATTGTTCCTCTGCACTACCTTTCAAGGGCTGTTACCGTTTTATCGTGAGGCGCGATGCTGCGAGAACCACTCCACACGATTGAGCGCTGAACCAGATGGCGAGTGCCCTAATAGTGAGCGCGTTGCGCGTTGACGCACTTCATGTATACAAAGCTGATCCGCTAGCAGGTTAGAGGATATGGTGCTGCAGAATTTTCCCGAGCAGTCGATACACTGCTCATCGGAGGAGAGGCTTATGCGCACACTGTTTATTGTTCTGTTGGTATTCGGGCTGTCGGGCTGTAGCCGTGTTGCCCTCGATCATCACCTTAATAGCGCCTATGAGGCTTATGACCGTGGCGAATGTGAAGCAGCCATTCTGTCGTTATCCAAGGCGGAGCGAAGCAGTCGCGCGCGGCGCTATATACAGCCGGAAATCTCTGTGCTGCGTGGTCAATGCCTGGAGCGTCAAGCGCTGTTTGTCGATGCTATGCAGACCTATCAATTCATCGTCACAAACTATCCGGCCAGCGAGTACGCCTATCGCGCGCGCGCGCGAATGGATACTCTGCGCCAACTCGGGCACGAAGGGAGCGATGCAGCGATTAAGGTCAATCCGGTCAAGCCCTGACCGTTGGTCGTTATAAGCCACTGAAGGCTACCCTCGGTTTTAAGCTGGGGTTTTATAACGTGCTCACGATCTGCTGCGAGTCGGATCTACTGTGTTAAAAACAGACTCGGCAAGCCGCTGCGGCTAACGCGCTTTAGCGCGGCCCGAAGGGCGAGTGAAACTAGTACTGCTCATTTACAGCGCGTAAACTCGAGTGCGAACCCAGTCCGTTCCTCGCCGTTTTGACCAGCCGGAGGCTGTTACTAACGTAGCGCCTTGTATGGCTCTAGCTCGCGAGAGCGTAGACAGGTTTTTGGGGAGGGAGTCTATGCGCGTTTTGTTGTGCCTATTGTTGCTGCCGGGGTTGGCGGCTGCGGAAATTTATCGTTGGACCGATGCCAATGGTCAGGTGCATTTCGGCCAGCGTCCTGCTGCGCCCGATGCTCAGCAGATCGAGGTCAAGCCGCAGGTGGTCGAGCGAGACCAACTGACCCGTGAGCGACAAGAGCGTACCAGCCGTTTTTACGATGCTCGCCGTGAAGAGCAGGCGCAGGCTGCGGTGGTCGCCGCAGAACGGCAAGCCAAACGCGCCGAAGAATGCCGTGAGCTGCGCAAGAAGTTGACCTCAATCGCCGAAGGACGCAGCTATTACCGCACTGGAGCGGATGGCCAGCGCAGCTATTACAGCGACGAGCAGGTTGATGCCGCTCGTCAGCAACTCCAGAGCCAGGCGGCAGAACGCTGTTCCTGAAGCTGGTTTAAGCGCAGTAGTGGGGCCATACTAAATGACCATTTATAGCGATTTGCCACTATGTCCACGCATGTTCAGCGCAGCATCGAACGCCGTCAGTTGCCGTACTACCTTAAGGTGTTCAATCGCATCACCGATAAGCCCATGGGCTACATCGGTAACGTCTCCTTGGACGGTCTGCTGCTGATCAGCCAACTACCTCTGCTGGTGGGCGCACGCTTTGACATGCGCCTAAAGATTCCAGGTCATGATGCACTCCGCTACATCGATTTCTCGGCTATCTGTCAATGGTCCCGTGAGGACGTCACGCCGGGCTCTTATGACTCTGGCTTCGCTTTAGTAGCCCCACCCGCTGATTATGTTGAGATGGTCGATGCGCTGCGTCACTACTTCAGCTTCCGACCTATAGCCGAATCCGTCTGAGTTTGCTGTGGCCGGCGGTGTCAGCCCTCGTAAGGTGGGGTGTCGTGGTTCTAGGCCAATAGCAAAGCACTGCGGCCCAGGCGGCTAAGGGCTTCGCAGTAACCGCCTTTGCCGCGGCAATACTTAATCAGGAAATAGCCATAAAAAAACCGCCCGTAGGCGGTTTTTTCATTTCCAGGCGGGTTAGGCGTTGACGCTCTGCTCCCGTTGCTCCCGTTGCTCCACTTGCTCCAATTGCAGCAGTGCATCGGATCGCGACTGCACGTGGCGGAACCGCTCAGCGTCGCTGGCTAAAACGTCAGCCATGGCCGGGAATATCTCGTTCAGCTTACTGCGCCATTGCTCAGACTTAACCTGCTCGCCGAAGCAGCGCTGGATCAGATCAAGCATGATCGATACCGTCACCGATGCGCCTGGTGATGCGCCCAGAAGGGCAGCGAGCGAGCCGTCTTGCGCAGCCACCAGTTCGGTACCAAATTGCAGAATACCGCCGTTTTTCGGATCCTTCTTGATGATCTGCACGCGTTGGCCGGCTATCTCTATACGCCAGTCTTCAGCGTTGGCTTCAGGGTAGAAGCCACGCAGCGTTTCCAGGCGCTTCTCTTCGGACTGCAGCACTTCCTTGATCAAGTAACGGGTTAGGTCGAAATTGTCGCGCGCCACAGCCAGCATAGGGCCGATATTGTTGAAGCGGATCGACAGCGGCAGGTCGAGGAACGTGCCGCGCTTGAGGAACTTGGTGGTGAAGCCCGCGTATGGGCCGAACAGCAGCGAGGTCTTGCCCTCGACTACGCGGGTATCTAGGTGCGGTACCGACATAGGTGGCGAGCCGACGGCTGCCTGGCTATAGACCTTAGCTTGGTGCTGTTTGACGATTTCTGGGTTGTCGCAGCGCAGCCATTGACCGCTGACAGGGAAGCCGCCATAGCCTTTGCCTTCGGGTATGCCGGACATCTGCAGCAGCGGCAGGGCCGCACCACCAGCGCCGAGGAAAACAAACTTAGCCTGAATTTCACGGCTGCTGCCGGTCTGCTGATCGTTGACGCTAACGCGCCAGCCTTGCCCGCTGCGCTTGAGGCCAACGACCTTCTGGCTGCACGTAACCTTGGCTTCGTTCTGTTGGTCGAGGTGGTCGAGCAAGTGCAGGGTCAGTGCACCGAAATTCACGTCGGTACCTGCCATCACACGGGTGGCGGCAATGGGCTCATCGGCTGCGCGCCCTGGCAGCATCAGCGGCATCCACTCGGCCATGGTGGCACGGTCTTCGGTGTATTCCATCTCGCTAAAGGCGTGGTGGGCGGTCAGCGCAGTAAAGCGCTTCTTCAGGAAGTCGATGCCCTTCTGGCCGCGAACGAAACTGAGGTGCGGAATCGGGCTGATAAACGACTTGGGCGAGCCAAACTGACCTT
>JAGGNC010000173.1 GCA_017886405.1 Pseudomonas sp. | reverse complement strand
CCTTCCTGCTCGATCGGGTTCTGCGTGGCCAGCACCATAAACGGCAGCGGCACATTCAGCGCGCGGCCTTCCAGGGTCACCTGGCGTTCCTGCATCACTTCCAGCAGCGCCGCCTGGGTTTTGGCTGGGGCGCGGTTGATCTCGTCAGCCAGCAGCAGGTTGGTGAACACCGGGCCCTTGCGCAGCTTGAACTGCTCGCTCTGCAGGTCGTACACGGCGTGGCCGGTGACGTCGCTGGGCATCAGGTCCGGGGTGAACTGGATGCGTGAGAACTCGCCAGCAAAGCAGCGCGCCAGGGCTCGCACCAGTAAGGTCTTGCCCAAGCCCGGAACGCCTTCAATGAGTACATGGCCGCCGGCAATCAGGGCGCTGAGTACGTCGTCGATCACAGCTGTCTGGCCGATCAGGGCTTTCTGCAGTTCAGCACGCAGTGCCTGAGCCATCTTGCTCGCGCGTTGGCGCTGAGCATTCGGGTTCGCCACGGCGGCGGCTGGAGCTGCGGGCGCGGATGCGATAACCGGCGCTTCAGGCGCCGCTGGCTCGGCGGCTACGGCAGCAGGTTCGATTTCGCTGTCCGGTTGTTCGGGTGTGTGTTCGCTCATAGGGCATTCCTGAGGGTTTGCAGGTTGGCGACCTGGCGGGTGAAGTCGGCGGCGGCCCGTCGCTGCTTGGGCAACGGCCGCATGGCTTGGCTGATAAGGCTGGAAGGTTGGCGGGTGAGGCGGCTGAGAATCTGCCACTGCTCGGCCACCGCAAGACGTTCAAAGCCTGGGTGGCGATGGCGGGCGCGGCGCTGGATGTCTTGTTGCAAGCCTTGCAGCAGGCTGTGTTGGCCGTTATGGCGCAGCAGAAAATCGGCGCTGCCACGCAAATGCTCCTGCAGCTGCCGGCGATTGCGGCTGGCGGGCAACAGCAGCGGGCCTTGGCGCATGCCCAGGTGCCACAGGCCGAATACCAGCAGCAGCGCCAGGGCGATTAGCGCCTGGGGGAAGTGCTCGAGCAGCAGGCTCAGCAGGTTATCGCGGTCGGCGCGGTAGAGCAGGGTGACCTGGCTGTCCTGAGTCATGTACCAGAGCAGCCAGGCGTTGTCGTACTTGTTGATGCCCTGGTTCTGCCAGATCCAGCTGTCACTGACCACGCTGATCAGGCCGTCGCCATGGTAGAGCTGCAGCAGGTGGGTGGCTGCATCGCTGTTGGCCCAGGCATGGGCGCGGTTTTCGGCATCAAAGAGGTGGAAGTCGGTGTCGAAGTTGAAGTAGGCCGGCGCTTCTTCGTTCTCCAGATAAAGCTGGGTCAGTTCCGGGTAGGCGTTGCCTTCGTCTGCAGCCGCCGGCGGCGCTTCATTTGGCATCGACTCGGCGAGCTGCTCGGCGTCGGCAGATGCCTGCACATCCGTGGCTGCGCTGACGTCCTCATCGAGTGCTTCGCTCTCGTATTGCTGGATGCCCAGGCTGTCGAGTAGCAGGTCACCGCTTTTGCCGTCGTCTTCATCCCACAGCCGTTCGGCGACGAACAGCAGGTGGCCGCCTTTGCTCGCCCAGGCCAGCAGGCGTTCGGCCTGCTTGGGCGTCATTCGCTTGCGATCACCGAGCAGCAGCAGGGTCTGCCCAGCGCTCGGTAAGTCTTTGAGGATGTCCAGGCCATCGGCGCGCTTTACCTGCAAGCCCTGCTTACGCAGGAAGTGTTCGGCGGCCAGGTAAGGGTTGGCGCGTGCCTCGGGATCGGCTCCGTGTTTGAGGGTTTCCTGATAGGGCGTGAGCTTGCCCAGCAGGTAGATGCCCAGTAAGCCGAGCACCAGCACAAAGCCCGCGCTGAGGAGAAACTGCAGGCGCCGGGTCATCATGCCTGCAGCCCTTGTTCGAATAGGCGGCGCCAGGCTGTGCACAGGCCCTGCTTGAGTGCCGCCGGCGGCAACCGATGGCCGTAGGCGAGGTTCTGCCAGTGACGCGTCAGGGCCTGGCTGAAGTGGCTGAGGTCTTTGTGCTCAAGCGCCTGCACCAGTTGCAGCACTTCGGCCTCGGTGTGCGCGCTTTTCAGCGGCAGGCGCTGTTCATGCAACAGGCGGCTGAGCAGGGCGCGGTAGAGCAGGCCGAGGGCCGCACGCGGATGATCGTCCCAGAGTCGCTCAACTTCGCCGGGAATATCGGCTGGCAGGCTCTGCGGTGCTACTTCCAGGCCGAACAGCTGTTCCGGTGGCTGGTATGTGCGTACGTGTGGCAGGCGCATGCGCCCGGCAAAAGCGCTTAGCCAATCGCGATACCGCCACAGCAGCCAAGCGATGAGGCTGAACAGTGCGGCCCACAGCAGCACTTCGAAGAACAGCGCCACGGCGTCGACGCTTTTCCATAGCTCGGTGAATTTGAAGAATTTGGCCAACAGTTCAAGCAGGGCATTGGTGTCTGCTTCGCTGGGGTCCTTGGGTTCATCACCGAAGCGCCAGCGGGTGACCGTTTCGCGGTGTTCGAAGGGCGGCTGGTCGAGTAACTGGGTGATACTTTCCTGGGATTCCAGGCTGGTCAGGGGCTGTTTGAGAAGGCGCTCGGCCTGCGGCCCCATAGGGTCTTCAATCGGCAGCGGGCAGCTGCTGGTAGCAGCCATAGCGCTGTTTGGCACTTGCATTAACAACAGGCCGCAGCCCAGCAGCAGGGCATAGGCCACACCGGTCAGGCGTTGGCGCAAGCGCCGGAACACCAGCTCGATGTCCCAGGCTTCCAGGGCTGTGCGGCGGTTCAGGTACAGGGTGAAGCCGCAGGCCACGTAAACCGGCTCCCAGATGATCAGCAGCAGGACGTAGAGCAGGTTGGACAGGTGCTCCAGCCATAGCCACTCGCCGGAGGCAGCATTGATCAGGCTGTTCCAGCTCCAGTCCAGTTCGATTTGCCCCGGCAGCAGCATGTAGAACAGGCTGATGATGCCGAACCACAGCGCCATCTCTACGTGCACGCCAACGATAGTCAGCCAGCTGGCGCCGCCAGCATCGCGCTGGCCGAGCACAGTCAGGCGCTGGCTGCGGGCCTTGCCGGACAGACCTTCGAGTTGTTGCACGGGCAAGTCGAAGCTGCGCGTGGGGCTTAGCCTGCGCCAGGTCAGGCTGGCCAGCAGTTGCGGCGTGAGTAGGCCGGGTAGGGCTTTCAGCGCCTGTTTGAGACTGGGCGTGGAACCGAACAGGGCGTGCGAGAGGATATACAGCGGTAGGCGTTCATAGGCCGGCTTGAGCCACCAGAAGATCAGCAGGGCGATGCTCGGGTAATCCCACAGTAACAGGCACAACAGGGCGAAAATTGGCACGGTCACCAATGCCCAGCTGAGCATCAGCAGGCCGGCGTGCTGCTTGGCCAGCAGTACGCCCAAGTCGACGGCCTCCCAGGCGCTGCGTGGTCGAATCACCACGCTGGCATCAGTCAGGCGCATGCGCACCTCGGCCAGCCAGGAGTAGATAGGCCAGCACCAGCAGCCAGAGTGCCGCGCCGACTGCATATTTGATGTTGTGGCTGGCCAGGCTCATGGATGACCAGTATGCCTCGATAAAGGCGGCCAGCAGCAGAAACACGATCACCCCACCAACAAGCCGCACGCTGCTGCCGGCCGCTATCCGCAGCGCTTCTGCACGCGTCAGGCGGCCGGGTACCAGCAGTGCCCAGCCCAGTTTCAATCCTGCCGCACCGGCCAGGGCAATGGCGGTTAACTCAAATGCACCATGACCGACGACGAATGACCAAAAGGTCTCGCCATAGCCGATCTGGGTCAGATGGCCGGCTACTGCGCCAATCATCAAGCCGTTGAACAGCAGGAAGAACAGGCTGCCCAGGCCAAACAGCAGGCCGCTGGCAAAGGTCTGAAAGGCAATGCCGATGTTGTTCATGATGTAGTAGCCGAACATCATCCAGTCATCGCCGGAATCGCGTTCGCTGAAACGGCCGACGCGCCTGGCGTCGGGGTCGTACATTTTTTCCATTTCGGCGACCTGGTCGGGGCCCATCACCCCATAGATCAGGTCGGGGAAGTGGTACACCAGCGTGCCCATCAGCAGCAGGCTGCCGAAAAACAGCAGGCTGGCTGCGACGACAAAGCGCCATTCGGCTCTGACCAGACGCGGAAAACCGGCGAGGATAAAACCGAGTAGCTGGCCGCCCAGTGGGCTGCGGTGGCGATAGAACTGCTGATGGCCGCGCATGGCCAGCAGTTGCAATTGTTCGACCAGGTGGCTGCTGTAGCCACGGCTCTGCGCTAAGGCAAGGTGCTGGCACAGGTTGCGGTAGTCGGCGGCAAAGGCTTTGCACTGCTGGCTGTCGGCTTTACCGCGCTCAAGGGCTTCGAGTTGCGCGCTGAAGGCTTGCCATTCTGCCTGGTGCTGGTGTTCAAACTGGCTCTGTTTCATGCGGGGCCCAACAAACCACGGGCAATGCCGTGGATCTGTTGTTCAGCCTGTTCGGCGGGCACCTGTAAGGGTTCGGCAAGAATGCTCGCCAGCTCCTGACGACGCGCGCTGGACAGGCTCTGCGTGCGCTCGGCAAAGCTAAGCAGGGCGCGCTGTTCACTCAGGCTCATGCTGAACGGTGCACGCAGGGCTTCGGCTGGCGGTAACTCGGGGGGCACCGGGGCGTTGTCGCGATAGACCACCAGGGTGCCGGCAGCAATATCGCCCAGGCGTTTGAACGCCGGGTGATTAAGGCAGCTGAGAATACCGAGGGTGTAGCCGAAGGGCAGGATGTCGACGAAACGCAGCAGGTTGCGGGTCAGCGAGGCGGCCCAGCCAACGGGTGTGCCGTCGTCATGAATGACCCGCAGGCCCATCAGTTGTTTGCCGGGAGAGCGGCCCTGGTTGAGTACTTCAAACAGCACCATGTACCACCACGTCACCAGAAACAGCAAGATGGTGCCCAGGCCCATACCGAACTGCCCGAGCAACGCCAGCACGGCAAACAATGCACCAAGCACTGCCCCGCGAATCAGCAGATCAATGCTGAATGCCAACGCGCGCGGCACCACGCCTGCTGGGCGCAGGATCAGGTCGATGCCTTCCGGCGTTTCCACCTTATAGCGGGTATCCAGCAGCGGGCGGGGGGCAACTGAAGCAGGGGTTGGCGTGGGTGACATCGGCAGACTGCGTCGAGGAAACCCCGATGCTAGCCAGCAGCAGGCAGGGAAGCAACCGGCTCAGTGAATTGAGCCGGTGCAGTCAGGCTTTATTGCGGTGCTGGCAGCACGCCGAAGATGGTGCGATAGAGCACGCCTATGGCGATAACAAACAGCGGAATACTCCAGATCAGGCCAATACCCAGCGCAATTATACTGACGATACTGATCAGGCCGAGCAGCAGGAACAGGCCAAATACTTTGAACCAATGCTGGGTGATTGCCTTGCGCGAGGCTTCCAGGGCTTGCCATGGCGTCAGCCCGCGCTCAACCACCAGCGGAATGGCCAGCATATAGGCGATGGCCAGGTACAGGCCGGGAATGATTAGCAGGAAGAAGCCGAGGTAGATCAGCAGCATGCTCAGGATGGCGGTAATCACCAGCGGCACGGTGCGGCCGAAGTGGCTGAAAATCTCGTTGAAGCTGATCGGTTGATCTGCAGCGCGACGGATGCCCACCATGTTGATCCCGGCCATAAACGGATAAGCCAGCGCCGAGGCGAAAATACCGATGATCATCTCGGCCACTCCCGAAAGCATTGGGCTGTCGCTGCTTACGCCCAACAGGCCAAAGACTCCGCCAATCAGATAGGATGCCGTAAACAGCACGAGGTAAAACACCAGAAAGCCGCCGATGATGATGCCTTTACTGCCTTTTACCCGTTGCCAGGCTTCGCTGAGCACAGCACGGATGCTGAAGTCGTAGCCACGACTCAGGGCTTCTTCAATGCTCGGCACCTGGCTGTCATGTGGCGCTTCATGCAGTGCGCTGGCCGGTGCTGCATAGGGGTTGCTGAGGTTTGTATCACTCATGGGGCATCCTTATTCATGGAGTGGTGGTTGACGCTGCAAACTGTAGTCGTCGCTCCAGTACCCGACAAGGCGCGGAGCGTGCGCGGGTGCAAGGTTCTGCGCTTATCCTGTGGCGCTGGCGGCCTGCTAGACTGCCCACGCCTCAACATCAGGATGCCTCTGTGACTTCCAGCCTCTTTTGGTACGACTACGAAACCACCGGTATTGACCCGCGCCGCGATCGGCCACTGCAGGTCGCTGGAATCCGCACCGATGAAGACCTCAATGAAATCGCGGAACCGCTGAATATCTACTGCCAGCCCAGCGACGACATCCTGCCGCACCCAGCCGCCTGCCTGGTGACCGGGATTACCCCAAGCATGTTGGCGCTGCAGGGCCTGGATGAAGCCGAGTTTATGCACCGCGTGCATGCCGAACTCTCTGCGCCCGGCACCTGCGGGGTGGGCTATAACAGCCTGCGTTTCGACGATGAAATGACGCGTTACAGCCTGTATCGCAACTTCTATGACCCCTATGCCCGTGAGTGGCAGGGTGGCAATAGCCGTTGGGACCTGATCGATCTGCTGCGTACGGCTTATGCGTTGCGTCCGGAAGGCATGGTCTGGCCTGAAGAAGAGGGGCGGGTGACCCTAAAGCTGGAGCGACTGACTGCCGCTAATGGCATCGAGCATGGTCAGGCCCACGATGCGCTGTCCGATGTGCGCGCCACTATTGCGTTGGCCCGCTTGCTGCGCAGCAAGCAGCGCAAGCTGTATGACTATCTCTATCAACTGCGCACTAAACAACGGGTACAGGATCAGGTGCGGTTGTTGCGGCCGCTGGTGCATATCTCCGGGCGTTATGCCGGGGCGCGGCATTACCTGGCCGTGGTGCTGCCGCTGGCTTGGCACCCGCGTAACCGCAATGCGCTGATCGTGTGTGATCTGCAGGCCGATATATCGCCGTTACTCAATGAGTCAGCTGAAACATTACGTACGCGCCTGTACACGCGGCGTGATCAGTTGGCCGAGGGTGAGTTGCCGGTGCCGCTGAAGTTGCTGCATATCAACCGTTGTCCGGTTGTGGCGCCGATGAATGTATTACGCGAAGAGGATATTCAGCGGTTGCACATCGATGTGCCGGCTTATCAGGCGCAAGCCGAACAATTGCGCGGCAATCCTGGGCGTTGGCAGGACAAACTGGCGCAGATCTACGCCGAGGAGCAGTTCGCAGCCAATCAAGATCCAGAGCAGCAGCTGTACGATGGTTTTATTGGTGATCGTGATCGTCGTTTGTGCGAGCAGGTCCGGCGTGCTGATCCGCAACGTCTGGCTGAGGCTGTTTGGCCGTTTGACGATGTGCGTTTGCCGGAGTTGCTGTTTCGTTACCGCGCGCGCAACTTCTCCACGACCCTAAGTGCTGAAGAGCAGCAGCGCTGGCGAACATTCTGTCAGCAGCGTTTAAGTCGTCCCGAATACGGCGCGCCGAATACCCTTGAGCAGTTCGAGCGGGCACTGGCTGAAGTATTTGCCGGGCTGGATGCCGCGCAACAAGGTGTGCTGCTGGAATGGCGTGAGTATGCCGAGCGGCTGCGTCAGCACTATGCGCTGTAAGATCTGACATTCCGGGTTTGATGCGGCGCGCGTAACAAAACAGTTTATTTAATCGTGGCGTGTTCAGCGTCGTTGTTGAGTGCGCAGACCACGCGGTTGCGCCCGGTATCCTTGGCTTGATACAGCGCCTGGTCTGCCCTAATCAACGTCCCTTGCCCATCAACGAGCCCAACAGGCCGCGCACCAGTTGCCGGCTGATCTGATTGGCCGCTTGGCGCATTGCCGTTTTCATCATCTGGCTGGCGAAACCACCCAGCAGCTCACCGGCGGCACTGCCAATGCCGTTTTCCTGCTTTTCGCCAGCGGCCGTTGCCTGATCTTTCTCCGCCTGCTGCACCGCCGCAGCGGCCTGTTCGGCGCGCGCCATCAGCAGCTCATAGGCCGATTCACGGTCAATCGGTCTTTCATAGCGGCCCAACAAGGGCGACTGACGAATCAGCGCTGCACGCTCAGCCTCACTCAGCGGCCCAATGCGCGATTGCGGTGGTGCAACAGCCACACGCTGCACCATGGCTGGCGTCCCCTTAGCTTCCATGGTGCCGACCAGGGCCTCGCCAATACCCAGTTCGGTCAGCGTCGTCAGGGTATCTATGGCCGGATTGGGGCGGAACCCGTCTGCCACTGCGCGCAGTGATTTCTGCTCTTTAGCGGTAAAGGCGCGTAAGCCGTGCTGGATACGCAGGCCCAGCTGAGCCAGCACCCCATCGGGCAGATCTCCCGGGGACTGGGTGACGAAATAGACCCCAACGCCTTTCGAGCGGATTAGCCGAACCACCTGTTCCAGCCGCGCCTGCAGCGCTTTAGGTGTTCCGGCAAACAACAGGTGCGCCTCATCAAAGAACAGCGCCAGCAGGGGCTTATCGGCGTCTCCACGCTCCGGTAATTGCTCAAATAGCTCAGCCAGTAACCACAATAGGAAGGTTGCATAAACCTTCGGTGCCTCATGCACCAAGCGGCTGGCGTCGAGTAGATGAATACGCCCACGACCATCACGGTCAGGGTGCAGAATGTCTTCCAGCTGCAGCGCCGGCTCACCAAATAGCGCCTCCGCGCCCTGCTGCTCAAGGCCCGCCAGTTTGCGCAACAAGGCCTGGGAGGACGTGGCCGTGAACAGTGCACTGTCTTCGCCGAGCACCTCGGGGTGACTTTTTAGGTGCGCCAGCAGCGCCTTGAGGTCCTTCAGGTCGAGTAGCAACAAACCTTCACGATCAGCCACCTTGAACGCGGCATAAAGGGCCGCCTGCTGGCTGTCGGTCAACTCCAGCAACGCGCCCAGCAGCAGCGGCCCCATTTCGCTTAGCGTGGTCCGTAGCGGGTGACCACTTTGGCCATGTACATCCCAGAGCGTCACCGGGTAGGCCGTCGGCTGATGGTTAAGCCACGGCATGCTGGCGATGCGCTCGGCCACCTTGCCTTGTGGCGCACCGGCCGCACCCAGGCCACAGAGGTCGCCTTTGACATCGGCAGCAAATACCGCCACGCCCGCATCGCTGAAGGTTTCAATCAGGCGCTGCAAGGTCACGGTTTTACCCGTACCTGTGGCGCCCGCAATCAGGCCATGACGATTCGCCAAGCGCATTGACTGCCCTACTGGCTGTCCCCGCGGGTCGGCCCCCACTACGAACAGGTCGGTTTCGGCCATCGTGTTATCTCCGTGATTAAAGCTTTACTGCAGCAAGGCGACACAATAAGTAGCGCTACATTGGCGCCGCAGCTATTGCCATATGTCAGCACAAGACTGATGCCTGAAACTACCGGGCGCAAGAAACTATGCCCAATAACCTGACGTTCAGTCACAAGATTTTGCTCGCGGCCTCGCTGGTGGTAATAGCGGCTTTCTCGCTGTTTACCCTCTGTAACGATTACTTGCAACGCAATGCAATACGCGACGATCTTGAAAGCTATCTGCGCGAGATGGGTAAAGTAACCTCGAGCACTATTTCCAACTGGCTATCGGGACGCATTCTGCTGGTGGAAAACGTTGCCCAGTCAGTCGCCCGCGACTCCTCCAGCGAGGCCCTGGCCGGCCTGCTGGAGCAGAAAGTCTTGGCCGCTACCTTCGCCTTTACCT
>JAGGNC010000132.1 GCA_017886405.1 Pseudomonas sp. | reverse complement strand
CTCGGTGCATTCAGCATGATCAGCTCCGACAGCCAGGCCATGGGCCGCGTCGGTGAAGTGATCACCCGTACCTGGCAGACCGCCGATAAGATGCTCAAACAACGCGGCCCACTCCCGCAGGATGGCGCCGGCAACAGCAATTTTCGGGTCAAACGCTATATCGCCAAGTACACCATCAACCCGGCGATCACCCACGGCATCAGCCATGAGGTGGGTTCGATTGAGGTGGGCAAATGGGCAGACTTGGTGCTCTGGCGTCCGGCCTTCTTCGGCGTCAAGCCAACCCTCATTCTCAAGGGCGGGGCGATTGCCGCCAGCCTGATGGGCGACGCTAACGCGTCCATTCCAACGCCGCAGCCGGTGCACTACCGACCGATGTTCGCCAGCTACGGTGGCAGCCGTCACGCCACCAGCTTCACCTTTATCAGCCAAGCGGCGTTCGCTGCTGGGGTTCCCGAACAGCTCGGGCTAAAGAAGAAGATCGGTGTGGTCAAAGGCTGCCGCGAGGTGAAGAAGACCGACCTGATCCACAACGATTATCTGCCGAACATCGAGGTGGATGCGCAGAACTATCAGGTTAAGGCCGACGGCCAACTGCTCTGGTGCGAGCCGGCCGATGTACTGCCGATGGCGCAGCGCTATTTCCTTTTCTGACCTGCGGCACTGGGTAATCACCGCGCGGGGCTAGACTGCACATTCCAGTACTCGCGCGGGAGGTGCTCCATGTACCAGTTATCGACACGGCCATGCCTGTTCGGCTATCTATTGCTGCTTAGCCTGCCACTTGCGCAGGCGCAAACCGTGACGCCCCTACAGGGCCAAAGCCAGCAACAGGTTCAGAGTGACATCGCCGCCTGCCAGAGCCAGTCAGGTACCACCCCGAGCAGCACAACGACGAGCACCAGTAATAGCCAAGGCGGTGAACGCCTGCGCGGAGCCGCCAAAGGCGCCGCGATAGGCGCAACTGCAGCCGAAGTGCGCGGTCGCCGATACGATGAGGTGTATGACAAGGTGGATGACGATATCAAGCAGCAGTACCGGCAGAATCAGGCCCGCGATGCCGCCGCTGTCGGCGTAGCAGTTGGCGGCTCGCGCCAGCGCCAGGAACGCCGCGAAGATCGGCGCAACGCCGATGCCGCCGCTCAGGCCCAGAGTAGCGCGAACCAAGCCTATACCACCTGCATGAGCGGCCGCGGCTATTCAGTCACCCCCTGAATTAACGTAGCTGGCTGTCCTTGCTGCCCCGGCGGTTATAGCCGCTGAACTTGGCCTGTTCCTTGTCATGCTCGGTCTGGCAGGCAACGCACAGGTGCACGCCGACCACAGCCTTGCGCCGCGCTTCAGGTATTGGCGCGTCGCACTCTTGGCAGTGCATCAGGCTCTCACCGCTTGGCAGCTGGCTCCGCGCACGCTGAATGGCGTCCGCGATACTGCTGTCGATCTGTTCTTGCACCGCGCCGTCGTTTGTCCAGCCACCGGCCATCCGCTTCGCCCTCCATTATGTGCCTCGTTAGCTATGCGCCGTCTGCGGGCGAATCTCACGTGCACGCGGTCACCCTACTCCTTAACCTCCATAAACTCTCGAGCCCAGACGATGTATTCCTCGGGCTGGGTGTAGGTGTGGGTCAGTTCGGTGGCGCTAAGGTCGCAGGCATCGACGCCGCGCTGTTCGCGCAGGCAATCGTAGGTGGCCTTGATCGCCGCGAAGTAGGCCGCGTGACCGTTAACCACAATACGCACGCCAAGGCTGGCCAGGCGCGTGTTGTCGCGTAGTTTGGGGTTGCCGTAGGTGACCAGCATCAGCGGGATGCTCAGGGCTGCGGCGATCTGTTCCAGATGAGCAAAATCCTCGACCCCAACCAGGCAGATGGCGTCGGCACCAGCTGACTGGTAGGCCTGGGTGCGGCGGATCACCTCGCTGACATCCAGCACGCCGGCATGGGTGCGAGCGATGATTGCCAGATCCGGATCGACCCGCGCCTCCAGCGCCGCGCGGATCTTGCCGACGCCTTCATCAATACTGATCAGATCGGTGGATTTGCGCCCGAATTGCGCGGGGAGCAGCGTGTCTTCGATGGTCAGCGCGGCAATCCCGGCACGCTCAAGCTCGACCACGGTCCGCATAACGTTGAGCGCATTGCCATAGCCGTGGTCAGCATCGGCGATCACCGGCAGACGGCTGACACGACCAATTCGCGTGGCCTGCTCAACGAATTCGCTGAGGGTGATCAGAGCGAAGTCCGGCGCGGCTAGAACTTGTAGTGAAGCTACAGATCCGCCCAAAATGCCCACTTCAAAGCCAAGGTCGGCGGCAATCCGCGCTGCCATTGGGTCAAACACTGAAGCCGTGTGATAGCAGCTATTTGAAGCAAGAAGCGCGCGAAATTGCGCGCGAAGGTCGTGATGCGAGGCTCTTTGCATGGGGTGCACCATCAGTCAGGGTCAGTTCTCGGCAAGCAATTATGTAGCAAAACTACAAAACTCGTCATGTAGTAAAACTACATAGTTGACCAACAACCTTGCACCCGCCTTTCAGTACGCGAACAACCAGCCCCTAAAGCAACTCTGCCGGCAAGCGCGGCCCAAAGCCTGCTCCAGTTAAAAGCCCATAGGCCATCCACAGCATCACCCCCACATACAGCAGACGCGGCAGCCAGGTAGCCAACTGCTCGGTCAGGCTATCCAGCTTCTGGGTTTCCACCCCGGCATAGTTGAGCAGGCTGGCCGGTAGGGTGCCGCTGGCCTCGCCGGTGCGAATCAAGCCAAGGGCCAGGCCATGGCCGGGAAAGTCGACTGACGCCAGCGCCTGAGCCAAACCCTGACCGCGCTGAATAGCCATCTGCACAGTGCTGAAGCGTTTGCGCAGCGGCGCATGGCGGATCACCGCGCAGGCCTTGGGCAAGGCCTCAAGCATGGGCATGCCAGCCTCCAGCATAAGCCCCAAGCTGTCGAAAAAGTCGCGCACGTTTCGCCGCAGCAATGCTGGACCGAATACGGGAAGACGGGCCAGCACGCTGTCGAGCGGCGAAGCAGCACTTGCTGGCGCATATTCGCGGCGCAGATAGAGCCAGCGGCCGAAACCATAAAGCACTGTCAACGCCAGCAACGGCCACAACACGCCCCACAGATAACCGGCGCTGCTCAACTGACCGCCGACCAGCGCCGGCAGCGGCTGAATAAACAGTGCCAGCACCAGCACGACTGCAGGCATCAGCAGGCGCGACTTTACTGCCGCCGCCTGTTGCGCCTGGCGGGCATAACGCCCGGCCAGACGGTGGTAGATTGCGGCCAGACATCCGCCGGCTTGAGCAGCGCCTAGCAGGCTGCTGTCCAGCGGGGTAACCAGGCCACTGCGCAGCCCGGCAGTGGCCATATCGCTGCCGCCTGCGATCTGCGTTTGCAGACTGGCCAGCGCCGTCCTGGCGCGAGCCGGTACTTGCACACTGAGCAAGGCGCGATCAACCGGCACACCGGCCTTTTCCATGGCCGCCAAGTGAGCGAACAACTGAGCGCGGGCAGCAACATCAAGCATGGCAGAACGCGGGATGGGCATAGGCATAGGCAGGCTCGGCGAAGAAAGGACGATAGGGCAGACGCGAGGTTAGCCACTCTATGGGGCGCGAAGCAGCCAGTAGACAGTAATCGCTGGGTTGCCATGAATCACCTGAGCGGTAATGCCCTGGTGATGAATACTCTCAGCGGGGCGCTTGCGGCAACACGGCCGGCATAGTGTCCGGCCCAACGAACCAGCGCTGCTGGATACGCTGCAAACTGCCGTCACGTGTCAGCTCGTCAAGGGCCTGTTGCCAGCGTTGCACCAGCTGCGGGTCGGTGTTTTTGGAAAAGGCGATATAGGACTGATTGCTCATAAAGGTGAAGAGTAACTCGACCTCGTCGCGGTTCATCCCCTGCTCCGCAAGCATCTCATCGAGTGCCAGGTTGCTGGCCACCAATAACTCCATGCGGCCGTGCTTGAACATGTTGACCATATGCTGGGGTGTAGGCACCGCATAAAGATTCTTCAGCCCCTGGCCGCTGAGGTATTCATAGGAGTACCACTGCGTGGGTACTGCCACAGCAGCGAAACGCTCGACATCCTTAAGACTGCTTACCGTCAATCCGGCGCCACGACGCGCATAAAAACTGGTGTAGCCCGTAGCAATCGGTCCAACCCACTGGAACAACGGCTCTCTATGCAGGGTACGCACGGTGGCAAACAAACCACTATTGGCCTCGCCCTGTACTTTGTTATAGCCGCGCGTCCAAGGCACCACCTCGATACGCGTGTCCTCCCCGGTGCGCTGGGCCAGTAATTCGACCACTTCCACGGCCATGCCCGTCAGCTTGCCGTTCTCCACAAAACTCAGAGGTGGGTGTTCCTCGGTATACAGGCGTAATTCCCCCGACGCTGATGCACTGCAGCCAAGCGCCACTGCAACAGCCCAGGCTTTTACATTCATCAGTACACCTCTAACGCGCCAATTAAACAGGGATAGTAATCACCCTTATCAGGCCAACCAACGCCGGTCGTTGGCGACTCCGTACAAAAGACAATTAAGGACGGCCAGACATATGCAGATCGCGCGCCATGTCCAGCTCCCATTGCGCCAAGTTATCGCGACTTACCTGCCGCACCGGCAGGGCGATATTGACGGCTTCAAGCGGTAACTCACCGCGCAGGCCTTGGGCAGCCAACGCCACGGCGCGATAGCCAATGGTGTGGGCCTGCTGAATCATCAGGCTGTGAATGTCGCCCTTACGTAACGCGTCGATTAGCACTGAGTCATCATCGAAGCCAATATGCAGGATCTTGCCTGCTTTATCGAACCGACGCAGTGCCGCCAGTGCCGCGCGCGAGCTGGTGCTGTTAGGGGTAAAAACACCCACCAGCTGCGGCATATAGTCACTCAGCGCAGCCGTTGCAGCCTGACTGTCGTCACCGATATAAGCATCGACCAGAATACTGAGCCCGCCCTCTTCTGCGCCTTGACGAAAACCCCGCTCACGTTCGCGGGTCGAGGGCACACCGGCTTGCAAACGCAGTAACGCAACATTGCCCTGCCCACCAAGCGCCGCCACAAGCGCTTGCCCAGCTTCTAAGCCGGCGCGGAAGTTATCCGTGGCCACCACACCACGGACGGCGCTGCCGGGCAGATCACGATCGAAATAGATGGTATTGATGCCGCTGCTGGCCAATTGCAGCACGCGTGCGGCAATCTGATTGCCGCTGGGCGCGATAACCAGCGCCTTGCAGCCATGCTCAATGACCCAGTTAATCATCTGCAATTGAGTTTCCACACGCCCTTCGCGGCTAGGCCCACGGAAATACATATCCACCCCTTGCTCTTTAGCCGCCTGCCGCGCGCCTGCCTCAACCTTCAGCCAAAAGGGTGCGCCGCTGGCCGCCACCACGCCCACACAGTCCTTAGCCGACGCTTGGACCGTCCAGCAGGTGAGTACCGCAAACAGCAGCCGTAGGTATTTCGACTGGCCACGTTCACACATCAGAACCACTCCCAAACCCTAACTTCACTAAACGCCTATCGAGCAGCACACAAAACCATAGTGTCGTTTTAGCATCAAGCTAAAAGACTCGGCGCATGCACGCTACCGGTAATCTGCCAGAAAGCCCCTGTGGCAACCCCTCAACACCGGCCTCCGCTAGCGTCTTCTAGGGTCAATAAGCCCTGGCGACCATACTCCGGGTCGCTGCTGCGAAACGGTCAAAATAGACTCCGTCATTTCTTTTCACACTCCAGGCGACGGCTGGGCTGGTAGCCGCCGCCCAAGCAGGCGATGATCGCCAATCTTTTTTGCAACTAGAACGACATGACCCATACCACGCACAGTACTCAGGCCACACACAAACCCCGCCCACTGATCGATTTACTGGTCAGCATCCTCATTCCCTCTTTGATTCTGATGAAGCTCAGTGGCGAGGCCAAGCTCGGGGCCGACGGGGCCCTGATCCTGGCACTGGCTTTCCCCCTGAGCTGGGGCAGCTTCGAGCTACTCAAGTACCGTAAATTTAACTTTATCGCCCTGCTCGGCTTGGTCAGCGTGCTGCTCACCGGCGGCATTGGTTTGTTCAAGCTGGACAACCAGTGGCTGGCGATCAAGGAAGCGGCAATACCGGGACTGATCGGCATCGCCGTGCTGGTATCAACCCGCACCCGCTTCCCGCTGATTCGCACCATGCTGTTCAACAAAACCGTACTCAACGTCGACAAAATCCATGAGCGCTTAGAACAAAGCGGCAATACCGAACAGTTTGAAGTGCGCCTGCTCAACGCCACCTACTGGCTAAGCGGCACCTTCTTCTTCTCATCAGCGATGAACTACGCACTGGCCAAGTGGATTGTCATCAGCCCGGCCGGCAGCGAAGCCTTCAACGCCGAGCTGGGAAGAATGAACCTGCTCAGCTACCCGATGATCGCGATCCCTTCGATGATCATGCTCATGGCTATTTTCTATTACCTGTGGCGCACCATCCACGGCCTCACCGGCCTTAAGTTGGAAGAGGTGATGGCCAATGCCGAACGGGATAAGCAGCCCTAAGCGACGCTGACCGGCGATCCAGGGATGTTGACGCTCTCCGCCTACCTTGGGCTGTTTCTCTCGGCCCTCGGTGCCGCCACGTTGCTGCCGCTGCAATCGGAAAGCGTGCTGGTGCTGCTGCTGCTCAGCGCCGCCTATTCACCGTGGGCACTGCTCGCAGTCGCAAGCGTCGGCAACATCCTCGGCTCATTGCTCAATTGGCTGCTCGGCCGCTACCTCGAACACTTTCGCCATAAACCCTGGTTCCCGGTCAGCGACGCGCGCCTGCAGCAAGCGCAACGGGGCTACGCACGATATGGCCGCTGGTCGCTGCTGCTGAGTTGGCTGCCGGTGATCGGTGATCCACTGACCCTCGTGGCCGGGGTGATGCGCGAACGCCTGTGGGTTTTCCTGCTGATCGTCAGCCTGGCGAAAACCGCCCGTTATGCTGTGTTGATCGCACTGACCCTCGGCTGGCGCTGAGCTGATGCGCGTGCGACACGCGCCGAAAGGCTAACGCCAACACCACGTCCGAGGTTGAGCATCTGCCATGCCTCCGCGATACTGCGCAACCTTCGCACCGGCCGTGCGCAGGGACAGTCCCAGCGCGAAGGCGTGATCTCAGTGGAGCGGCAGCCGTGATGAAGAGGAGCGACCTGATCTGGACCTTGGTGGGTCTCGGCGCGGTTCTGCTGTCGTGTTACCTGCTCTATCACCAAGTGCGCAACATCTCCCTGGCTGAAATTGCCGACAGCCTGCGCGCTATTTCGCGCCTGAACTGGCTGCTGGCCGCAGGTGCCACCCTAGGCGCCTATAGCGCCCTGGCCTGGTACGATCGAATCGCCCTCGCCCACCTCGGCAAGAACATCTCTTGGCGCTTTATTAGCCTGTGCTCTTTCACCACCTATGCGCTGGCCCACAACATTGGCGCGTCGGTGTTCTCCGGCGCACTGGTGCGTTACCGCGCCTATCGCAGCAAAGGTATGACGCCGCAGGAAATCGGCGTGCTGATCGTCTTCTGCTCCTTCACCTTCGTCCTCGGCACCTTGTTGGCTAGCGGCGCGGTACTGCTGCTGCAGCCGGATCTGATCCACCGCGTGGCTGAGGTCACGCCACGGGTGTCGGAGGTCGTTGGCGCGTTCTTGCTGCTGCTGGTCGCCCTGTATGTGCTCGGCTCATGGCGGCAGTTCAAGCCTTGGCACTGGGGCAAACTGCATCTCGAATACCCGCGCCTGGGCATTGTTGCCCGGCAACTAATGGCTGGGCCGCTGGAACTGGCCTGCGCCGCAGCGATCATCTACTTCGCCCTGCCGGCTGAACACAACCCAGGTTACTTGGTGGTGTTCGGGGTGTTTCTCGTCTCGTTCTCACTGGCTCTGCTGTCCCACGCGCCTGGCGGCCTGGGCGTACTCGAAGTGAGCTTTCTCGCGGCGATGCCCGAGCTGCCGGCAGCTGATGTACTCGCCGCGCTGATCGTGTTCCGCGGCTTCTACCTGCTGCTGCCGTTCGCCCTGTCGTTGCTGGTGGTGGTGGGCTTCGAGTGGGCCCAGTGGCAGAGCCGTCGCCGCGCACCTGACAAACCGCCACTGCCCTGAACCGCCTTAACACCAGACAACAGGGGCAGCATTGCGCGGCGCACTCGCATAGAATGCGCGGCCGTTTTGGTGTTCAGCACATCAACGGGCCTCCCTCTTTAGGCCGTCGCTGTAAAAACGCCGGCACTTTTTCAGGAACAGCGCGCCGCATGACTTTCTCAACACCCGCCCGCGCCTGCGGCATCGACTTCGGCACCTCCAACTCCACCGTCGGCTGGCTTCGGCCGGGTGCCGATAGCCTGATCGAACTGGAAGACGGCAAGATCACCCTGCCTTCCGTGGTGTTCTTCAATATGGAAGAACGCCGCGCCGTCTACGGTCGCCTGGCGCTTGAGGAATACCTAGAAGGTTACGAAGGCCGCCTGATGCGCTCGCTGAAAAGCCTGCTGGGCTCAAAGCTGCTGAAAAGCGAAACCTCCGTGCTGGGCAGTGCCCTGCCCTTTAAGGACCTACTCGGTTTCTTTATCGGCGAGTTGAAAAAGCGTGCAGAAAGCGCCGCCGGCCGGCCGTTTGAAGAAGTGGTCCTGGGCCGTCCGGTGTTCTTCGTCGATGACGATCCGGTGGCAGACTTAGAGGCTCAGAACACCCTGGTAGCGGTAGCACACAAGCTTGGCTTCAAAGACGTGTCGTTCCAGTACGAGCCGATTGCTGCCGCCTTCGACTACGAGTCGGGCATCAGTCAGGAAGAGCTGGTGCTGATCGTCGATATCGGCGGCGGCACCTCGGACTTCTCCCTGGTCCGCCTGGCACCGGAGCGCCGTCACGTCGCCGACCGCCACAGCGACATCCTCGCCACCGGCGGCGTGCATATCGGCGGTACCGACTTCGATAAGCAACTCTCGCTGGCCGGCGTGATGCCGCTGTTTGGCTACGGCAGCCGGATGAAAAGCGCCGCGCCGATGCCCACCAGCCATCACCTCAACTTGGCCACCTGGCACACCATCAATGCGGTCTATTCGGCGCAGTCACAGCGCCAGCTGCAGAGCATGCGCTACGACATCATCGACCCCACCGGCATCGATCGCCTGGTCCAACTGATCGAGCGCCGCGATGGCCACTGGCTGGCCATGCAGGTGGAAGACAGCAAGATCGCCCTCACCGAGCAGGATGCGCGGCCCATCGACCTCAGCCGCCTTGAGCCTGGCCTAGTCGCCGAACTGACCCGCGAACTGTTTGAAGGGGCCATCGAGCCGCTGCTGGAACGCGTGCGCGCCAGTGTTACGCAACTGTTGGCCGATGCCGGCGTCAGCGTTGCGCAGGTCGATACGGTGTTTTTTACTGGCGGCTCCAGCGGCATTCCGGCGTTGCGCCAGAGCGTGGCGGCGATGCTACCGAATGCCCGCCATGTGGAAGGCAACACCTTTGGCAGTATTGGCAGCGGCTTGGCTATTGAGGCGATGAAACGCTACGGCAGCTATTAAGACGGCGCCCAAGCAAACTCGCGGCTAAAAGCCCCTCCCACAGCGTTACACAACTCGGAGGCGGGGCT
>JAGGNC010000266.1 GCA_017886405.1 Pseudomonas sp. | reverse complement strand
ACACTAAGAATCTATTTACGATGTGCTGCGCGTCGGCTACAAACGCGCGCGGTACTCGCCAGGGGTGGAATCAAACCAGCGGCGGAATGCACGGAAGAAGTTGCTGGGGTCAGAAAAGCCCAGCAGGTAGGAAATCTCCAGCAGTGTCAGGTTAGCTTGGCCCAGGTACTGGCCAGCCAGCTCGCGACGGCTGTCATCGAGTAGATGCTGGTAGCTGGTGCCTTCATCCTGCAAACGCCGCTGCAAGGTGCGCTCGGACAACAGCAGTGCCTGCGCCACGGCTTCACGCTTGGGCTCGCCTTGAGGCAGCAGGCGGCATAACACCTGGCGCACCTGATGCGTCACCCGCGCTCCGGAAAAACGCGCCAGGTAATCGCCGGCAAAACGGTCATGCAACTGCGCCAATGCCTCGTTGGCGGATGGCAGTGGTGCATCCAGATCGGCCCGCTCGAACAGCAGCGCATAGTGTTCGGCGTTGAACTTCAACGGGCACTGGAACACCGCTTGATAGGGTGCTAAATCTTCGGGTGCCGGTCCCATCAGACTAACAAGCCTTGGGTAAAGTGGTTTGCCGGTCAGCCAGCGGCAGAATGACAATGAGTAGGCGAGCGAGGCTTCAGCGCTCTGACTGGCGGAAGGCAATCGATCACCATGGATCGCCAGGACCATCTCATAGCTTTCAGGGGTGGAATGAAAGCTGAGGTCAGCACCCTCACCGATAATCCGCTGATAGCGCACTAGGCGGGCAAAGCCCTCCTGCAAATTGCGGCTGCTCATCACCGCATAACCCACCACATTAAAGGACGATGGCCGCAGGATCTTCGCCATATTCAGGCCGATTGCCGGGTTACCGGATGCTTCAACAGCCAGGTGCCAGAGACGGGTCATGGCATCCTGGGCAAAGCGCGCATCGGGGTCGGTCAAGGCGCCATAGTCCAGCCCCAGTTGGGCAAACAGGCTGCGGCAATCAACCCCGCCAAGCTCCAGGGCCGCGACAATGCCCGAGGCCCAGCTAGATGAAGTGGTACGTTCATTCATGACGTATTTCTTATTGAAGGGGCTTGAGGACCACTAAAGGATACTAAACTGGCACCTAATGTCAGTGGCCCAGCGCGTCAGTCGACCTAGACTGCAAGTAAGCCGCCCGCGCGGCAACCAGCACAATAACGGGAGGCCCCATATGACTACTGAAAGCAAAGAGCGTTACACCAGTTTCGCCGAGTTCTACCCCTATTACCTACAGGAACACAACAACGTCACCTGCCGCCGCCTGCACTATGTCGGCAGCCTGCTGATTCTGGGTGTATTGGGCTATGCGTTGGGCACCCAACAGTGGCTCTGGCTGCTGGCCATACCAGTGCTTGGCTATGGCTTTGCCTGGATCGGGCATTTTGTCTTCGAGAAAAACCGTCCCGCCACATTCGACTATCCGCTCTATTCCCTGATGGGCGATTGGGTGATGCTCAAGGATGCCTTTACCGGGCGGATTAAGTTCTAGCCAAGCAACCGCTGGCACAGCTCGCTCAGCCGTTCGGCTGCCGCGCTTGGCGGTTGCGACAGGCTTGGTTATGATCCTTGGGTATTTGCGCAGCCAGCTGGTTGCGCCACCTAGGCACCCAGCAGAGGTGCCAGACAAGCAGCAGGGATTGTTCAATCGGATGAATGTTAAAAGCGCCCCACGACTTTACGCATTGCCGGCACCGCCGCTGCGTGAGTACTACTCCCGCGTCCTGGCCTATATCGCTATTGCCGCCAGCATTGCAGCAGGCACTTACACCCAGCATTTTTCTTATGACATCCTCTGGATGGTGCCTTACGCCCTGCTCTATCCGCACCTGGCGCACCATCTGAGCCTGCGTTTTAAACGCGATCATCCGCAACGCACCAGCCTCAGCCTGCTGTTTATCGACGCCGTGCATTCGGGCGCAGCCGTCGCGTTACTGGGCTATTCGGTGGTGCCCAGCTTGATGGCCTTACTGACATTGATCTTCAGCGCCCTAGTGATAGGTGGACTGCGCTACTTCTGGCTGTCCATGTTGATCGCATTCAGCGCCGGTATTTTTGCCAGTGTGCTGATTGATCTGCGCTTCAACCCGAATACACCTGCGTTGGTCGCGATGATCAGCATCCTCTTCAGCACTTTATACATCTGTATTACCGCCTACTTCGTCCACCAGCAGGGCCTACGCCTGGCCCATGTGCGCAGCGAGATCAAGAGCGAACAAGAAAAAGCCGCCCGCCTGGCGCGCAACCTGGCCAAATATCTATCGCCGCAGGTGTGGGAATCGATCTTCAGCGGTAAGAAGAATGTGCGACTGGAAACCCAACGCAAGAAGCTCACGGTGTTCTTCTCCGACATCAAGGGTTTTACCGAGCTGTCGGAAGAACTGGAAGCCGAGGCCCTGACCGATTTGCTCAACACTTACCTCAATGAGATGTCGAAGATTTGCCTGAAATATGGCGGCACCATCGACAAGTTCATCGGCGACTCTGTGATGGTGTTCTTCGGCGACCCGGGCAGCAAAGGCGCGAAGAAAGATGCGGTCAACGCCGTATCCATGGCCATCGCCATGCGCAAGCATATGAAGGTGCTACGCCAGCAGTGGCGTGCTCAGGGCATCACTAAGCCACTGGAAATTCGCATGGGGCTCAACACGGGTTACTGCACCGTGGGTAACTTCGGCGCCGATACGCGCATGGACTACACCATCATCGGTCGCGATGTGAACCTGGCCAGCCGCTTGGAAAGCGCGGCCGAATCCGGTGAAATCCTGATTTCCCACGAGACCTATTCGATGATTAAGGACGTGATCATGTGCCGCGACAAGGGCCAGATCACCGTCAAGGGTTTCACCCGCCCGGTGCAGATTTACCAGGTGGTGGATTTCCGCCGCGACCTAGGCGCCACCTCCAGTTATGTCGAACATGAGCTGCCGGGGTTTTCCATGTACCTGGACACCAACGGCATTCAGAACTTTGACAAGGAAAAGGTCATCCAGGCTCTCAGTCAGGCCGCTGAAAAGCTGCGTGACAAGGTAATCATGTAAGCACCTGCTCACGATCTGCTGCGCGTCGGCTCAGCTGGGCCGGCATGCACACGTCTCCATCGATCAGCGGCTGCTGGGTGAGAAACTCCAGCGCTGATGCCCGCCAGGATTGCCGCGCGGCCAACTCGGCGCAGCGCCCGCGATCCAGGGCCATAGCTGCCAGGCAGGCCGCGCGCAAGTCCTCATCCAGCACCCCACTGACGCCCGCCTGCAGCACATCCAGCGGCCCAGCCACCGGAAACGCCGCCACTGGTGTGCCGCAGGCTAAGGCCTCCAGCATCACCAAACCATAGGTATCGGTGCGCGACGGAAAAACCAGCACACTGGCGTTTTGAAAGGCCTTGGCCAGTGCCTGACCATGCTGATAGCCGAGAAACTGCACCTGCGGATAGGCCGCCTGCAACGCCTCACGCTGGGGGCCATCGCCGACCACACGCTGTTCGCCCGGCAGATCCAGGGCCAAGAACGCTTCGACATTCTTCTCTGGGGCGATACGCCCGACATACAGAAATACCGGCTCGGCTAGGTTCGGCGCTGTAAGTGACGGCTGAAACAACTGCGTATCGACGCCCTTGCACCAGAGCACCAGGCGCTTAAAGCCCCAGCCAGCAAACTCATCGCGCATGCGCTCGGTGGTGACCAGCACCGCCTGGCTCGGCCGATGAAACGCGCGCAGAAAGGCATAGCCCCAACTCAGCGGTATCCAGGACCAACGGCTATGCACGTATTCAGGGAAGCGCGTGTGGATGGAGCTGGAGAAAGCTAAACCGCGCTTACTCAGCCAGCGCCGCGCCGCCCAGCCCAACGGGCCTTCAGTGGCCAGGTGCACGCAGTCTGGCTGAAACGCCCGGATAGCCGACCCGACCCGCCAGAGATCCCATACCAGCCGAATCTCCGGGTAACTGGGGCACGGCAGCGCACGGAAATCCGCGGGCGACAGCAGTTTGACCTGATGCCCCAAACCACGCAGTTCGCTGATCAACGCCTGCAGGCTGGTGACCACGCCATTGACCTGCGGTGACCAGGCGTCGGAGACGATCAAAATCCTCACAGGACCGGCTCGGCGGCAGCGACCGGCTGAGTTTGCTGACGCGCCTGATCGTCGGCCAGGCGATAGAGCTCGATAGTGCCATCTAGATGTTCGATAAGCGCCGTGCAGGACTCCACCCAATCGCCGCAGTTCATGTATTCGACATCACCCATCGGGCGGATTTCGGCGTGGTGAATATGCCCGCAAACCACACCATTAAAGCCACGTCTGGCGCACTCATGGACGATGGCTTCTTCGAAGTCACTGATAAAGCTCACCGCCGTCTTGACCTTGTGCTTGAGGTACGCCGACAGCGACCAGTAGCCGTAGCCATAACGGCTACGCCAGAAATTCAGCCAACGGTTGAGGGTCAGGGTAAAGCCATAGGCCGAATCGCCGAGAAAAGCCAGCCAGCGGTGATAACGAGTGATCACATCGAACTGGTCACCGTGAATCACCAAAAGCCTTCGGCCATCTGCGGTGATGTGCTCGGCCTCGTCGACCAACTGGATATTGCCGAGCATCAAGCTGGAGTAGCGGCGCAGGAACTCGTCATGGTTACCGGTGACGTAGATCACCTCGGTACCGCGCTTACTCATGGTCAGCAGGCGGCGAATCACGTTGCTGTGCGCCTGCGGCCAATACACCCCGCTGCGCAGTTTCCAGCCGTCGATGATGTCACCGACCAGATAAATTTTGTCCGTCTGGTAGCGCTTGAGAAACGCCGCCAGGTGTTCGGCCTGACAATCCCGGGTGCCTAGGTGCACATCGGAAATCCACAGAGTACGGACACGTTGCTTGCGACTGGGCTTGGCGAGCTGAGCGCTGGTCATAGACGACCTCCGGCTGGGTTTGCTTGAGTCTGTGCAGCGCCAGTGAAAAGCCCGTGACAACGGCGTGACCGTTCAATGACAGGCCACTGCAGCAATATCACCATAAACGTCGGCCTGCCTGAGCGCGCCAAACGCATACGGCAGCAGTGGCGCGATGAACGTCGCAAACCCTACGACAGACTTATGCCGGGCCGCGCCCTAGACTGCAGCTATCAGAACAAGGAGCTATGGCATGCAACAGATCGAGTGGGAAGACTTTAAAAAGGGTCGATGTGCGGATCGGCACGGTATTCTATGGGTGTGTAACTTTGCCGCGAAACGGATTGCTGGCGTGCGCTCGGACGCGCGGGTGAACGGCGTCTATGACGCCGACCCTAATGCGGTACTGGCCGGTCTCGACAAACCCTTGCCCAATGGCGCACGCCTGGCATGAATCAACGTAATGCACTCTGGGCCATTCACTTGGGGGCCCTACTGTTCGGCCTGGCGGGGATCTTCGGCAAGTTGGCCAACACCACCCCGCAGATGATCTCCGCCGGCCGCGCCGTGTTCGCTGTCGCGTCCTTACTGCTGTTCGCCAAGCTGATCAGTAATGCTCGCCTGGCACGCCTAAGCCTGCGCCAGACCAGCCTATTGGCCCTTGGCGGTTTACTGCTCGGCGGCCATTGGTGGAGTTTCTTCGAGTCCGTGCATATTTCCGGTGTGGCCATCGCCACCCTTGGCTTTGCCAGCTTTCCAGCCTTTACCGTGCTGCTGGAGGGCTTACTCTTCCGCGAACGCACCCAGCCGGTCGAGTACGCCATGGTAGCGTTGGTATGCCTGGGCCTGGTGCTGGTCACACCGGACTTTGACCTAGCCAACCAAGCCACCACTGGCCTGCTGTGGGCGGTGCTCTCGGGACTGTTGTTCGCTTTATTGTCCCTGCTCAACCGCGCCAGCACACGTGGCGTCGAGCCGGTGCAGGCGGCGCTGTACCAGAACGTGACCGTGCTCCTGGTGTTTATCCCGCTGGCCTGGCCAACCCTGCCCAGCGTGCAGGCCCAAGACTGGCTGTGGATCGCCATGCTCGGAATATTCTGTACTGGCTTGGCGCATAGCCTGTTCGTCGCCAGCCTGCGAGTGCTCAAGGCGCGCACCGCGGCGGTGATTTTCGCCCTAGAGCCGATCTATGGGATTGCCTTCGCCTGGCTGCTGTTCAGCGAGGTGCCGACCTTGCGCATGCTTGCCGGCGGCCTGCTGATTGTCAGTGCGATTTTTCTCTCGGCGCGTATGGCCAAGTAAAAAATTGTCTGGCGCAATTTTTAACGTCGCATGGCGACGGCCCGAAAGGTGGACACCATGGATGGCAGGCCATAGTCAGGCGCGGTCGTTATGGCCCAAATCACGCGCCGGGTCGATCTCGTCACGCAGACGCTGCTTGAGCACCTTGGCCTCGGGGAAACCGCCATCGACTTTGCGGTCCCATATCTGCACACCGTCACAGGTGATTCGGAACACACCGCCAGTGCCGGGTTCCAGGCTGACCCGGGACAGATCATCGGTAAAGGTCGACAACAGTTCCTGGGCCAGCCAGGCGGCGCGCAGCAGCCACTGGCATTGCGTGCAATAGAGGATGACCACTTCGACTTTGCGGCTGGGCATGGGCAGGCTCGCGACTGATGAAAAACCGATGATAACCCTTACGCGCCTTGGCTCGGCATAACTAAAGGCTATGTCCCCATGATGTTTTGTAGACAGCTTTGGGCATGGATAAATGACGCATAGACCTGCTGGCGTAGTAACTGCGCACTGAACAAACAAATGCCAACCGCCGTCCAGCACGCTACCGATCATTTATACGTCAGCGCTTTGTCGATCTGACGCCCCAGGCCGCCAGTATCGTCAAGGTGAACACCCCCGCCACCAGCCAGAAGCTCTGTTTGAAGGCGAGTACCTCGGCCAATTGATCACCCCCTTCGGCGCTGTGTCGCCACTCCAAGAAAAAGGTCAGCAGGTTGACCCCGAACGCCCCGCCTAACTGGCGGACAAAGGTAATGGCCCCCGCGCCCTGGGACAGTTCCTCGGGGCTGAGAATATCCAGCGAACCGGTACTCAAGGCCGGTAGCAGGATGCCCAGGCCGATGCGCCCCACACTGGTCCAGAAGCACAGCACGATAAACGATGCACCTTGGTCGACCCAGGCCATGCCCGCCGCCGACAGTGCAAAGATCAGCAGACCGGCACTGAGCAGCACCGCAGCGCTGAGTCGATCACTCAGCCAGCCACCGAGAAAAGACGCCATACCCATCAATAGGCCGGCCGGCAGCAGCAAAATACCGGCACGCCCTGCATTGAAACCTTCGACAGTCTGCAGATACAGCGGGATCAGATAGGTCGAGCCATACAGACCCAGCCCCAAGGTCAAGGCCACCCAACTGGCGCTGCGAAAACCAGCATGCCGCCACAGCGCCAGTGGCAACAACGGGTGAGCGGCGCGCCGGCTACGCAGAACAAACGCCACGCCGGCCACCAACGCCAAACAACCCGGTAGCCAGACCCTGGGCGCGGTCCAGGCAAAACGCTGCGCTTCGGCGAGAAACCCCAGGGCTGCAAATATCGCCACACATAACCAAGCGAAGGCCTGGATATCCAGGCGCGGCGTACTGCGCTGACGTTCACTGGGCAACAACCATTGCCCGGCCAGCATAGCCAGCAGGCACATCGGCAGCGGCATCCAGAAGATCGCTGCCCAGCCAAAATGGTCGACCAGATAGCCACCAATAGCCGGCCCCAGCGAAGGCGCCAGCATCACACCCAGGCCATAGATGCCCAGCGCCATGCCCCGGCCGCCATCGGCGAACACACGGAAGATCAGCACCATGGCCAACGGCTGCACAATCCCGGCACACAGGCCCTGAACAATGCGCAGAGCGATCAGTTGCCAGGCGGTGTGAACCACCAGCGCCAGCAACGAACTGATGATGAACATCAGCAACCCGAACTGCGCTGTGCGCCTTGCGCCAAAGCGCGCCTGGGCCCAGGCAGCTAGCAACAGGCCAGCGGTCATGGCCGCGAGAAAACCGGTGGACAGCCACTGCGCCAGCGGCCGGCCAATGGCAAAGTCCGCCATAATCGCCGGCAAGGCCACGTTAATACTGGTGGAGGCCAACACCATGGCCATACTGCTAACCATCAGTAACGCTAGCAGCCACTGCGGGTAACGCGGGCCGAAACGGTGCTGCAGGGCCTGCAGGTCATCGCGCATCAGCGTTTTTCTAGGTTACTCAACACCTGGGCATGAACCTTCTGGCAGCGGCGTAATTCCTCTTCGTCGATGCCGGCGAACACTTCCTGGCGCAGTTGCGCAGAAATCGCTTCGATCTTTTCAATCAGCGGGCGAGCCTCTGGACTGAGGGCAATCTTCTTCGCCCGACGGTCTTCCGGTACCGCCTGACGGCTGACCAGACCCTGCGCTTCCAAGCTGTCGAGCAGCCGTGCCAAGGTAGGTCCCTCAACGCCGACGCTCTGCGCTAACTCGCGCTGGGTCGGCAACTCAGCAAAGCGACCGAGGTGCAGCAGCACCAGCCAGCGGGCTTGGGAAAGCCCTAGACCGACCAGACGACGATCCAGTTCAGCCCGCCAGGCGCGCGAGAGTTGAGCAACTTGCATGGCAAAACGGTGTTGATCGGTATCGGACATTGACTACGACTCTTAACTATAAAAAACTAATTATTAGCCAGCTAACCATAGCCCTTCTAGCGAGGCAAGCCTGCAGGGGGTTTCACCACTTTACATACTGGTCTTCGACAAAGCCCCAGAGGTTATCAATGCGCACTTCAGGCCGACCAATCGGGCGCAATACGCCGCTGAACTGACCGAATATCTGCTTGAAGTTACTCGCCAGCAGCCCCACGTTTAGCCGCTCCTTATGCAGTCCGCGGCCTTCGAAGCGCAGCTCCACCTGACCGTCATAGGCGTTGATCAGCCAAGGTTGCAGCGGCTGATCACGATCAAAGGCAAAACGCACCGTATCGACCTTAAGCAGTTCACCATCCAGCCAAAAACAATTCTCGGTAAAGCTGCTTTCATTAACCCCACAAGACAGGTTCAGCCCTACCCGCTGCTCGCCCGCCTGACCAGACAAGCAGGCCCAGTTCCAGTGGGTTTCGGGGCGCATATAGCCGGCCGACCAGTCGTGGTGAGCGAAGGCGCCGATCTGCGCCAGGTCGAAATCCCCCAGCGCACTGCGCACCTGCCCCGTGCAGCGCACGCCCGCCACCTTTTGCGCATAGACCCAGCCATTGATCCCCGCCTGGGTGTTGATGCACATCGGCTGAAACGCCGGCTCTGCCTCAGAAAAACAGGCATCGATGCGGGTGCCGTCATCCAACTCCACCAGCAGGCGTTTTTCCCTGGATGATGCGCTGTTCTCCAGGCGCAGCAGATTGCCGCCACTGCGCAGTTCACACACACCCTGATTCGGCGTCTGCGAGAACTGGCTGCCAAAACCCAACGGCAGTTTGAATTGACGCTCGATGATTCGCCCACTGGCGGGATGAAATAAATACACAAAGCCCACGCCCAGCAGGCTGAGATTGGCCAAGGCGCAGCCGCCAATCAGCTCATCGCTGATCAGGCCGAAATATTGGAACTGGTGAAAGCGCCGCCATTTGGCCAAGGCGCCCAGCTTGCGGCCCATGGGCGAACGGAAGTCAAAATCACGGTAATTGATCAGCCC
>JAGGNC010000228.1 GCA_017886405.1 Pseudomonas sp. | reverse complement strand
TGCGCTTCGCGCAGCACTTCCAGCAATTCCTTGCGGTTTTTCGGCTCATGAGCAAAAGCCTGGGTCAGTCTGTTAAACCAGGACGTCTGCTCGCTGCTCGATCGGTCTTCACTCATGGTGGTTACTCGGGAACCTTTTGTATTTTCAGTTGGGTTGTAGGGGGCGGTTATTCGTGATCGGTGTAGGGGTCGGGGTGACCTAATTCAGCCAGCAATTCTCGTTCCAACGCTTCCATCTCTTCGGCTTCTGCATCATCGATGTGATCGTAGCCGAGCAGGTGCAGGCAGCCGTGGATCACCAGATGGGCCCAGTGGGCTTCGCGGGTCTTCGCGTGTTCATGCGCTTCACGCTCAACCACCGGTGCGCAGATCACCAGATCGCCAAGCAGCGGGATATCCAGGAATTCGTCCGGTACGTCGGCCGGGAATGATAGTACGTTGGTGGCGTAATCTTTATGACGCCACGTGTGATTGAGCGCGCGGCCCTCGGGTTCATCGACCAGGCGAATAGTCAGCTCTGAGTCTGCCGTGCGCTGGCGCAGGGCAACGCTGCACCACGCGCGAAACTGCGCCGCGCTCGGCAGGTTGGCGGCGTCGCTGGCAATCTGCAGGTCAAGCTCAAGCACCGCCGTTGTCCTGCGCATCATCCAGCTTGCCGTGGATGCGATTCTCGTAGCGCTCATAGGCTTCGACAATGCGTTGCACCAGCGGATGGCGCACAACGTCTTTGGGCTTGAAGTGGGTGAAGCTGATGCCCGGCACATCATGCAGCACGTCGATCACATGGGTCAGGCCGCTTTTGGTGCCGCGCGGCAAGTCGACCTGGGTGATATCGCCGGTGATCACGGCCGTGGAGCCGAAACCGATGCGGGTGAGGAACATCTTCATCTGTTCCAGGGTGGTGTTCTGGCTTTCGTCGAGGATGATAAAGCTGTTGCTTAGCGTGCGACCGCGCATATAGGCCAATGGCGCGACTTCAATCACCTGTTTCTCGATCAGCTTGGCTACTTGTTCGACGCCGAGCATCTCGTAGAGGGCGTCGTACAGCGGGCGCAGGTAGGGGTCAATTTTCTGCGACAGGTCGCCGGGTAGGAAGCCAAGCTTCTCGCCGGCTTCCACCGCCGGGCGCACCAGCAGGATGCGGCGAATCTGCTCGCGCTCCAGCGCATCCACCGCGCAGGCCACCGCCAGATAGGTCTTGCCAGTACCCGCCGGGCCGATGCCGAAGTTGATGTCGTGATCGAGGATGGCCTTGACATAGCGCTGCTGATTGGCGCCGCGAGGGCGAATCAGGCCTTTACGGGTCCGCAGCGCGACGCTGGCTTCGACGACCGGATTGCTCATTTCCTCGATGCCGGACTCTTGCAGAAACAGGTGCACCAGATCGGGCGACAATTCGGTGGTTTCGGCTTCGCGGTAGAGGCTGCGCAGCAATTGCTCTGCGGCCCGGGTCTGGCCAGCGGTGCCGATCAGCTCGAACTGGTTGCCACGGTTACGCAGCTCGATGCCCAAGCGCGCCTCAATCAGGCGCAGGTGCTCATCAAGTTGGCCGCACAGGTTTGCGAAGCGGCGAGCCTCAAAGGGTTCAAGGATAAAACGAAGTGGTTCTATGGTTGCGTTCAAGGTCGTGTGATGGCCGCCAGTCGGCTGGGGTAATGGAGCGAAGAATAGCCCTAGCGGCCGCGAGGGGGAAGCTCGGGCCGCTAGGGTTTTATAGCGCGATGGATTCGCTCAGTAAGGTGCCGCGCAGCGAGTTGGGCATGGCTTCATCAATATGCACATCAACGAACTGGCCGATCAAGCGCGCGTTGTCTGAACGGAAGTTGACCACCCGGTTACTCTCGGTGCGGCCCTGGAGCCTACCGGGGTCTTTCTTCGAGTAATCGGTGACCAGGATGCGCTGCACGGTGCCCGCCATGCGCCGACTGTTTTCGAAGCCCTGCTGGGTGATGCGGTGTTGCAGCAGTGCCAGGCGCTGTTTTTTCAGCTCCAGCGGGGTGTCGTCGGGCAGGTCGGCTGCTGGAGTACCAGGGCGTGCGCTGTAGACGAAGGAGTAGCAGAAGTCGAAACCGATATCCTCGACCAGCTTCATGGTCTGTTCGAAGTCCTTTTCGGTTTCACCGGGGAAGCCAACAATAAAGTCCGAGCTGATCAGAATGTCCGGTACGGCGGCGCGCAGCTTACGAATACGTGACTTGTATTCCAGCGTCGTGTGGTTGCGTTTCATCGCCGCGAGAATCCGGTCGGAGCCCGATTGCACCGGCAGGTGCAGGTATTTCACCAGTTCGGGAATCTCGGCGTGGGCCGTGATCAGTGCGTCAGAGAATTCCAGCGGATGGCTGGTGGTGTAGCGAATACGGTCGATGCCGTTGATGGCCGCCACCGCATACAGCAGCTCAGCGAAGTCTGCGATCTGGCCATTCTGGGTTGCGCCACGGTAGCCGTTGACGTTCTGCCCGAGCAAGGTGACTTCGCGTACGCCGTGTTCGGCTAGGTGCAGCACCTCGGCCAGGACATCGACCATCGGCCGGCTGACTTCTTCGCCGCGGGTGTAGGGCACCACGCAGAAGGTGCAGTATTTGCTGCAGCCTTCCATCACCGAGACATAGGCGCTTGGGCCGTCGACCCGGGGCTCAGGCAGGCGGTCGAATTTCTCGATTTCAGGGAAGCTGATGTCCACCTGAGCGATCTTGGTGGTGCGCGCCGCGTCGATCATTTCGGGGAGACGGTGCAGGGTCTGCGGGCCAAATACCACGTCGACGTAAGGCGCGCGATCACGAATCGCCGCGCCTTCTTGGCTGGCCACGCAACCCCCGACGCCGATAATCAGGTCTGGGTTTGCCAGCTTGAGCTTTTGCCAGCGGCCCAGCTGCGAAAATACTTTGTCCTGGGCCTTTTCACGGATCGAGCAGGTGTTGAGCAGGATGATGTCAGCGTCTGCCGCTTTCTCGGTGACTTCCAGGGCTTGATGTTCACCCAGCAGGTCAATCATGCGCGAGCTGTCGTACTCGTTCATCTGGCAGCCGTGGGTTTCGATATAAAGCTTCGTGGTCATGCGCGCTCAACAAGGGTGATTCGACGAACTGCGCATTATAGAGACCGATTGCTCGCGTTCCTAGGGCTGATGCCTTTTCGTTCGCGGCTCGCGACGAAACGGCAACAGCCCCTCGCCGTGGCCGCTCGGTGCCTATGCTATGATCCGCTCCCTTAAAATTATCCCACTGGTACGAACTGCATAACCATGAGCAAGCGCGAACCCATCTACAAGGTGATTTTCCTCAATCAGGGTCAGGTGTACGAGATGTACGCCAAGCAGATCTTTCAAAGCGATCTGTGGGGCTTTCTGGAAGTGGAGGAGTTCGTCTTCGGCGAGCGCACCCAGGTGGTCGTCGACCCCAGCGAGGAAAAACTCAAGGCGCAGTTCGACGGTGTGGTGCGCAGCTTTATCCCCATGCACGCAATCATCCGCATTGACGAAGTCGAACGCCTGGGTACACCGAAGATCAGTGAAGCTAAGGGCAGTGGCAATGTGATGCCGTTCCCAATGCCAATGCCAGACAAATAGGCGCTTCGTTAGGTTTGTGGGCGCAGGGTGGATGTCGTTTTTTACATCCACCACTCGTTGTCAGTGCGGCATTTCGTTTAAGACTGTCTGGAAAACGCTTTCGCGGTTTTCCAGCCTATGGCAGTGGCGCGAAGGGCGAGATGAAGGGGTCGGCGTTCTGTAGTTCCAGCAGGTAGTTGCGGAAAATTTTTCCGAGTACCTGGCTGGCGATGTCCAGTTCATCGCGGGACATTTGTGCCGCTATCAGGTCGGCGCTGTCCATGGCGTCGTCCGAGCCGTTCACAGCGGCCATTTTCAGCACGATATAGGCCTGCACCGCATTCGCCTGCACGCCTTCGCCACGGAAGAACATCATGCCTAGGCGGTACTGCGATTGTGCATGGCCTTGCAACGAGGCCTGCTCGAACCACTTCAGTGCCTGATCTAAGTCGCGCTCGATACGTTTGCCATCGTAGTAAAACTCGCCCAGCTCGAACTCTGCCTGCTGGTCGCCATTGCGTGCGGCTTGTTGGCAGGCTTCCAGCGCGTCGGGCAGTTCTTCGGGGGCGGTGTTTAGCGAGCAGCTACCGGGTGCTGGAATCAGCAGGGAGTTACCGCTTGCCGAGGCGAGCAGTGGCAGCAGGAGCAACAGGCAGCCCAGAGACAGGGTGCGGCCGGTGCGTTTCATGAAATTCCATTGACCTCGGGATGCAAAACAGGCGATGCGCCTGGCCGCCGGAACGCGGCGGCCGTCACATTATGAAATAAGCAGCAGTGTTGTTACAGAGTCTTTACTAGGTTTTCTTCGCGCTTACGGCGTTTCGCGCTGCCGGGCAGGCTCAGCAGCAGCCAGGCCAGCAACGGATAAGCCAGTATCAGCAGGGTGTGGAACAGGTCGATACGGCGTAGCGGGCCGATAAAGCCCTCGGTGCCAACGCCCAGGCCTGCGAGCAAGAACAGTCCGGCCAGGGCAATGGCGGCAGCCAGCGGCGCGCGCCTAGGCCATTGCACTGCGCCGGCATAGATAATCAGTAGCAAGGTCGCCAGGTTGAGCAGCAGGCGATAATCCTCCAGCTGGTTCAACTGCCGGAATAGCTCGAAGAAGGCGCACAGGCCTAACAGGATGCGTCCCCAGTTGGCGCGGCTCCATTGCCAGCCACGACCCAGTGCAAGCGCTGCTGCGCCGAGCAACGGCAGGCCGAGAAAGCTGCTGGCCTGGCTCAACCATAGGTGCGCCACCTCTGCGCTTGGGTCGAAGCTAAAGCGTATGACCCCTGCTGCTGCCGCGGCGGCGGGTAGCAAAAAACCCAGCAGCGCACAAAACAACGCCGGCTGATCAGCTTCACCATAGTGCTTGCGCGCTTTGCCGATGGCGATTGCGCATGCCAAGCACGCCACTGCCAGTAGGCCATCTGACAGTGCGCTGCTGAACTGCATCAGGATTTCTTTAGCTCAGCGAAGGCGTGCTCGGCGGCGTCTAGGGTGATTTTCAGCTCGGCATCGCCATGTACGATGGAGGTGAAACCGGCCTCGAAGGCGCTCGGGGCCAGGTACACGCCGCCGGCCAGCATCAGGTGGAAGAAGCGCTTGAACCGCTCGGCATCGCTGGTCATCACATCCTCGAAGGTGACGATGTCATCGACAGCGCTGAAATACAGGCCGAACATACCGCCCGCTTGTGTGGTGGTAAAGGGGATGCCGGCGGCATCGGCGCGCGCTTGCAGGCCCTGCAGCATGCGGCGGGTGTAGTCAGTCAGTTCGGCGTGGAAACCTGGGCGCTGGATCAGGCGCAGGGTAGCCAGGCCAGCGGCCATGGCGATTGGGTTACCGGACAGAGTACCGGCCTGGTAGACCGGGCCGAGCGGGGCGATGCACTGCATAATCTCGCGCTTGCCGCCGAAGCAGCCGACCGGCATGCCGCCGCCAATGATCTTGCCGAAGGTGGTCAGGTCTGGTTTGACGCCATACAGCGCCTGAGCGCCGCCGAGGGCAACGCGAAAGCCGGTCATCACTTCGTCGAAGATCAGCACCACGCCATGTTTGTCACACTGCTCGCGCAGACCCTGCAGGTAATCCGGTGCAGGCGGCACGCAGTTCATGTTGCCTGCCACCGGCTCAACGATGATGCAGGCCACGCTATCGCCGACCTCGCTGAGCATGTGCTCGACGGCTGTGATGTCGTTAAACGGCAGGGTGAGGGTATGTTTAGCGAAATCCGCCGGTACCCCGGCAGAGCTCGGTATGCCCTGGGTCAGCAGGCCGGAACCGGCTTTCACTAACAGGCTGTCGGAATGCCCGTGGTAGCAGCCTTCAAACTTGATGATGTTGTCACGGCCGGTGAAACCGCGGGCCAGGCGGATGGCGCTCATGGTCGCTTCGGTGCCGGAGCTGACCATGCGTACCATTTCCATCGACGGCACCAGGCTGCACACCAGATCAGCCATCTCGGTTTCCATAGCGGTCGGCGCGCCGTAGGACAGGCCATGCTGCAACTGATTACGAACGGCGTCGAGCACTTCAGGGTGGCTGTGGCCGAGAATCATCGGGCCCCAGGAACCGACGTAATCCACATAGCGCTTATCGTCTTCATCGGTGACGTAAGCGCCTTCGGCGTGTTTAAAGAACAGCGGGGTGCCGCCGACGCTTTTGAAGGCGCGCACGGGGGAGTTAACGCCGCCGGGGATGTGCTTCTGCGCATGGCTAAAAAGAAGTTCGGAGCGTGACATGGCAGGGCCTCACAACTATCAAGGCGGGCGGCAGGCCGCCCGCAAAGGGATTAATGCGTGCTGAACAACTGGCTGAAGGCGCGCGCGCGCTGTTCGACTTCAGCGGCCGAGGCGACGGCGAACAAGTCGTGGACCACTGCGACCATGCTGGCGCCGCGCTCGATCAGCGATGCTGCATTGTCCAGGGTCACGCCGCCAATGGCGACGATGGGCAGGTTGATGCGACTTTTTGCCTCATCCAGCAGGTCTAGCCCTGCAGTGGGTGCGCCGGGCTTGGTATTGGAGTTGAAGAAACGGCCGAAGGCGACGTAGCTGACGCCTTCCTTGGCGGCGGCCTCAGCCAGCTCAAGCTGGGCGTGGCACGTGCCGCCAATGATTGCTTGGCGGCCAAGCAAGGCGCGGGCGACGGACAGCGAACCGTCGTTTTGCCCCAAGTGCAGCCCTACGCCCAGGCGGGCTGCTAGCTCGGCGTCATCATTGATGATCAGCGCTGCGCCATAGCGGTTGCATAGCTCGCGCAGGGCCTCGGCTTCACGCAGGCGGCGGGCCTCATCGGTGAACTTGTCGCGGTATTGCAGCAGCCTCGCGCCACCCTTGAGTGCGGCTTCGACGTAGGGCAGCAGCTTGCCAGCCAGTAATTGGCTGTCGGTGACGGCATACAGACCGCGCAGTTTCATCAGAGGTACTCCATCAGCAGCGCTCTATCAAAAGGCATCCAGCGGCAGGCGCCGCGGAATGTACTGGCCGTGGCCCGGTTGTTCGGCGTCGCGCAGTGTGCGCCAGGTGTAGTCGAGGGCAAATTGCACGGCACTGACCAGTTCTTGGCCCAAGGCCAGGCGGCCGGCGAGGGCACTGGCCAGCGTGCAGCCGGAGCCGTGGTAGCTGCCGGGTAGGCGCTGGCAGGTGAATGTGTGGCGGCTGCCATCACGGCTGTACAGGCGGTTGTGCACCTGGTGCTCATCGCCATGGCCGCCGGTGATCAGCAGGTGCTGGATATACGGCAGCAGTTTCTCAGCGCACTCATCAGCTGTGCCCTCTGGCAGTTCAGCGAGGATGCGTGCTTCCGGCAGGTTCGGTGTGGCGATGGTCGAGATGGCAAACAGACGTTCGCGCATGGCATAGCCAACTTCATCCTTACCCAGTGCGCCGCCGCCGCCAGCACGCAGCACCGGATCGCAGACCAGTGGAATGCCCGGCAGGCGCTGCATGATTTCCAGCACGGTTTCGACCATTTCGACTGAGCCGAGCATGCCCAGCTTGACGGCCTCTACGGGCATATCGTTTATCACTGCATTGGCCTGGGCCATTACCCACTCGCCATCGAGCACGCGAAAATCATGGACGTTGACGCTGTCCTGCACAGTCAGCGCGGTCACGGTTGGAGCCGCGTGACAGCCTTGGGCGAGCAGGGCTTCGATATCGGCTTGCAGGCCGGCACCACCACTAGGGTCATGACCGGACAGGCACAGCACTACGGGACGAGAAGTAGGCATTTTCATGGTGCGCGAGCTTACCACCAAACCACGGCGTGCAGGCCCCTAAACGCTAGGAAAACGCTCCCGGCGGACGATCTGTCGCACGCCGGTGTGACGCTGAATTCTGGGCTTTCGCCGGGCCAAAAAGCCATCCAGGATGTCACTCGGGGCGGCTGTGCAAAGCGCTATATGCTCGCGGACTGCTCTCAGCTGCAAGGAAATGCCGCTTACGTGGCTTAAGTGAGCGGCATTGTGCGTGGGCCCGTTTCCCTAGGGCTGTGGCGCAGAGGCCTATGCTAGGCATTGCGATGCCGTGAATAGACCGCTTCAGCCACGTGCCCTGATGCTGTTGGCTTACCTGCCCAATATGTTCCTCACCATGTATGCCAGCCAGATCGGCTCGGTACTGGAAGTTGGCCTGCTGTCACTGGCCCTGGCCGATCGCATCAATGTGATGAAAGAGGAGCGTGGGTGAATTCTGCAGGAGGCGGGAGTCAAGCTTGAAGCCTTCAAACGCGGTGGTTCGGCGAACGACATCCTGGCGCTGCGCATCGAAGTGATCGACACCGCGGTGTTGATCGTCTGTGCCTTGTATGGCTCTAGCGCGAGATCGTAAACACGTTGCGAGGTGGTATACGCCAGCGGCTGGCCAATATGCCCGCTGTTGTGCCCGGAATCGCTCTTTAGCCATGGTCTGAATCCTGATTCACTTAATCAATAGTGAATCAGGATTCAGACCATGGCCTATCGCACCACCGCACTGCGTATCGACCGCGACCAGGAACTGCGTGAGCGCATTATCGTTGCCGCCCTAGCGCGGGTTGCCGAGGGAGGTTTCGCCGCCCTAACCATGCAGGCGCTGGCTGAGGATGTGGGCATTGCCACGGGCAGCCTGTACCGGCATGTGCGCAACAAGGGCGACCTGGCTGTCGAGGTGTTTGCCGAGGCCAGCCAGCGCGAGGTCGATGCCCTGGCGCTCACCATGCGTGGCCCCGGCAGCCCGGTGCAGCGTCTAGCCGCTGGCCTTGAGCGTTTTGCCGCGCGGGCCTGGGACAGCCGCCAGTTGGCCTTCGCCCTGATTGCCGAGCCGGTCGACCCGCAGGTGGACGAACAGCGCCTGTTCTACCGTGAAGCCTATGCCGAGTTATTCGTCGAGTTGTTGCGCGAAGGCGCGGCGGTTGGCGTGTTCCGCGTGCAGCAGATCAATCTGGTCGCTGCCTGCCTGGTCGGGGCGATTGCCGAGGCCCTGGTTGGCCCCTTGTCGCCTCCGGCCCGCGCAGCGCGCGAAGCCGGTTATCCCGCCCCCAGCCTGGCAGAAGTCAGCCAGGGCTTGGTGACCTTCTGTTTACGCGCCGTGGGCGCTCAATTGCCCGAAGAGGAGCCTCAGCCATGAGTGCCAGCCAACATGCCGAAACCCATGATGTGTTCAACCAAGTGCCGCCGCTGGACGGCGCCAACCTCTACCGCGTTGATCTGCCGTTGCAGGAATGGAACAAACGTTTCGGCGCTGGCTGGGCCGAGCAGCGTCTAGACGACTATGGCGGCCTGGCGGGCGGCGAGCTGATGGCCGCCGGCTTTCTCGCCAACGAAAATAAACCGGTGTTCAAAAGCCATGACCGCTATGGCCATCGCGTCGATTTAGTGGAGTTTCACCCGGCGTATCACCAGTTGATGAGCACCGCCATTGCCCACGGTCTGCCGACAATGCCCTGGACGGAGCCGCGTGCCGGTGCGCAGGTGGCCCGCGCCGTCATGAGTTACCTGCACAGCCAAGCCGAAGCCGGCAGTGGTTGCCCGCTGACCATGACCTTTGCCAGCGTGCCGGCGCTCAAGCTGCAAGGGGATGTGGCCGAGAAGTGGCTGCCGAAAATCCTCTCCAGCCAATACGACCCGCGCAACCTGCCGATTGAGCAGAAAACCGGTGCGACCATCGGCATG
>JAGGNC010000310.1 GCA_017886405.1 Pseudomonas sp. | reverse complement strand
CGTGTTGTGCGGCAGGAATAAGTCCGGGGATTAGAGGCGAGAAGTTTATGTTCTGGGCAGCCGTTGCGGCAGATGGCGTGGTGGTGGTGCACCTGTTGTTTATTCTGTTCGCGGTGTTGGGTGGGTTGTTGGTGTGGCGTTGGCCTGGGTTGGTCTGGCTGCATGTGCCCGCAGCCTTGTGGGGCGTGTTGGTGGAGTTGATGCATTGGCCCTGCCCGCTAACGCCGCTGGAGCAAAGCCTACGCTTGGCCGCGGGGCAGGCTGGGTATAACGGTGGTTTCGTCGAGCATTATGTGTTGCCGATGATCTATCCAGTTGGGCTGACGCCGCAGATTCAGGTTGGCCTGGCGCTTTTCGTCTTGCTGCTGAATACGCTGATTTATGGCGTGCTGTTTTGGCCGCGCCGGCGACGGCCGTGAGTTGAGCTTAGGCCGCCTTATTCAGATGAATGATGGTGTAAGGGCTAGATAATTTCCCCAGCTACACTGGCCCCATCAATAACAGCATCGAAGGCAGCTTTCCTATGCAAAATCGCATGATGATCACCGGCGCGGGTTCGGGTTTAGGGCGTGAGATTGCCTTGCGTTGGGCGCGTGAGGGCTGGCAGTTGGCGCTGTCGGATGTCAATGAGCCGGGTTTGGTGGAAACCCTGCAGCTGGTCCGTGAGGCCGGTGGTGATGGCTTTATCCAGCGCTGCGATGTGCGTGATTACAGCCAGCTGACGGCGTTTTCTCAGGCGTGTGAGGAGAAGCTCGGTGGCATTGATGTGATCGTCAACAACGCCGGCGTTGCTTCTGGCGGTTTCTTCAGCGAGCTGTCACTGGAGGATTGGGATTGGCAGATCTCGATTAACCTGATGGGCGTGGTCAAGGGCTGCAAAGCGTTCTTGCCGCTGCTGGAAAAGAGCAAAGGTAAGATCGTCAATATCGCCTCCATGGCGGCGTTGATGCAGGGCCCGGCGATGAGTAACTATAACGTGGCCAAGGCCGGTGTAGTGGCGCTGTCGGAAAGCCTGCTGATCGAGTTGAAGATGCAGGAGGTCAGCGTGCACGTGGTGTGCCCATCGTTCTTCCAGACCAACTTGCTTGATTCCTTTCGGAGCCCTTCGCCGGCGATGAAGGCGCAGGTCGGCAAGCTGCTGGAAAGCTCACCGATTAGTGCGGCTGACGTTGCGGACTATATTTATGAAGAGATCGCTAAGGGCGAGTTTATGATTCTGCCTCATGAGCAGGGCCGCCTGACGTGGGCGTTGAAGCAGCAGGATCCGCAGTCGCTGTACCACGAAATGACCACAATGGCCGACAAGATGCGCACGCCAAGACCCAAGCAGGACTGACTGACCGAAAACGGTTAGTTGATTTATCGGTCAGCGACTCATCGTTCGAGCGTGTTGGCGATGAGCGTGCTCTCTAATGTTTGCGGCCATGTCGGCCTGGCCGCGAAACTGATGGATTTACTGTGAAAACTTTCCCTCGGGCCATGCTGTTGCTGGCGCTTGTTCTGGCTGCAATCAACTTAAGACCCGGCATCACCTCCCTGGCTCCGCTGATCGAGCGGATTGCCACAGAGTTGGCCTTGAGTCGCAGCCTAATCAGCCTGACCACTGCGCTGCCCGTATTGTTAATGGGGCTGCTAGCGCCTTTTGCGCCGCGATTAGCGCTGCGTCTGGGCCTGGAGCGTACCATCGGCTTGTGTATGGCGGTTATTGCAGCAGCGTTGTCGCTGCGTGTGTTTGCGCATGCCAGTGCGATTTTGATTGGCAGTGCGGTGCTGTTGGGGGCGGCAATTGCGGTCGCAGGGCCCTTGCTGTCAGGCTTTATCAAGCGGCATTTTGCCGGGCGCATGGGCAGCGTGGTGGGCTGGTATTCGCTAAGCATGGCAATTGGTGGCGCCGGTGGTGCGGTGCTCACGGTGCCGGCTACGCAGTGGTTGGGCGATGAGTGGACCCGTGGTTTGGCGGTATGGGCGTTGCCGGCGCTATTGGGACTGTTGTTGTGGCTGTGTTTGCCCAACCGTACCGAGGCCGACACTGAGACTTCAGGTGGCTTGCCCTGGCGGCAGCCGCGCGCTTGGCTGATCAGCGCATTCTTTGCCCTGCAGGCGGGGTTGTTCTATGCCCTGGCTACGTGGGCGGTGGCGCGTTATCAGGAGGCAGGGTTGAGTGTGTTGCACAGCAATAGCCTGTTTAGTGTGTCGATGCTGATGGGCTTGCCCAGCTCTTTTCTGCTGCCCTGGTTAGCGCAGCGCTTCCACAACCGCTATGTGTTGCTGATGGGTTGCGGGTTGTTGTCGTCCATCAGCCTGATGATGATCACCTTCCAGCCTACTGTATTGCCCGAGTTGTGGGCGGTCACCATCGGCTTCGGCCTGGGCGGCTCCTTTGCCTTGTCACTGGTGTTGCCGTTGTATGAGGCAGATTCGCCCCTGGCGGTCAGCCGCTGGACGGCGATGATGCTGTTTATGGGGTACAGTTTGGCCTTTCTGACGCCCGTGCTAACCGGCCTGGCGCGGGATCTGGCCGGCAACTACCAGTTGCCGTTCATGGTGCTGACGGGGCTTGCGCTGTTGATGACGCTACTGGCCTGGGTGATGCGGCATGGACCAAGGCGCGCGCCTACCTGAGCAAGCCTTTGCCGGTGCAATAACGCTTTTTAAGCAGCAGTTCCTTCCTTGGTCTTTGAGGCTGTGATAGAAGGCAGCCTTGACTTGCTGGAGTGCCTGCGTGGAGTCCGAATCCATCGTTTATGGTTGTATCCGTGACTGCCCGGCGGACAGTCCGGAGGAAAGCCGTGTGCGTCGCGACATCAACCGGCAGGTGCTCGATGAGCTACCCGCAGGCGCTGCCTGGAGCTTTCTTGGGCGGGAGATGTTTGCCTGTTGCGAGCAGCCGGGCGATGGTTTGTACCAGACCCAGGTGATTCACTTCGGTGCTAGCTACCGCACGGTGGAGTATGAGTGGAGCCTGTGGATCAAGCAGTTCGAGGCGTTGCTTAAGCGTCTCTACTGGGCCAGCGTGGTGGTACACCTAGAAACTGAGCTCAACGGTACGCACACCTTTCGTTGGGAGTCGGACAGCGGCTTTCACAGCCCGCAGGAAGGTGAGTTGCGCGTGCGCTGCGCCTGGGAGCGCGAGGGCGGACTTCGCGGTTAGCGCCTGATTTCACCTTTAGGCGGTTGAGTTGAGGTGTGTGGCGACTAAACCCAAGCACAGGCCTGCAGTGCACTTATCCCTCCGCTGCATCCAGCCATGCTTTTGGCACATCGCGCTTCAGCGCCAGCTGGCATTGCTGGCTTTCTGCATCGAAGACAATTACTGCCTGGCCTTTACTGAGGGCATGGCGTACCCGTTCGATCCGCGTGTGCAGTGGGGTTTCGTCGCCATTATCAGTGCCGTCACGGGTGACGAAGTCTTCGATCAGGCGGGTCAGGGTGTCAGCTTCGAGCAGGTCGGAAGGGATCAGCACGGTAGGGTCTCCAGGGCGCAGCGGCGATGCTAACGCGCGCAGCCCTGACTGACCATGCTTGCTGCGTGCTTACTAGGCGGGTGGGTCGGCTGGCTTCAGGTAGATATCCAGGGTGCTGAATAGCTTGGCGCTGTCCAGCGGCTTGCCGAGGAAGTCATTCATCCCCGATTCGGCCCCCTGTTGGCGGTGTTCATCAAGGATATGCGCGGTCAGGGCGATGATGGGTACCGCAGGTAGATTGTGCTTACGCTCTAGGCGGCGGATCTGCCGGGTGGCTTCGAAGCCATCCATCTCTGGCATCTCGCAATCCATCAGGATCAATTGTGTAGCGCTTGGGTCGCGCTGGTATTCATTTAGCGCGGCTAAGCCGTTGGTTACGAGGCGCACGTTATAGCCGCGCTTTTTCAGAAAGCCCTGCACCACCAGTTGATTTACCGGGTTGTCTTCGGCCACTAGGATACTCGGCGCGATGCCGGTATCGCTGTGAGTTATGGGCAGCGGTTTGATTTCGGCAATGCGGGGTTCTTCATAAAGCTCCAGCAGGGCACTGCGCAGTGCGCTGATTGCCAGCGGTTGTGGCAGACCAAGTAGACGCAGGCCGGCGCAGCTGGGCAGTTGCTCGCCTTGCTCAGGTGGGCAAATAAGCAGCACGCGTTGCCCTGGCTGAAGCAGCGGGCGCAGTGAGTCCAACCAGTGTTCGATGCTGCCTGGCCAGGGGGCCATCAGTATCAATAAGGGCGGGGCGCCGAAACCGGCCATATAACCGAGTAGGGTTTCTGGATTCTGGCAGCGCTCGGTGCGCATGCCCCAGCGACCCAGCAGGCGGCTTAGGGCGTCGAGGCCCAGGCCATCAAGGGACGTGAGCAACGCTGTGCGGCCCTTAAGCAGTGCGTGCAGCGGGTCAGCGGGCTGCGGCTCGTCAGCCTGGGGCATATCGAAGGCGAAGCGGGTGCCCTGGCCTGGCGTGCTCTGCACCTCAATGCGTCCGCCCATCATTTCCACCAGCTCCTTGCTGATTACCAGACCCAGGCCGCTGCCGCCATAGCGACGGGTGGTGCTCGAGTCGCCCTGGGCGAAGGACTCGAACAGCTGGGTCAGGGCGTGATCACTGATGCCGATGCCGCTGTCGCTGACGGCGAAGACCAAATGCGGGTTGCCCTGAGTGTCTTTGCGCCGGCTGACATTCAACGCCACGTGGCCTTCGGCGGTGAATTTCAGGGCATTGCTGAGCAGGTTCATCAGCACCTGCTTGAGTCGGGTAGGATCGCCCGTGGCGCGGCGCGGTACGCCATTCTCCAGGCTGACGTAGAGGTGCAGGCGCTTATCCAGTGCCTGCCCAGTGAACAGGCTGAGGGTGTCGGAAATCAGTTCTTCTAGGTCGAAGTCGATATGTTCCAGGCTGAGCTTGCCGGATTCGATCCGCGCGTAGTCGAGGATGTCGTTGATTACCGCTATCAGCGAGCTGCCTGAGCTGGAGATGGTGTCGACGTAGAAGCGCTGGCTGCGGTCCAACGATGTGTCCTTGAGCAGTTGCAGCATGCCCAGGACGCCATTGAGCGGGGTGCGGATCTCATGGTCATTTGGCCAAGAAACGCTCCCAGGTTCTCGGTTCCGCCTGCTCAGCGCGGCGCGACTGAAAACCTTCGTCTATGAGTAGATTGATGCGATCGGCCAGGCCAATGGACAAGGTGATCAGCTCAATGGTTATGCCGATTTTGACTATCGTCGCGCCATACAGGCCATACAGGCTATACAGTTCCACGCCCAAAGACTCCGTGGTGGCGATGATGAACGAGACCAGCAGAATGCCCCAGGCGAGGATGTAGTAGGAGCCGTAACGCAGCCCCTTACGCCAGACATACGCACCGCTGAGCAGCAATCCCAACGACACCGCCAGCACGGCCAGGCTGGCCAGGATACTCCAGGCTTGCAGGCCGATTAGCGGCCCCGATACCAGAGCGCCGACAACCAGCAGCATCGACACGCGCAGGCCCAGATCTAGACGCGGAAAATACTGCGCAGTATGCAAAAAGTGGCGGCTAAATTGGGTGGCGGTGAGGCAGTAGATGTACATCAGAATATAGATGCTGACCGACTGCAGGCCGATGTGCTCGGGTAAGAGCTTGAACAGCATCCCGTCGAAACTGGCGGTAAACAGCCCCATATTCAGGTTGTACACCAGGTACCAGAAATAGGCTGATTCGCGCAGCGAGATAAACAGAAACAGGTTGTAGCAGAACATCGCAAACAACACGCCGTAGAACGCACCGTTGACGCCCATCAGATTTTCCTGGGCGGCGGCGCTGGCCTGGTAGGTACTGAAGAGCATTGGAATGAAGACCGTACTGGTGGTGTCAACGCGCACCAGCAGGGTGTTTTCGCCAGGTACCAACTCTAACGGGAACCAGAAGTTGCGCACCTGCACCGGGCGCTGAGAGAAGGCATAGCGGTCACCGCTTTCTTGCATCTGCCACTGGCCATCGGCAGAGGCCATAAAAATCTGCAGGTGGTTGAGTAACGGATAGTTAATCTCTAGGTAGCCACCTAGGTTTTGCGTCAGGCTGTTGTTCAGCTTTACCTTGAACCACCAGACCGAATCATTCTTGCCAAGGTTGGCGTGATCGCGCTGTACCGGGGTAAAGCGCTCGTCGGCTAATGCGGCGACCTGTTTGATGCTTAGCTCGCCCTTGGGGTCTTCCAGATAGGCCATGGACGGCCCTAGCGACAGGCGCACGTCGCGGCTATCCAGCGTTGCAGGCGACAGCGCCCAGGCCGGCCCGCATAGGCAGAACAGTACCATCGCCAGCCATATTCGAGGCATTCACCGACCTCAATATTCTTATCTAGCAGGCCGTTGAAAAACTACCTACGGTGGCAAAAACGGCGTTAAGCACGGTTTTGCCTGCATTTTTCAACGGCCTGCGAAGCCTGATCCGGCCCCGCTTCATGCCGTCACTTTGCCCGGATGCGCGCGACCCTTCAAGCGTCCTGATCGCGAGAGCGCAGCAGACTGTCGACAGTGGGCACGCGGGTGTCACTTTCCATCTGCGCATCATGCTCCAGCTGATGGCTGAAACGCTCTAATGAGCTCTGCGCTTGCTGGCCATCGCTGGCAAACACCGGAGGGCTGAGCAGGTACGCGGCGATCAGGCGGCTGAGGGCCTTGAGGCTGTCGATATGGGTGCGTTCATAGCCGTGGGTGGCGTCGCAGCCGAAGGCCAGCAGGGCGGTACGGATGTCGTGGCCGGCGGTGATCGCCGATTGTGCATCGCTGTGGTAATAGCGAAACAGGTCGCGGCGCACGGGTATTTCATTCTCGTTGGCTAGGCGCAGCAGCTGACGCGACAGGTGATAGTCATAAGGCCCGCCGGAGTCCAGCATCGCCACGCTGACGGTATGTTCGCTGGACTGTTGACCCGGCGCGACCGGGGCGATGTCGATGCTGACGAACTCGCTGACATCCCAATGCAGCGCGGCAGCCGAGCCGGAGCCGACTTCCTCGGTGATGGTAAACAGCGGATGACAATCGATTTCAGGTTCAAGGCCACTTTCCTTGATGGCCTTGAGTGCGGCGAGCAGGGCGGCGACGCCGGCTTTGTCATCGAGGTGGCGGGCACTGATGTGGCCGCTTGCGGTGAATTCCGGCAGCGGGTCGAAGGCGACAAAGTCGCCGACCGAGATACCCAGCGATTCACAGTCTGCGCGTGTGCTGCAGTAGGCATCCAGGCGCAGTTCGACGTGGTCCCAGCTGATCGGCAGTTGATCGACAGCGGTGTTAAACGCGTGCCCGGAGGCCATCAGCGGCAGCACACTGCCGCGAACCACGCCGTGATCGGTAAACACGCTAACGCGGCTGCCTTCGGCGAAACGACTCGACCAGCAGCCGACTGCGGCCAGGCCCAGGCGACCGTTGTCCTGCAGTTCGCGGACGATGGCGCCAATGGTATCGAGGTGCGCCGATACCGCGCGGTCGGGGCTGCTCTGCTTGCCTTTAAGGGTGCCGCGAATGGTGCCGCGCCGGGTCATCTCGAAGGGGATGCCGATTTCCTCAAGCCGCTCTGCCACGTAGCGCACGATGGTGTCAGTAAAGCCGGTGGGGCTGGGGATGGCGAGCATCTCCAGCAGTACCTTCTGCAGGTAAACCAGATCAGGCTCGGGGAGGTGCTGCATAAAAAGTCTCCTTGTGAAAATGGTCAAAGCGGTTTGCGACACCTAGCTGCTTGGGTAATTACTAGGCTCCTGGCTGGCGCTGTGTGTCGCGGCGTATTCGGACGTTCAACCCACCTGGCTCAGCGGAAACAGCAGGTCGAGAAAACGTTCGGCGGTGGGTTGTGGTTGATGGTTGGCCAGGCCGGCGCGCTCATTGGCTTCGATAAATACGTACTCAGGCTGATCGGCAGCTGGCACCAGTAGGTCGAGGCCGACTACCGGGATGTCCAGCGCGCGAGCTGCTTTCACTGCCGCATCGGCAAGCACTGGGTGGAGAATCTCGGTGACGTCCTCGAGGCTGCCGCCGGTATGCAGGTTGGCGGTCTTACGCACAGCCAGGCGTTGGCCGGCCGGCAGCACGCTGCTGTAGTCGACCCCGGCGGTATGCAGGGTGCGCAGGGTTTCAGCGTCCCGAGGGATACGACTTTCACCCTCGGTGGCGGCTTGTCGGCGGCGGCTTTGTGTATCAATCAGCTCGCCGATGTTGTGTTGGCCATCGCCAATTATTTCGGCCGGACGACGAATGGCGGCAGCCACTACGGCAAAGCCGATCACTAGGATGCGCAGGTCGTAGCCCGGGTGAAAACTTTCCAGCAGCACGCGGCTGTCGAAGGGGCTGGCGCGCTCGATGGCCTCCTGCACGTCCAGTGAGGTGCACAGGTCTACTGCCACGCCCTGGCCCTGCTCGCCATCTACAGGCTTGACCACCAAACTGCCGTGCTCGGCGAGGAACGCGGCATTCTCCTCAGCGCTACCGGCCAGGCGCTGGGCGGGCAGGTGCAGGCCAGCCTGGGCCAGGGCTCGGTGAGTCAGACGCTTGTCTTGGCAGAGGGTCATGCTCACCGCGCTGGTCAGATCGCTCAGCGACTCGCGGCAGCGAATACGCCGGCCGCCATGGTTTAAGGTGAATAAGCCGGCGTCGGCGTCGTCGACTTGCACCTCAATGCCGCGGCGCAGCGCTTCATCGACGATGATTCGCGCGTAGGGGTTCATCGGCGTATGTGGGCCTGGGCCGATAAACAGTGCTTCGTTGATGCCGTTCTTGCGCTTGATGGTGAAGGTCTGCAACTCGCGAAAGCCCAGCTTGGCGTAGAGCCCTTTGGCCAGATCGTTGTCGTGCAGCACGGACAGGTCGAGATAGCTCAACCCACGGCTCATATAGTGCTCGATCAGATGACGCACCAGCACTTCGCCGACCCCCGGCCGGCTGCAGCGCGGATCAACCGCCAGGCACCACAGGCTGCTGCCGTGGTCCGGGTCTCGATAGGCTGTGTAGTGGTTGAGGCCCATGACGCTGCCGATCACCGCGCCACTGTCCTCATCCTGCGCCAGCCAATATACCGGCCCGCCAAGATGGCGCGGGGTGAGTTTACTCGGGTCAATCGGCAGCATGCCGCGTAGCTGGTAGAGCGTGTTGATTGCCTGCCAATCCTCGGCATTGTGCGCGCGCCGAATCCGATAACCGCGAAAGCCACGTCGCGCCGGGCGGTAGTCGGTGAACCACAAGCGCAGGGTGTCCGAGGGGTCAAGAAATAGCTGCTGCGGCGCCTGCGCCAGCACCTGATGCGGCGCGGCGACATACAGGGCGATATCGCGCTCGCCGGCCTGTTCATTGAGCAGATCGCTGGCCACGGCGGCGGCATCTGGGTAGGTATGACCAATCAGCAGGCGTCCCCAGCCGCAGTGCAAGACTTTGGGTTGGCCCAACGTGTCGCCGGGGGCTTCGGCAAAGCGGGCTTGCAAGCGCTCATATGAGGGCGTCTGGCCGCGCCGCAAGCGTTGGTTGATGGCAGTGTCGCGCATTGGATTATCCCTCGTCCTCTATCGCTACGCCCGTTCTGCAGCGGGGCGTGGCTGGTGCCGTGACAACCGCGCAATACATCCGGGTTACGACTGTGCGGTGATTAGCGTGGGGTGGATGTGGCTGTTTATGTCCAGCCCACGCACTGCAGAGCGTTACAGGCCGTGTTCATTCAGCCACAGGTTAAGCGCCGCCATCTGCCATAACTT
>JAGGNC010000129.1 GCA_017886405.1 Pseudomonas sp. | reverse complement strand
CCGTGGCGTCACCGTGAAGTACGCGATCCACCCAGTAGCCGGGCGAATGCCTGGCCACATGAACGTCCTGCTGGCCGAGGCAGAAGTGCCTTACGAGCAAGTGTTCGAGATGGACGACATCAACTCCGAGTTCGGCCAAGTCGACGTGGTGCTGGTGCTGGGCGCCAACGACGTGGTCAACCCAGCAGCGAAGACCGACCCGAAGTCGGTGATCGCCGGCATGCCAATTCTGGATGCCTACAAAGCCAAGACCGTTATCGTCAACAAGCGCTCGATGGCCAGCGGTTACGCCGGCCTAGACAACGAGCTGTTCTACATGGACAAGACCATGATGGTCTTCGGCGACGCCAAGAAAGTCATCGAAGATATGGTTAAAGCGGTCGAGTAAACCTCGCTGCGCCGTTGTAGAAAAAGCCCGGCTCAAGAGCTGGGCTTTTTTCTGTCCGCTCGATCAGAAAAGTGTTTTTGCCAGGGATAAATCTGGAAAACAGGCCAGCTGTCACACAAGTGCAATGTGCAACTGTACCTATATGTATTCACTAAGCTTTAGCTACTAAAGTAGGTTTTTTATCTGTTTATATACGACTTATAGGCTAAAGCACTTATGGCACGTACAGTTAAATGAAAAACAGGTCAAACAGTTACAAAGCAAGCTATCTATTTATGCTGCAATTTCATCCAGCTGTGGCTACAGCGAAGTCTGGGCAATGGCGATAATTCTCCCATCGCAACACACCACTGAACCGCCACAAGCGGAAGGATGACCATCATGGGACGTACCCTCAGTTCCGACCTGTTTTTCGATCACAGCCAATCCACCGGCTCCAGCGCTCTGCCGCTGCGCATGCTCACCGCTGTTCTGCAATGGCAGCGCCGTGTGGTTAGCCGTCGCCAGCTTGCTCGCCTGGACCCCCGCCTGCTCGCAGACGCCGGTATCAGCGAAGCGCAGCGCCATGCTGAATTGAGCAAGCCTTTCTGGCGTTAATGGCGGTCAGACACCGATTTCTGCTCCTCCCTTTATGGGATTTTTGAAAGCTCCAGCGCCCTGCGTGCTGGGGCTTTCTTTTTATGTGCCGGGAAAAGTGCCCAGGCAATTGCTTGGCTACAACAGTCTGCTGCGCGGTTAAGCGGTACAGTTCTTGTAAAAAGCTAACTGCGCCATAACAATTTACCGGCGCTGTCTCTGCACCTGCTGCGCCCTCCCGCACACCATCGGCTGCCCTCTTCTGTCTCTGACAAGGACTTGCACCATGGAACGCACAGTCAAACATCAGCACCCGCAAAACACTCAGGTGGATCACCCGCTCTTGTTACGCACCGATGCCGCGCCCTGTGGCTGGCAGCGCATCTGCATACCCGCCGCAGCCAACTGACGCGGCTCGATAGCTGTCAGCTGGCGGACGCTGGCATCACCGAGGCGCAGCGGCAGGCCGTGCTGGCAAAGCCGTTCTGGCGCTAAGCAGCCTGGCAACCAACCCGTACAGTCAGGGTCTACACTGAACCCAGCCTGTCAGTTGGGCCTTTTCAGGAGAGTGGATATGAATGTGATAAAGACGTTGAGCCTTACTGCATTATTGGCGCTGACCGGCACCGCTAGCGCTACCAGCTTTGTGGTCACCACCGATGCGGTGGTAGGGGCAGTCGGGGCGACCTCGGAGGCAACTTCCGATGTGTCCTCGTCCTTTAGCGATGACAAGATCGTGCTGGCCGCGCGCGATGATGCAGCCGCGTTTGTCGCCAGCCAGGGCAACATCCGTGGGGTGCGCCTGGAGGCTGCTCTGCAGCATATCCGTCAGCAGGTGCCGACGCTGCAAGGCGACGATATGCAGCTAGCAACCGCCATCCTTAGCCTCTGAGTACGTGCGCTGCCAGCGTTTAGCCAGAAGCGCTGGCGCAACTGTGTGGCACACTGCTGTCTAGGCCAGTCCAATCGATTTGATGGCTAATTTTGGAGATGTATATGCGCCCTATCTTGCTCAGTGCCGTAGTTGCAATTGCCTTGCTCAGTGCGACTGCCCAGGCGCAAACCCTTGTGGCAACCAGCAATATCATCGTGCGCGCGCTGGATCGCACATTTGACTTCACCTCGGATACCACTACGTCGGTGCGTGATTCGAAAATCGTCCTGGCGGCCCGCGATGACGCAGCCAGCTTCGTCGCGAGTGAGGGGACGATCCGTGGCGCGCAACTGGAGGCGGCCATCAACACCATCCGCAGCCAAGTGCCTGAAGCGCAGGGCGCTTCCGACCGGGTATTGGCCGAAGCCATTCTGGCGCTGTGAGTTGGCCGCGTGCCTGGCTGCTGGCGCTGGCGCTACTGGTCAGCACCTTTAGCCAGGCACAGCTGCGCCTGCAGTTAGATGACGCTGAACTCAGCGCTAGCGAGCGTCAGGCCAGTCAGCAGCTGCTGCAAGAAGCGCTGGGCGCCATGCCACCGCGTTTCAAGCAACGACTCAATCGTCACGTCAGGGTGCGTTGGCGCGCGATGCCGGTCGAGGTTTATGGCCGCGCCGGGCGCTTCAGCGGGATCGAACTGAATGCCGCGCTGCTGCCGGCGCTGAGTGATGGCAGCAGCGCCACCACCCTGACCTCACGCCCCCATGGCAACGTGCGCCGCGAATTACTGGCGACGGTGCTGCACGAACTCACCCACCTGTATGACCGCGCCCAACTCTCGCCGCAGGCCGAGCGGCTGCTGCAACACCAGTGTCGCCAGCGTGAGCAGAGCCTGGGTGCTGTTGGCCTGCCGGATCACTGCCGGGGCCAGACGGTGCGGCGTTTTACCCTGAGCGATGATCCGCTGCTGCTTGACCTGGCCGGCTGGCCGCAGCGCGTCGGCCGACGAGGCGCGCGCGAGCAGGTCAACCACCAAGTCGCGCGCAGCCCGGACAGCTATGAGCTGAGCAACTCACGCGAGTTTGTTGCGGTCAACATGGAGTACTTTCTCCTCGACCCCAGCTACGCCTGCCGCCGACCTTCGTTGGCGCGCTACCTGAGCGCGCATTTCGCTTGGACGCCAGCGACCCAACAGCCTTGCGCTGGAGGGTTGGCTTACCTGAATGCCGGGCGCGATTTTGCCCGCCAACCGCTTGGCAGCATCGACCCGCAGCGGGTTTATCAGGTCGATTACCTGCTGGCCGAAGCCAACGATGCCCTGGCCAGCCGCTGGGGCCACAGCATGCTGCGCCTGGTGATCTGCGCGCCTGGCCGGCCACGTGGGCCGGATTGCCGGCTGGATCTGCAGGAGCACCTGGTGCTGTCCTACCGCGCCTTTGTCGGCGACGTGCAGCTGTCCAGCTGGGATGGCCTGACCGGCGCTTATCCATCGCGGCTGTTCGTTCTGCCGCTGGGCCAGGTGATTGAGGAATACACCAAGGTTGAGCTGCGCAGCCTGGCCTCGGTGCCGCTCACGCTGGATCGCACGCAGCTGGAGCAACTGGTTACCCGCGCCGCCGAGCAGCACTGGAGTTATGACGGCGATTACTGGTTTATCTCCAACAACTGTGCGGTGGAGACGCTCAAACTATTGCGCAGCGGCAGCCAACACCCGCATCTGCAAGCGCTCGACAGCATCATGCCCAATGGTTTGCTCGACACCTTGGTGGCTCGCGACCTGGCCGACCGCAGCGTGTTAAACGATGCCGCTGAGGCCCTGCGTTTGGGCTATCGCTTTGACTCGTTCCGCGACCGTTACCAGGCCATGTTCAGCGTGTTACAGGCGCAGTTGCCGATTGCACAGACGCAGGTCGAGGACTGGCTGTCCATGCCTGCTGAGCAGCGCCAGCCCTGGTTCGCCCGCGCCGATCTGCGCACCAGCGCGGCCCTGCTGCTGCTCGAGCAAGCGGCGTTGCGCCGGCAGTTACTCCTGGCCCAAGACGAGCTCAAGCGGCGTTATTTGAGCGGCCGAGATGGCGCTGACCCCACGTTGAACAAGGCGGGCGGTGCGCTGCAGCAGATTCTCGCCAACAGCGGGTTTCTCAGTCGCCCGGCCGAACTGCTTGAGGGCGGCTACGGCCTGCCGCAGCGCGCCGAATGGCAACGTCTGGAAAGCGCAAGCCAGGCGCGCCAACAGCAACTGCGTCAGCTCAGCGACAACCTCGATCAGGAAGTCCGCACCCTGCTGGAGCCCACTCGCCTGGCCGAATTGCAGGCCACAGAAGCCAATCTGATTCAGCTGGGCACTCATTTGAGGGCTCTGCACAAAGTCGGCGGCGGTCTGCAGCTGCCCTAGTCGGGTTTGTTAGCGTTTGCAGTGTGCCGGCGGCAGCACATCCTCAGCGGCTTGGGTCGTCATCATCTGCAGCTCGCCGACATTGCGCGCGGTGAACACCTTGCCACCGGTGGCTGCAGCCAGGCAGTTGCCAGCCCCGGTACCGAGGATATCAACCACGTTGATTTTCAGATGCAGCGTACTGCGGGCCAAGGCCTGGGCTACCGTGCAGGGGGCCTGTCGGCAACTCTCCTGACCATCGGATCCGACCAGCATCAGTTGCTGCCTGAGTCAGTGGCGGCGACGCTTGGCATGTGACTCGCCTGTGGCTGTCGCCGTAGCAGCGTGTTCTCAGGGCTTATAGAGGACGAAACATGCCATACAAGCATCAGGCGATCCCATTGCCGGGGCGGACCGGCAGTGAAACTGCCGAGCATCGTCGATGGGTTCAAGCGCGTTCGCAGCGACGTCTTTCCACAGCAGGAATGGACAGCTAGCCCTCTGAGCGGCTTTCATCCAACTGCAGCTCTACCCCGAGTTGACGCGATAAGCAGGGCCAGCGTCGCCAGGCGGCTTCGGTCTGCGGGTTTTGCAGTCGCTCGCGGTAGGCCAGTACCGAATCCTGAGTAAAGCTGGCGTTATCGAGCAAGCCCTCGACGGCGTGCTGCACGGCTTCATCCAGCTGATTGGCGAAGGCTTCACCGATCAGCTGGTGAGCGATCAGATTAGCCACAGTGGTATCCAGCGGAATCAGTGGTGCACCGAGGTGGGTGATATACCGATCGTTCACTTCTTCGACCAGGCGGTGAGCCAAATAGGCCTCATCAAGTAACCCTTCAAGCCCTTCATGACCGGCCATCAGTGCCGGTGGTTGCAGAAAAAACTGCTCAGCCACCGTGAGCACTGGTTTGATTTGCGCCTCGATCCCAGCTTCCTGGGCAACCTGATGGGCTGCCTGAAGCAGCTCTGGCACCTGTCCAATATAGGCGCTGACAAAGCGCAATAGCACCCCGTCAGTGTCGGTGCTGGGTAGGCGGATAGAGGGATGCAGTTGATTTAGATGACTGCGCATTTGCTTCGCCAGCTGGCCAGTACTGGCTTCGTGTTGTTGCGCACGTTGTATCAGTGCGTGCAAAGCGGGAATGTTCATGACGACTCCTGAGGTGAGGACATGGGCGAAAACCTTAGCTGGCGCAGGGCTTCTGCTAAGACCCTATTGTCATAATTAATAAACAGTTATGCGAGTCAGCTATATCCGGCATGCCGAAATCCAATCGCCCCCGCAGCCTGCCCAGCCTTTAGCACGCGCAGTATAGCGTCTGACTTTTTTCGGCTTTCGTGTTGCCAGATGCAAGGCCGTGTCTATACTCGAACTCGCAAGGCAGTACCTGATAACTCCGAATCAGCGGCGGCACGAAGAGTCCTCACAACCATGTTCACCGTGAACAGGCGTGATGGCTCAGCCACTGACCGATTCGGCGGGATAATAAGAAAAATTAAGGGGAACCCGCAATGATGCGACATCCACGAGTCTGGATGGGCCTCCTGTTGTGGTTGGTATTCAGCACGGCGCACGCCAGCTGGGGCTTCAACATGACACCCGGTGCCACCGAGGTCAGCCGTTCAGTATTTGATTTGCACATGACCATTTTCTGGATCTGCGTCGTCATTGGCGTGATCGTGTTTGGTGCCATGTTCTGGTCGATGCTCGTCCACCGCCGCTCCACCGGTCATAAACCGGCACACTTCCATGAAAGCACCACAGTCGAGATCCTCTGGACGGTGGTGCCGTTGGCCATCCTGATCGTCATGGCGATCCCTGCCACCAAGGTGCTGATCGATATATATGACAGCTCCGAATCTGAGTTGGATATTCAGATAACGGGCTACCAGTGGAAGTGGCACTACAAATACCTGGGTGAAGATGTCGAGTTCTTCAGCAACCTGACCACCCCCAAAGACCAAATCAATAACACGGCCACCAAAGGCGAGCACTACTTGCTTGAGGTCGACGAGCCCTTGGTGGTGCCTGTTGGCACTAAGGTGCGCTTTCTGATCACTGCTGCCGATGTGATCCACTCGTGGTGGGTACCGGCCCTGGCAGTGAAGAAGGACGCTATTCCTGGCTTTATCAACGAATCCTGGACGCGTATCGACGAGCCAGGCATCTACCGTGGTCAGTGCACCGAGCTGTGCGGTAAGGATCATGGTTTTATGCCTGTGGTGGTCGAGGCCAAGTCTAAAGAGGACTACGCCACCTGGCTGGCCGAGCGCAAACAACTGGCCGCTGCCGAAAAGGAGCTCACCAGTAAAGAATGGACCATGGATGAGCTGATGGTGCGTGGCGAGAAAGCCTACAACACCGCCTGCGCAGCCTGCCATCAGCCAAGTGGTGAAGGCCTGCCGCCGATGTTCCCGGCGCTGAAAGGTTCAGCTATTGCCATCGGTCCGGCTGCAGGTCATATCGACATCGTGATCAATGGCAAGCCAGGTACTTCGATGGCCGCCTTCGGTAAGCAGCTCTCGGAAGTCGACATCGCCGCGATCATCACCTACGAACGCAATGCCTGGGGCAATGCGCTAGGGGACATGGTCACGCCGAAAGACATCCTCGCGTTCAAACAGGCTCAGGAGTAAGGACATGAGTGCAGTGATCGATCCGGGTCATGCAGGCCAGGGTCATGCCGGACATGACCATCACCACGGCCCAGCCAAAGGCCTGATGCGTTGGGTGTTGACCACCAACCATAAAGACATCGGCACCATGTACCTGTGGTTCAGCTTCGCCATGTTTTTGCTCGGCGGCAGTATGGCCATGGTGATCCGTGCTGAGTTGTTCCAGCCGGGCCTGCAGATTGTGCAGCCGGAATTCTTTAACCAAATGACCACTATGCACGGCCTGATCATGGTCTTTGGTGCGGTGATGCCGGCCTTTGTTGGCCTGGCTAACTGGATGATCCCGCTGATGATCGGCGCGCCGGATATGGCCCTGCCGCGCATGAACAACTTCAGCTTTTGGCTGTTGCCAGCGGCATTTGGTCTGTTGATTAGCACCTTATTTATGGAAGGTGGCGGGCCGAACTTCGGTTGGACTTTTTACGCACCGTTATCGACCACCTACGGACCCGAAAGCACCACCTTCTTTATCTTCGCTGTGCACCTGATGGGCATCAGTTCGATCATGGGTGCGATCAACGTAGTCGCCACCATCCTCAACCTGCGCGCGCCAGGCATGACCTTGATGAAGATGCCATTGTTCGTCTGGACGTGGCTGATCACCGCCTTTTTGTTGATTGCGGTGATGCCAGTGCTGGCCGGTTGCGTGACCATGATGCTGATGGATATTCACTTTGGCACCAGCTTCTTCAGTGCCGCTGGCGGTGGTGACCCGGTGTTGTTCCAGCACGTGTTCTGGTTCTTCGGCCACCCCGAGGTGTACATCATGATCCTGCCGGCATTCGGTGCGGTCAGTGCAATCATCCCAGCCTTTGCGCGTAAGCCACTGTTCGGCTACACCTCGATGGTTTACGCAACGGCGTCCATCGCCTTCTTGTCGTTTATCGTCTGGGCGCACCATATGTTTACCGTCGGCATACCGCTGACCGGTGAGCTGTTCTTTATGTATGCCACGTTGCTGATCGCCGTGCCTACTGGGGTCAAGGTGTTCAACTGGGCGACGACCATGTGGCGTGGCTCAATGACCTTCGAGACGCCAATGTTGTTCGCCGTAGCGTTCGTCATTCTGTTTACCATCGGCGGGTTTTCCGGCTTGATGCTGGCCATCGCTCCGGCAGACTTCCAGTACCACGACACCTACTTCGTGGTGGCGCACTTCCACTACGTACTGGTGCCAGGGGCGATCTTCGGCATTTTCGCCTCGGCCTACTACTGGCTGCCGAAGTGGACCGGCCATATGTATGACGAGACCCTCGGCAAACTGCATTTTTGGATGAGCTTCGTCGGCATGAACATGGCGTTCTTCCCGATGCACTTCGTCGGCCTGGCCGGCATGCCGCGGCGGATTCCCGACTACAACATGATGTTCGCCAACTTCAACATGGTGTCGAGCATTGGCGCCTTCATGTTCGGTGCGACCCAGTTGTTGTTCCTGTTTATCGTGATCAAGTGCATCCGTGGCGGCAAACCGGCTGCTGCCAAGCCGTGGGATGGCGCCGAAGGGCTGGAGTGGACAGTGCCGTCGCCGGCGCCGTATCACACCTTCCAGACTCCACCGGATGTGAAATAAGGGCATATATAAATGAGTGAAACCCTGTCGACTCGTCGTCTGGTTATCCGCCTGTCCTTGGTGGTGGTGGCTATGTTCGGCTTCGGTTTCGCTCTGGTGCCGATCTATGACGTGATGTGCCAGGCCTTCGGTATCAACGGTAAAACTGCCGGTGTCTATGAAGGAGCGCAGACGGTGGACGAGCAGCGCCAGGTGCGCGTGCAGTTCTTGGCCACTAATGCCGCCGATATGGTGTGGGAGTTTGGTCCCCAAGCTGACGAGGTGGTGGTGCATCCGGGTGACAGTACGCAGATGCTGTTTGTTGCCTACAACCCCACGGACAAGCCGATGACCGCCCAGGCAATCCCCAGCGTGGCACCGTCCAAGGCGGCCGCTTATTTTCACAAGACTGAGTGCTTTTGCTTTACCCAACAGGTACTGCTGCCCGGTGAGCGTATTGAAATGCCGGTGCGCTTTATCGTCGATAGAGACTTACCGGCAGATGTTCGCCACCTCACGCTGGCTTACACCTTGTTTGATGTCACCGCGCGCAAACCGCCGGTGGCGCAAGCGACCCTTACCCGGGCGGCTCCATAAGGAGAACAATAATGTCGAGTCACGAAACGCACGAAAGCTATTACGTTCCGGCCCAAAGCAAGTGGCCGATCATTGCTACCCTGGGCATGCTGTTTTCGGTCTATGGCGTAGGCACCTGGTTCAACGATATGAAGGCTGATCGAGCCGACTCTAACGGTCCATTGATCTTTTTCGTTGGTGGTCTGTTCCTCGCCTATATGCTGTTTGGCTGGTTCGGTAATGTAATCAAGGAAAGCCGCTCGGGCATGTACAGCCCGCAGATGGATCGCTCATTCCGCTGGGGGATGAGCTGGTTTATTTTCTCCGAAGTGATGTTTTTTGCGGCTTTCTTCGGTGTGCTGTTTTATGTGCGCACCTGGGCTGGACCGTGGTTGGGTGGTGAAGGCGACAAGGGTATTGCCAACATGCTTTGGCCGGGCTTCGAGTACAGCTGGCCGCTGCTCAATACCCCAGACCCGAAACTATTCCCGGCGCCGAGTGGCACCATCAGCGCGTGGGGCTTGCCGCTGATCAACACTATTTTGCTGGTGACCTCTAGCGTCACGCTGACCTTCGCCCACCACGCGCTGCGCAAAAACCACCGTAAGCCGCTGACGCTATGGCTGGCGCTGACAGTGATTCTGGGTATCGCTTTTCTGGTGTTACAGGTTGAGGAATACATCCATGCCTATAC
>JAGGNC010000099.1 GCA_017886405.1 Pseudomonas sp. | reverse complement strand
ATTGGTAAGCGGGCATTTTTGACTCAGGCACTACGTTGCGCGGGTTATACAGGTGTGCACGGTGCCATTCGTCCGAGTAACGGCCGCCAACGCGGGCTAAGTCCGGACCGGTGCGCTTTGAGCCCCAAAGGAAGGGGTGGTCGTAAACGCTTTCTCCGGCCACTGAATAGTGGCCATAACGTTCAGTTTCGGCACGGAACGGACGAATCATCTGCGAGTGACAGCCCACGCAGCCTTCGCGAATATAAATGTCGCGACCTTCCAGTTGCAGCGCGGTGTAAGGCTTAAGGCCTGCCACAGGCTCATTAGTAACGTCTTGGAAGAACAGCGGAACGATCTGCGTTAGGCCGCCGATGCTGACGGCTAGGACCATCATCAGCGCCATTAGGCCAATGTTCTTTTCGAGTATTTCGTGTTGCATCAGTACGCTTATCACCGTGCCGAAGAACACCACGGCATAGCTGACCCAGACAATGGTGATCAGAATGTCGGTCGGCCATTCCAGCTCGGTGTATTCCTTGGAACTGGTCCAGCCCATCGGTAGGCTGATGGCAGTCAGGAGAATCACCAGCTGCAAGCCCTTAAAGGTAAAGGCCGCGAGCTTAGGTGCAAACAGGGTGGCCTGGCTGGTGCGCTGCACCGCGCAGTAGCTGGTGGCGAACAGTGCGCAATCACCGAAGGCGAAGATCACTGTGTTGGTGTGCAACGGGCGCAAACGGCCGAAGCTGGTCCATGGCAGGTTGAAGGTGAGTTAGGGCAGGCCAGTTGCGCGGCGATAAACACGCCAAGCCCCATCCCGACAATGCCCCACGCCAGCGTCATGATGGCGAATTGGCGTACCACCTTGTAGTTCTAGGCGCTGCTGCTGGTTGTGTTCATCGGCGGGGCTTCCCGCCACGGTTGTAAGCAGGTCATTGAAAATCAGCGGCTGCGGGCCTTTACGGTCTGCGCCGCAGTCCAACGGATTCGTTACGCGAGGCACGCATGAACAAACGGCAAGAGGTGGGTATTGACCGGGATCAATTCGTGCAAACACAGGGTGAGCACGCTTTGCTGTGGGATCGCCCGGTAGGCGAGACGCGCGCCACCTTGATTCTGGCCCACGGCGCGGGTGCGCCGATGGACAGTGCGTTTATGCAGGAAATGGCGCAACTGCTGGCTGCGCGCAAGATTGCAGTGCTGCGCTTTGAGTTCGCCTATATGGCAGCGCGCCGTCAAGACGGTAAAAAACGTCCGCCCAACCCTCAGGCCAAACTGCTGGAACACTGGCGTGCGCTTTACCAGCAAGTGCGCCATCAGGTCGTAGGGCCGTTGGCCATTGGTGGCAAGTCCATGGGCGGGCGCATGGCCAGTTTGCTCGCCGATGAGTTGGGCGCGGATGCGTTGGTCTGCCTGGGTTACCCCTTCTACGCCGTCGGCAAACCAGAAAAACCACGGGTCGCCCATTTGGCGCAACTGCAAACCCCGACGCTGATCATCCAGGGTGAGCGCGATGCCTTGGGCAATCGTCAGGCAGTTGTCGGCTACAACCTCTCAGCCGCAATTGAGGTGTACTGGCTGACTGCCGGCGATCATGACTTCAAACCCTTAAAAAGCGCTGGCTTTAACCATCAGCAGCATTTGCTCGGCGCTGCCGATGAGATTGCCGCTTTTCTGTGCCGATAAGGTGGTATCGACTTCATGGTGGCAGCTGGATGTTATTCCGACTAAAACACTAGGACTTTTCCGTCGCTGGCGAGTGGCGTACACTGCGCCCATGTTTGCGAGGAGTTACCATGAGCACCATTATCATTACTGACGCTGCCCACGATTATTTGGCTGACCTGCTGAGCAAGCAGAACACGCCGGGTATGGGCATTCGCGTGTTTATCACCCAGCCAGGCACCCAGTACGCAGAAACCTGCATTGCCTACTGCAAGCCAGGCGAGCAGAAGGTTGAAGACACTGCCTTGGGCTTGGCAACCTTCACCGCTTGGATCGATGCCCTTAGTGAGCCGTTCCTTGATGATGCCGTGGTTGATTACGCCACTGACCGCATGGGCGGCCAACTGACCATCAAAGCGCCGAACGCGAAAGTGCCGATGGTCAATGATGACAGCCCGCTTAACGAACGCATCAGTTACTACCTGCAAACCGAGATCAATCCCGGTTTGGCCAGCCATGGTGGCGAAGTCAGCCTGATCGACGTGGTTGAAGATGGTATTGCCGTGCTGAAATTCGGCGGTGGTTGTCAGGGTTGCGGACAAGTCGACCTGACCCTCAAAGAAGGCATCGAGAAAACCTTGCTTGAGCGTATTCCTGAACTTAAAGGGGTGCGTGACGTGACCGATCACAGCATCAAGGAAAATGCCTACTACTAAGTGGCTGACCTGACAAAAAATGCCCGCGCTCTGCGGGCATTTTTATGGTGATCACGCTGTCATTGGTGCGCAAAAGGTCGATATCGCGCGGCTAAAGCCTCTCCCACAGCATCCGATAGGCCTATGCCGATGCGTTGGTCTGCATCGTTCAAGTGGGAGGGGCTTGAGCCGCGATAAAAGCTACGCGCTCACTGCCTAAACGCGGGATTTGCGCCGATCGAGCAACTCGGTGGCTCGCGCGCGCAATTGTCCACAACCGCCGTCGATGTCCTGGCCAGCAGAGTTACGCACCTTGGTCAGCACGCCGCGGCTGTGCAAATAACGCACGATCTGCACGATACGGTCGCCGTCAGGGCGTTGGAATTCGTCGTCTTGCAGGCTGTTGTAAGGGATCAGGTTCATAATCGCGTACTTGCCTTTGAGCAGGCGCAGGATGCCGTCCATTTCTGCCTGGCTGTCGTTGATGCCTTTTAGCAGCGTCCACTGGTACTGGATCGGGTAATCGATCTGCCGTGCGTACGTTTCGCCCAGCGCCACCAGCTCTTCAGGGTCAATACGCGGTGCGCGCGGCAGCAGGTGCTGGCGCAGCTCGGCATCGGTGCTATGCAACGACAACGCCAGGGCAGGCTTGATCTGCTGCTGCGGCAAGCGCTCGAACACCCGTGGATCGCCAACGGTGGAAAACACCAGATTGCGCTGGCCGATGCCGCCTTCGGTGCCGAGTAGGTTGATTGCGTCCAGCACGTTATCGAGGTTATGCGCCGGCTCGCCCATGCCCATAAACACCACTTTCTTCACCGGACGAAAGCGCCGGGCCAGGGCCACCTGAGCCAGAATCTCGCTGCTTGTCAGCTGGCGCAGCAGGCCGCTCTTGCCGGTCATGCAGAACACGCAGCCCACTGCACAGCCCACCTGGCTGGACACGCACAGGCCATCGCGGGGCAGCAACACGCTTTCCACCATCTGCTGGTCGGCCAACTCCACCAGCAAGCGTGCCGAGCCATCGCTGGCCGGATGTTCAGAGCTCAGGCGTGCGAGGCCATCGAGTTCACAGCTCAACTCAGGCAGCGCATTACGCACCGCCAGCGGCAGGAAGTTCTCGGTTTTCTGGTTGCGCGTGCCCGTATCCAGCGGCTTGCCGCCCAGCCAGGCACGGGTAATGCGCCCAATATGCATGGGTTTGGCACCGAGATCGGTGAGGCGCTGGTGGAATTCGTCGATATTCATGGCGCGCGCATGCTACCACCGGGCCCGTTGCGGCGGTATGCGTCGACTTAGTCACGTGCCGCAGGGCTATGCAAAATGGCTTAGCCTTTGCTCAACCTCTGGCGGGCACTCATACTAGCGCCCTGATAAGCCTGACCCAGCTGTGCGGAGCGGTAGATGAAATATATACACCAGCGCGAACACCTCAACGAAGACGACGTCGTCGAGATCGTATGTTCGCAAACCTGCAATATTCGCTTGATGAGCGATGCCAATTTCCGCAGCTTTAAGAATGGCGGCCGGCATACCTACCACGGCGGTGCGTTCGACACCTTTCCAGCGAAGATCACCGTACCCAGCAGCGGTTTCTGGAATATCACCATCGACACGGTTTCGCGCCGCGCCGTCAGCGTCACCCGTAAACCGACGCTCAAGCACTCAATTAAAATTGTGCGCAAATCGGCATCGCGCCTGAGCTGAAGCTTGGGTGTGTTGTGCGTAAACCAACGCCCGCTCAACTGCGGGCTTTTTGTTGAACGGGTCAATCAGCTCAGCTTGGTCGCTACGGTCGGGCGAACCACCAGCCACAGTGCGATAGCGATCAGCACGCCGCCGTACAGGTAAGCCCAGGACCAAGGCTCGTCCAGCAACAGTGCGCCCCAGAGCACGCCGAAGGGCGGAATCAGGAACGTGGTGGTGCTGGCTTTGATCGGACCGATATCGCTGAGCAGACGGAAGTACAGCACGTAGGCAAAAGCGGTGCAGACAAAGCCTAAGCCCGCAAGAGACAGCCAAACGTTAAGCCCACCCCAGCTGGCTGGCGGTTGTATGGCCAGGGAACCGCCGAAAAATGGCAATAGAAACAGACTGGCGCCACACAGGCTGGCAAAGGCCGTCAGGCGGTTATCCAGGCCGCCCTGCATGCCGATCCAGCGCCGGGTGAGAAAGCCGGCAAAGCCATAACAAGCCGTCGCCACCAGGCAGGCGGCTGCGCCGAGTAGCAGCGTCAGATCAAACGCCACGGGGCCGGTATGCGTCAGCACGGCCACACCGAACAGGCCGATGGCTACGCCGGCGATCTTGCTCAGGGTGAGCGCTTCGGCAAAGAACAGCATGCCAATCAGCACGCTCATCATCGGCGTGGTGGCATTGAGAATGGCCGAATAGCCGGCTGGCAGTACCAGCGCCGCCATGCAGTACATGGCCGAAGGCAGGCCAGCATTGATCACGCCGAGCACCAGGCAGTGCTTGAGTTTGCCGTTGAAGTCCCAGCGTACGCGCATCAGCAGCAGAATCACCAATAAGCCGAGCATGCCCAGGCTGGCGCGAAAAAAAGCGGTTGGCATGCTGCCCAACACCGGCGCGACGATTCGCATAAACAAAAAACTTGCCCCCCAGATGGCAGCCAGTAATAGCAAACGCGTCAGGTCAGCAAGGCGCACAACGGACTCCATAGCATTCAGAAAGGGCGCGCAGTGTTGCCGTGCGGCTGCGCCAAGGCAATTCTAAATGCACGTTCATAACGGTTGATTGGCAATATTTGGTCGTAGATAAGCGCCTGTCTATGCATTGTCGGCTTTTACTTGGCGCACTCACTGGATAAGCTCGGGAGATTATCCGCAATTGATCCGTAGGGGTTTGTTTATGCCACAGCAATGGCCGGCCAGCGCGATTGCCGCCCTTATCCTCGAAGGCTTTGACGAGTACCGCGAGCAGTTCCGGCAGATCACCAATGGTGGGCGGGTGCGTTTCGAGCAGGCCCAGTGGCAGGAAATCCAGCAGGCCTCGGCGGCGCGAATCGCGCTTTATGAAGAATGCGTCAGCGCGGTCAGCCATCGGTTGTGTGAGGCCCATGAGGCTAAGGTCTTACTGGATGTGGCGCAGTGGCCGCTGGTCAAGTCGGCCTATATTGCGTTGATCGACCTGCGTTTCGACGATGAGCTGGCGGAAACTTGGTACAACTCGATCTTCTGCGGGTTGTTCACCCATGACCAAATCAATGATGGCTGCATGTTTATCCACACCACGCGTCCGGCGCTACGGGTCAATGAACGAGCGCCGGAAACCCGCCTGTACGAACCCAAGGGCAATGTGGAACAGACCCTGCAACAGATTTTTGCGGATTTCAGTTTCGAAGTCGGCTACGAAAACCTTGAGCGTGATCTGGCGCGCTTGATCAAACAGCTGCGCCATAACCTGCCTGATTGGGTGTGCAAGGACCCGGATCTGCGTATCGAATTGTTCGCCTCGCGCCTTTACCGCAACAAGGGTGCGTATCTGGTAGGGCGTATCTACACCCCCGACGAGCAATGGCCTTTGGTGATTCCGCTGCTGCACCGTGAAGGGCAGGGTATCCAGATTGATGCGCTGATTACCGACGAGGCGGAGGTATCGATCATCTTCTCCTTCACACGCTCCTATTTCATGGTGCGTGTGGGCTATCCGGCGGAGTTCGTCGGCTTCCTCAAACGTATCCTGCCGGGCAAGCACATCGCTGAGCTGTACACCTCGATCGGTTTCTACAAGCACGGCAAATCGGAGTTCTATCGGTCGTTGATTAATCACCTGGCAACCACGGATGACAAGTTTGTCATGGCGCCAGGCGTGCGCGGCATGGTCATGAGTGTGTTCACCCTGCCGGGTTTCAATACCGTGTTTAAGATCATCAAGGACCGCTTCTCGCCGTCAAAGAACGTTGACCGCGCCACGGTGATCGAGAAGTACCGTCTGGTGAAGACGGTCGACCGGGTTGGGCGTATGGCTGATACCCAAGAGTTCGCCGATTTCCGCTTTCCGTTGAGCAAGTTTGATCCGGAATGTCTGGCCGAATTGCTGGAAGTTGCGCCTTCGACCGTCGAGGTCAATGGCGATACGGTGCTGGTGCGCCACTGTTGGACCGAGCGGCGTATGACCCCACTGAACCTGTATGTGGAAAGCGCCAGTGAAGCTCAGGTGCGTGAGGCGCTGGACGACTATGGCCTGGCCATCAAGCAGTTAGCAGCAGCCAATATCTTTCCCGGCGACATGCTGCTGAAGAACTTTGGCGTGACCCGTCACGGCCGCGTGGTGTTCTACGACTACGACGAAATCTGTTACCTGACCGAAGCGAATTTCCGGCGCATCCCAGAGGCGCGCTACCCAGAAGATGAAATGTCTTCTGAGCCTTGGTATTCAGTGGCGCCGTTGGATGTGTTCCCCGAGGAGTTCCCGCCGTTCCTATTTGCCAATAAGCAGCAGCGCAAACTGTTTAGTGAGCTGCACGGCGAGCTGTATGACGCCGATTACTGGAAAAGCCTGCAAGAGGCGATTCGCGAAGGCAAGGTGATCGACGTGTTTCCCTATCGGCGCAAAGACCAAGCCGACAAGGAGTATTGAAGCGCATGCGTCAGTCGCTAAGCGGCATGGTTGTGGGTGCCTGGCTGCTCGCCGACACGGCATTTTTGCAGGCTGCAGAACCGAGCGATGCAGCGGTTGAGCTGGCCCCGCTGCTGATCACTAGCCCACGCAGTAGCGCGCGCTGGTTGAGTACGCCGGCTGCGGTGACAGTGGTTGATGCAGGCACAGTGCCGGGTGAACAAAACCTCGCGCTGGATGCTTTGTTGGCCCGCGTGCCAGGCGTGTTCAGCCTCAATCGTTACAACCTGGCCCAAGGCCTGCGTCCCTCGATTCGTGGGTTTGGTGCGCGCGGCAGTTTCGGCGTGCGCGGCATTCGGGTGCTGGTCGATGGTGTGCCCTTGACCATGCCTGATGGGCAAACCGAACTCGACGGCCTCGACCTTGGTTTGATCGAGCGCATGGAGGTCTTGCGTGGGCCGGCCTCGGTGCTCTACGGCAATGCTGCCGGCGGTGTATTGGCGATCGAAACCCGCGAGCCACCGGCCTTGCCCATGATGCAGCTGGATGTGAGCGCGGCTGGCCTCGGTTATCAGCGTACACGCGGCGAAATCGGTGGCAGTGAGGGCAACGTGGGCGGGCTGCTGGCGTTTAACAGCACCCGTCTGGACGGTTACCGCGAGCACAGCCGGGCGCACACCAATAGCCTGACCGGCAAACTGCGTTGGTATGCACCGACAGGGCGCTTACGCCTTAATCTCAATGCCATCGACAACCGCGCCGAAGACCCCGGCGGTTTGACTGCCGCCGAAGTCGACGCGGATCGTAAGCAGGCCGCGCCGAACAATCTGCGCTTTGATGCCGATGAGTATATTCGTCAGCAACGCTTGGGTTTGGTCTGGGATGGCTACGCCGATGGGAGCGATGAGTATCAGCTACGTAGCTATGTTGGGCATCGTGAGTTCGGTAATCAATTGGGTTTTACTCAGGGTGGTCAGACCACCTTCGACCGTTATTACAGTGGCATTGGTGGGCAGTACAGCCATCACCGTGAGCTGGCGGGTCTGCCGCATAAAATCACCACTGGCTTTGACCTAGAGGCGCAACGTGATGACCGCCGGCGCTATGACAACCTGCTCGGCGAGCGTGGCCAGTTACGCCAGCAGCAGGATGAGTCGGCGCTGAGCCAAGGGCTGTTTATCGAGGATCAGATTGACCTGGGCGAGCAGTGGCAGGCCACGCTCGGGCTGCGCTATGACCAGGTCCGCCTGGCGGTGGATGATTTTTATCTGGCTGACAGTCGTGATGATTCAGGTTCGCGCAGCCTGGAAGACTGGAACTACAGCGCCGGCTTGAGTTACCGCATTACCGCGCAGCAATCGCTGTATGCGCGCCTGGCGACGTCGTTCGAAACGCCCACCGTCAATGAGCTGGCAAACCCCCAGGGCAGTGGGTTCAATGCGGCGTTGCAGCCGGCGCAGGCGTTCAGTCGAGAGCTGGGCATCAAGGGCGAATGGCCCTCGCTACGCTATGCCGTGGCCCTGTATCGGATCGAGCTGGAAGAGGAGCTGGTGGCGTTCAGTCTGCCGGCCCAGCCGGGGCGTAATTTCTATCGTAATGCCGGTAAATCACGCCGTGATGGCCTGGAGTTGAGCCTGGACTGGCAGCTTGCCGATGCCTGGCGCTGGTCCATGGCCTATGCCTACAACCGCTACCATTTTATTGATTATCAAACAGCGGCCGACGACTTTTCCGGTCAGCGTGTTCCAGGTATTCCTCGGCAAAACCTGTTCAGTGAATTGGCCTATGAACATCAGGGTGCCTACGTCCGCTTAGGCGTCACCGCGCAGGCGCGGGTGTATGCCAATGATGCCAATACGCAGTCCATACCCGGGCATGCCTTGGTCAGCCTGCGTCTTGGTAAACACCTCCAACTAGGCGAGCAACGTCTGGAGCCCTACCTGGGCATCGATAATCTGCTGGGTCGCCGCTATTTCGATAATCTGCGGCTAAATGATGGCAACGCTCGCTACTTCGAGCCTGGACCTGAGCGCACGCTGTATGTGGGCGTGCGAATGGTGTTTTAACTCAGCTTGATTAGGCGTAACCAAGGTGGCCAAGCCGCTGGTTGCAGATCGTCGCTGGCGCTCATTTCATAAGCGCCATGTGGCCGAGTGTTCTGCTTAGCGGTCATATTGGCTTGGGGCGTTAGCGGTAAAACGTGCGCGCAATAAAATGATCCAGTGAGACGCCGCCAGGCCCTTTCGCCACCAGCAGCAACAGCACCGTGGCCCATACGCCGTGTGTTGGGTAAGCGTCCGGGTAGACCAGCAACTGGATAGTCAGGGTCATGAGTAGCAACGCCAGCGCGGAAAAACGCGTGGCTAAGCCGAGCAGAATCAAGGCCGGGAAAAGGTGCTCGGCAATGGCGGCCATGCTCGCGGCAATTTCAGGCGCAATCAGCGGCAGTCTGTATTCTTCCTGAAACAGAAATACGGCCGAGTTTGAAAGCTGTGGAAAACCAAATTGAAACTCGCCAGACACAATGTCCAGGACAAAGCCCTGCACTTTTGTCTGCCCGGATTTCCAGAAAATCGCCGCAACGGAAAAACGTCCGAGCAAGGCAATCAGCCAATAGGGCGTTCGTTCACATAATGCAATCAAGGCTTTGATCAGCTGGACCGGGCGGGCGTCATGCATGGGGGTTACTCCTGGCGCGTGAAGTGGGTGATTGCGGCGCAGCGCAGCAGCAGTTCTAGCGCATCACCCAGGTTAAATGGCGTGGCCGTATTCGCGGCCGCCGCAAAGCGGTGGTGGTTGTGCAGGTTATCGATGAACTCTGCCGCGCCTTGCTCGATAGGGATAACGG
>JAGGNC010000311.1 GCA_017886405.1 Pseudomonas sp. | reverse complement strand
GTATTCGTGGGCGTGTCGGTGACTTCCCAATCACACCGGAATTCATGCTCAAGCTCGGTTGGGCGGCCGGGATGGCGTTTCGCAAACAGGGCAAGTGCCGCATCCTGATAGGCAAGGACACGCGCATTTCCGGGTATATGTTCGAGTCTGCTCTGGAGGCGGGTTTGTCTGCGGCCGGTGCTGACGTGATGCTGCTAGGGCCGATGCCGACCCCGGCAATTGCCTACCTGACGCGTACTTTCCATGCCGAAGCGGGCATTGTCATCAGTGCCTCGCACAACCCGCATCACGACAACGGCATCAAGTTCTTCTCGGGGCAGGGCACCAAGTTGCCGGATGAAATCGAGTTGATGATCGAAGAGCTGCTCGATCAGCCCATGACAGTGGTGGAGTCTGAGCAGCTGGGCAAGGTGACGCGGATCAATGACGCAGCCGGGCGCTACATCGAATTTTGTAAAAGCAGTGTTCCAACCAGTACGGATTTTGCAGGTCTGAAGATCGTCGTCGATTGCGCCCATGGTGCGGCTTATAAGGTTGCACCCAGTGTGTTCCGCGAGTTGGGTGCGCAGGTAACGGTGCTCTCGGCGCAGCCCAATGGGCTGAACATTAATGATGCGTGCGGCTCGACTCATCTCGAGGCGTTACAGGCTGAAGTGCTGGCGCAGCATGCTGATGTGGGGATCGCTTTTGACGGTGATGCGGATCGAGTGTTGATGGTCGACCATTCAGGTGCGGTGGTTGATGGTGATGAATTGCTGTTTATTATCACCCGAGACCTGTTGGAGCGCGGCAAGCTGCAGGGTGGAGTGGTCGGTACGCTGATGAGCAATCTGGGATTGGAATTGGCTCTGGCTGATTTGGGTGTTCCGTTTGTGCGCGCTAAGGTCGGTGACCGTTATGTGATTGCCGAGTTGCTATCGCGCAACTGGCAATTGGGTGGGGAAAACTCAGGCCACCTGGTGTGTTTCCAGCACACTACCACCGGTGACGCGATCATCGCGGCCCTGCAGGTGCTGATGGCGCTTAAACGTCGTGAGCAGACCCTGGGTGAGGCCCGGATGGGTATGAAAAAGTGTCCGCAAGTGTTGGTGAATGTGCGCTTTGCAGGTGGTGTTGATCCTTTGGAGCATCCTGCTGTGCAGGAGGCCAGCGCACGGGTAACCGAGCAAATGGCCGGTCGTGGTCGAGTGCTGCTGCGCAAATCTGGCACCGAGCCATTGGTGCGCGTCATGGTTGAGGGGGACGATGAAGGCTTGGTGCGCGGCTATGCCGATGAATTGGCTAAGGTTGTGGCGCACGTATGTGCTTGATTCGGCTTGCCAGTCGAGTAGCTGTTGGGTAATATCTGCGCCCTCTTTGACCGACGAGGTAGAGCATGCGTCGCCCAATGGTTGCAGGTAACTGGAAAATGCACGGTACCCGCGCCAGCGTCGCAGAGCTGATCGGCGGTCTCAATCAGCAGGTTTTTCCTGCTGATGTCGACGTAGCAGTTTTCCCGTCTTGTTTGCATCTCGCTCAGGTGGTTGATGGCTTGGCAAGTAAGGCTGTTTCGGTAGGTGCGCAAGATTGCGCGACCGAAGCACAGCAAGGCGCTTTGACCGGTGAAGTGGCGGCAAGTCAGTTGCATGATGCGCGCTGTTCGCTGGTGTTGGTGGGTCACTCCGAGCGTAGGTCTGTGATGGGTGAGAGTGATGAGGTTGTGACGCGCAAATTTGCTGCGGCGCAGTCTTCTGGCTTACTGCCGGTATTGTGCGTCGGTGAAACCCTGGCTCAGCGTGAGGCTGGGCAAACACTTGAAGTGGTTGCTGCGCAGCTTTCTGCGGTGGCCGATGCCTTGGGTGTAGAGGTGTTTGCCGATGCTGTAATTGCTTATGAGCCGGTTTGGGCTATTGGCACTGGTTTGACGGCGTCGCCTGCACAAGCGCAGGAAGTTCATGCGGCAATTCGCGCGCAGTTGGCGGTAAAAAGCCCTGAGTTGGCTGGCAAGGTAAGAATTCTTTATGGTGGCAGCGTCAAGGCCGCCAGTGCAGCCGAGTTGTTCGGTATGCCGGATATCGATGGGGGGCTTGTAGGTGGAGCCTCTCTGAATGCGGATGAGTTCGGTGCGATTTGTCGCGCCGCAGGAAGCTGAGAAAATGCTGGAAACAGGTATCGTTGTTCTTCATCTGTTGGGTGCTATCGGTGTTGTTGTGCTGGTTTTGCTGCAGCAGGGTAAAGGTGCGGATGCAGGTGCTTCTTTTGGCGGGGGTGCTTCTTCTACCGTTTTCGGTAGTCAAGGTACTACTACCTTTTTGAGTCGCGTTACTGCTATACTCGCCACCGCTTTTTTCATGACTAGCTTGGGTTTAGCGTTCTTTGCTAAAGACAAAGCTGACGGCATGGCTCAGGTTGGTTTGCCTGATCCGGCAGTCCTTGAAGTGCAACAGGCTAAGCCGGCTGTTGAAGATGTACCTGTTCTTGATGCAGCCAAGCCGGCTACTGAAGCGGCGGACGTACCTCAGGCTCCTGAGCAGCAGTAATACGCAGCAAGCAGTATGCAGCAAGGTTTTTTGCCGAGGTGGTGGAATTGGTAGACACGCTACCTTGAGGTGGTAGTGGCCATAGGCTGTAGGGGTTCGAGTCCCCTTCTCGGTACCAATTTTCAGGAAGGCCCGCTAGACGCGGGCCTTTTTGTTGCTGGAGCTTCGATTGACCCTTGTTAGGGTTAAGCCGTATAATCCGGCACCAGCTTTGGTGTGGGATTGAGCAACAAGGTCGCTCCTCGGGTGTTAAGTCCGAAGATGGTTGGGTTAAACCAGCCCCCGCATTGAGTTGCAGAGGAGCCCCTTTTAAGGGGCTTTTTGCTAGCTGGGTGACAGCTACCGGCCATTTAAGTAAGGGCGGTTCGATGATGGGCGTTTCGCCCATTTTTTATTTTTACAGCATGCGCGAGGGGTTCAGGTGTCGAGCAAGCTAGAACAGTTGCAGGCCTTGGTGGCTCCGGTAGTCGAAGCTCTTGGCTACCAATGCTGGGGTATCGAGTTCCTGTCACAAGGGCGGCATTCTCTGCTGCGAATTTATATTGATAAGCAGCCTGACGGCGTACTGATCGAAGACTGTGCAATTGTCAGTCGTCAGATCAGCGGTGTACTTGATGTCGAGGACCCGATAAGCGCCGAGTACACCCTTGAGGTGTCCTCGCCAGGCATGGATCGGCCATTGTTCACTATCGAGCAGTTCGCCAGCCATGCCGGTGAGCAGGTGAAGATCAAGTTGCGTTCGCCTTTTGAAGGTCGACGCAATTTTCAGGGCCTGCTGCGCGGTGTAGAAGAACAGGACGTGGTAGTGCAGGTGGATGACCATGAATTCTTGTTGCCGATCGATTTGATCGACAAGGCCAACATTATCCCCAGGTTTGATTGAGACGCGGATCCCGCGAGAGCTGCGCGGATTGCGCAGGATCCAATGGATTGCGAAAGGCGAGGCGTACGATGAGCAAAGAAGTACTGCTGGTTGTTGAGTCGGTGTCCAACGAAAAGGGCGTGCCGGCGAGCGTAATTTTTGAAGCGCTGGAGCTGGCTTTGGCCACTGCTACCAAGAAGCGCTTTGAGGATGAAGTTGAGTTGCGCGTGGCGATCAATCGCCAGACCGGCAACTATGAAACATTCCGCTGCTGGACAGTAGTGGATGAATGCGATTTTGATGACCCTGCACATCAGGTCACCACTGACATGCCGCGTGCTGTTGAGGCCAGCGGCAAAGTGGGCGATGTGCTGGTAGAAAAGATCGACTCGATTGAGTTCGGTCGCATTGCTGCGCAAACCGCCAAGCAAGTGATTGTGCAAAAAGTTCGCGAAGCTGAGCGTGCTCAGGTGGTCGAGGCTTATCGCGACCGCCTGGGTGAAATCATCTCTGGCACCGTGAAGAAAGTGACCCGTGACAGCGTGATTGTTGATCTGGGTAACAATGCAGAAGCCATGCTGGCTCGCGAAGATATCATCTCACGCGAAACTTTCCGTGTTGGCGTGCGCCTGCGTGCCCTGCTCAAGGAAATTCGTACTGAGAACCGCGGTCCACAGCTGATTCTTTCGCGTACCGCTCCGGAGATGTTGATCGAACTGTTCCGTATCGAAGTGCCGGAAATCGCCGAAGAGCTGATCGAAGTGATGGGCGCGGCCCGTGATCCAGGTTCGCGCGCCAAGTTGGCTGTGCGTTCCAAAGATAAGCGTATCGATCCGCAAGGTGCCTGTATCGGCATGCGCGGTTCGCGCGTGCAGGCAGTCTCCGGCGAGTTGGCGGGTGAGCGTGTCGACATCGTGCTGTGGGATGACAATCCTGCGCAGTTCGTGATCAATGCCATGTCGCCTGCCGAAGTAGCCGCCATTATTGTTGACGAAGATGCCCATGCTATGGATATCGCCGTTGGCGCAGACAACCTTGCCCAGGCCATTGGCCGCGGCGGTCAAAACGTGCGTTTGGCTAGTCAGTTGACTGGTTGGACCCTCAACGTGATGACCGAGGCGGACATCCAGGCCAAGCAGCAGGCGGAAACAGGCGACATCCTGCAGCGCTTTATCGAAGAGCTGGAAGTCGACGAAGAGCTGGCCCAGGTGTTGGTCGAAGAAGGCTTCACCAGCCTTGAAGAAATTGCCTACGTACCGATGGAAGAAATGCTCAGTATTGATGGCTTTGACGAAGATATCGTCAACGAGCTCCGCGCTCGTGCCAAAGATCACTTGCTGACTAAAGCCATCGCCAACGAGGAAAAGCTGGCAGATGCCCACCCAGCCGAAGACCTGCTCTCGCTTGAGGGTATGGAGAAGGCGCTTGCGCATGAACTGGCAGTGCGCGGCGTTATTTGCCGCGAAGACCTGGCCGAGCAGTCTATTGATGACCTGCTCGACATCGACGGTATCGACGCTGAGCGAGCCGGCAAGTTGATCATGGCCGCCCGAGCCCATTGGTTCGAGTAAGCAGTTGCGGCCTGAGGAGAGAAATACATGACGCAAGTCACGGTTAAAGAACTGGCCCAAGTGGTCAATACGCCGGTCGAACGCCTGCTGCAGCAAATGAGTGAGGCAGGTTTGCCGCACAAAAGTGCCGAGCAAGCGGTGACCGACAGTGAGAAGCAGGCCCTGTTGGCCCATCTCAAGAGCAGTCACGGCGACAGCAAAACAGAAGAGCCGCGCAAGATTACCTTGCAGCGTAAAACCACTAGCACCCTGCGGGCTGCCGGTAGCAAGACCATCAGCGTTGAAGTGCGCAAGAAAAAGACCTTCGTCAAGCGCAGCGCTGACGAAATCGAAGCTGAAAAGCAGCGCGAGCAAGCTGAGCAGCGCGCTGTAGCTGATGCTGCGCGGGCTAAAACTGAAGAAGAAGCCAAGCGTCTGTCTCAGGAAACTCAGGGTTTGGCAGCAGCTGCCCCTGCGGTTGCTGCTGTAGAGGTGACATTGCCTGTTAAGGTCGAGTTGCCAGTGGTTGCAGCTCCTGTTGTGGAAGAGCGCAAGAAAGATGAACAGCGCCGCCCAGATAAGCCGCGCAATGATGATGCGGATCGTCGCGGTGGTGAGCGTAAGACCACCCAGCATCGTCCAGCCGCCAAGGAAAAGGCTCCGGCCCCGCGTGTTGCTCCGCGCACCATCGACGAGGAAAGCGATAACTTCCGTCGCGGCGGTCGTGGCAAAGGCAAGCTGAAGAAGCGTAACGCTCACGGCTTCCAGAGCCCTACCGGTCCGGTGATTCGTGACGTAGCCATTGGCGAGACTATTACTGTTGGCGATTTGGCTCAGCAGATGTCGGTTAAAGCGGCTGAAGTCATCAAGTTCATGTTCAAGATGGGCACTCCGGTGACCATCAACCAGGTGCTGGATCAGGAAACTGCCCAGCTGATCGCCGAAGAGCTGGGCCACAAGGTCAAACTGGTCAGCGACAACGCCCTGGAAGACTCCCTGGCGGAGTCCTTGAAATTCGAGGGTGAGTCGTTCTCCCGTGCGCCGGTTGTGACCGTAATGGGTCACGTTGACCACGGTAAGACCTCGCTGCTCGATTACATTCGTCGTGCCAAGGTTGCTGCTGGCGAAGCCGGTGGCATCACCCAGCATATCGGTGCTTACCACGTTGAAACTGAGCGCGGCATGGTCACCTTCCTCGACACCCCAGGTCACGCCGCGTTTACTGCGATGCGTGCCCGTGGTGCCAAGGCGACTGACATCGTCATTCTGGTGGTTGCAGCGGATGACGGCGTGATGCCGCAAACCATTGAAGCTGTTCAGCACGCTAAGGCTGCTGGCGTGCCTCTGGTTGTTGCAGTGAACAAGATCGATAAGCCTGGCGCTGATCTTGATCGCATTCGTAGCGAATTGTCGGTACACGGCGTGACGTCGGAAGAGTGGGGCGGTGATACGCCGTTCGTCTCCGTGTCGGCAAAAGTCGGTACCGGTGTCGATGACCTGCTGGAAGCTGTATTGCTGCAAGCCGAGGTTCTCGAGCTGAAAGCAACACCGTCGGCCCCTGGCCGTGGTGTAGTGGTTGAATCGCGTCTTGATAAAGGCCGCGGTCCGGTTGCGACCGTATTGGTTCAAGACGGTACCCTGCGCCAAGGCGACATGGTGCTGATCGGTTCCAACTACGGCCGTATTCGCGCCATGCTTGACGAGAACGGTAAGGCTATTAAAGAAGCTGGTCCATCGATCCCTGTCGAGATTCTCGGCCTGGACGGGACGCCGGAAGCTGGCGACGACATGAGCGTGCTGGCTGATGAGAAGAAAGCCCGCGAAGTCGCATTGTTCCGTCAAGGTAAGTTCCGCGAAGTAAAACTGGCCCGTGCTCACGCCGGCAAGCTGGAAAATATCTTCGAGAACATGGGTCAGGAAGAGAAGAAGACACTTAACATCGTCCTCAAATCCGATGTCCGTGGTTCGCTGGAAGCGCTGCAAGGCTCGCTCGGCGGCCTGGGTAACGATGAAGTGCAAGTGCGTGTGGTCGGTGGCGGCGTCGGTGGTATCACCGAATCCGATGCCAACCTGGCGCTGGCCTCCAACGCTGTACTGTTTGGCTTCAACGTGCGTGCCGATGCCGGCGCGCGCAAGATTGTCGAGCAGGAAGGTCTGGATATGCGTTACTACAACGTGATCTACGACATCATCGAAGACGTCAAGAAAGCCCTGACTGGCATGCTCGGCAGCGATGTTCGCGAGAACATCCTGGGTATCGCTGAAGTGCGTGACGTGTTCCGTTCGCCGAAGTTCGGTGCGATTGCCGGTTGTATGGTGGTCGAGGGCACGGTTCATCGTAACCGTCCGATTCGCGTACTGCGCGACGACGTGGTGATCTTCGAAGGCGAGCTGGAATCCCTGCGTCGCTTCAAAGACGATGCGGCCGAAGTGCGTAACGGCATGGAGTGCGGTATCGGCGTGAAGAGCTACAACGACGTTAAGGTCGGCGACAAGATCGAAGTGTTCGAGAAAGTCCAAGTGGCTCGCAGCCTGTAAGCTCGAGTCGCAACACGCAGCGCCCGGCCCCGTTAGTTCGCGGCCGGGCGTTTGCCGCTTTTAGGTCCGTTGCTTTTGTGAGCAACGCGACGAGTGAAGGTAGTAAAAATGGCCAAAGAATTTAGCCGGGCACAGCGCATCGGCGACCAGATACAGCGCGAATTGGCGCAGTTAATTCGTATGGAAATCAAAGACCCGCGTCTTGGCGGTCTGGTGACGATCACCGCCGTGGAAGTCAGCCGTGACTCCAGTCATGCCAAGGTGTTTGTCACCATCATGGGCGGTGAGCCCGAAGAGGGTGTCGATCCCGTCGTGCAGAGCATTAAGGTGCTCAACGATGCCAGCGGTTTTCTGCGCATGCAGTTGGGTAAGGCGATGAAGCTGCGCAGCGTGCCTAACCTGCGTTTTCATTACGATGAGAGCGTGATTCGCGGCGCACAGTTGTCTGCACTGATCGAGCGTGCGGTCAGCGAAGATCGCCAGCACGATGAAGACGCTACCGAGGCCAAGGAGTAAGCAATTGGCTCAGGTTAAACGTATTCGCCGTGCTGTAGATGGCATCATCCTGCTGGACAAGCCCAAGGGTTTCAGCTCCAACGCCGCGCTGCAAAAGGTGCGTTGGTTGCTCAATGCCGAGAAGGCGGGGCACACCGGTAGCCTCGACCCGTTGGCCACTGGCGTATTGCCGCTGTGCTTTGGTGAGGCAACCAAGTTCTCCCAGTACCTGCTGGATGCAGACAAAGGCTACGAGACCTTGATGCAGTTGGGGGTCACCACCACCACGGCAGATGCCGAGGGCGAGGTGGTAGAGCGCCGTCCAGTAACCGTTGGTCGCGACGATATTGAAGCTGTTCTGCCGGGTTTTCGCGGTCAAATCAGCCAGATACCGCCGATGTACTCGGCACTCAAGCGTGATGGTCAGCCGCTTTACAAGCTGGCCCGCGCGGGCGTAGTAGTGGAGCGCGAGCCGCGTTCTGTTACTATTACGCGCCTGGAATTACTCAGCTGCGAGACGGAGCAAGCGCGCCTCGCGGTCGATTGCAGTAAAGGCACCTATATCCGCACGCTGGTCGAAGATATCGGCCAGCTAATGGGCTGCGGTGCTTATGTTGCAGAGCTGCGCAGAACCAAAGCTGGCCCGTTTGACCTGACCCGTACCGTAACGCTCGAAGAGCTGGAGCGGGTGCATGGCGAGGGCGGCAATGAGGCGGTGGATCAGTTTCTGCTGCCGTCGGACAGTGGCTTGTTGCATTGGCCATTGCTGCAGTTCTCCGAGCACAGTTCGTTTTATTGGTTGCAAGGGCAACCGGTACGCGCCCCGGAAGCGCCGAAGTTCGGCATGGTTCGGGTGCAAGATCACACGGGTCGCTTTATCGGTATCGGTGAAGTGAGCGAAGACGGGCGCATTGCGCCGCGTCGATTGATTGCGACCAAGGGGTAGCCTTGGTTACAGACACGGGCCACAGGCCTGTGGCGCAGGATTCGGTCGGCATGACCGTAGCGCAGGCATAGGGTTTAGGCTCTGGTTTGCGTGTATCGAGGGTGGCTGTTAATAGGCACGGTCATACCTCACTTAAAAACACGGGAAGTGATTCCCGGCCTATTGCGACTGTTTTGACAGTTGCCTAACTGAGAGGATTGCCCCATGGCACTCAGCGCTGAAGAAAAAGCCCAAATCGTTAACGACTACAAGCAAGCTGAAGGCGACACCGGTAGCCCGGAAGTGCAAGTTGCACTGTTGTCTATCAACATCAACAAGCTGCAAGGTCACTTCAAGGTCAACGGTAAAGATCACCACTCGCGTCGTGGCCTGATCCGTATGGTTAACCAGCGTCGTAAGCTGCTGGATTACCTGAAGGGCAAAGATGTTAGCCGTTACAGCGCCCTGATCGGTCGCCTGGGTCTGCGTCGCTAAGCAATGCTTACGCGTAGCTGACTGCCGAAGCTGGAAGTGGGGTTTGCCCTGCTTCCAGCTTTTGCTTTTGTGCTTTAGCTGTTTTTGGACGATAGCGGGTCCGATTCCCGTAACCGCCCACTCATTCTGCAAGACCCGTTTGTTCATCTAACAGTGATAGAACGGCAGCAAGAACCGCTTTCCCCAAGGGCAATAAAGAGAAGGAAAACACCGTGAACCCGGTAATTAAGAAGTTTCAATTCGGTCAGTCGACCGTAACCCTCGAGACTGGCCGTATCGCCCGTCAAGCCTCCGGCGCTGTGCTGGTCACCGTTGACGATGACGTTGCAGTACTGGTTGCTGTAACTGGCGCCAAAACGGCTGATCCGAGCAAAGGCTTTTTCCCGCTGTCCGTGCACTACGTAGAAAAAACTTACGCAGCCGGTAAGATCCCCGGCGGTTTCTTCAAGCG
>JAGGNC010000021.1 GCA_017886405.1 Pseudomonas sp. | reverse complement strand
AAATCCAGTTTCTGCGTGGCAACGTCAACACCCGCTTGGCCAAGCTGGATGCCGGCGAATATGACGCCATCATTCTCGCCGCCGCTGGGCTGATTCGCCTTGGCTTCGAAAATCGCATCAGCGCTTCGATCAGTGCTGAAGACAGCCTGCCGGCGGGTGGTCAGGGTGCGGTGGGGATCGAATGTCGCAGCGTCGACAGCGAAATCCATGCCTTGCTGGCCCCTTTGCATCACCGTGACACCGCGTTGCGGGTAACCGCCGAGCGCGCATTGAACAAACATTTGAATGGCGGCTGCCAGGTGCCAATTGCCTGCTATGCGGTGCTGGAAGGCGAGCAGTTGTGGCTGCGTGGCCTGGTCGGCCAGCCCGATGGCTCGCAACTGTTGCGCGCCGAACAGCGAGCCAGTGCGGCAGATGCCGAGCAGTTGGGCGTGCAGGTGGCCAAAGCCCTGCTGGCCCAGGGCGCGGCGGCCATTCTGCAAGCGGTATACGGCGAGGCCGCCACCGAATGAATGACTGGCGTCTGCTGCTGACGCGGCCGACCCAGGAGTCGGCTGCGCTGGCTGCAACCTTGTCCCAGCAGGGCATCTATAGCAGTAGCTTGCCGCTGTTGACCATCGAGGCGCTGAGTGAGAGTGCCGAGCAGCGCGCCAGCCTTGCCGATCTGCAGCACTATTGCGCGGTGATCGTGGTAAGCAAGCCGGCGGCACGTTTTACCGTTGCTCTGCTTGATCGCCACCAGCTGCACGTACCAACCGAACAGCCCTGGTTCAGCGTGGGTGCCGCCACCGCACACATACTAGAAGCGCATGGTCTGCGTGTGTTTTGCCCCGAGCAGGGCGATGACAGTGAGGCGTTGCTCACCTTGCCCCAGTTGCAGCAGGCGTTGGCGGCAACCACGGCCCCGCGGGTGTTGATTCTACGCGGCGAGGGTGGCCGTGAGTTACTGGCCGAACGCTTGCGCGGCCAAGGTGCGCAGGTTGACTATCTGTCACTGTATCGCCGGCTGCTGCCAGACTACCCGCTTGAAGCGCTGTCTGAGCGGGTTGCAACTGAACACTTAAACGGTTTGGTAATCAGCAGCGGGCAGGGCTTGGCCCATCTATGCAAGCTGGCCGGCAAGAACTGGCCAGCGTTGGCTAAACTACCCTTGTTTGTACCCAGTCCACGCGTGGCCGATATGGCGCGTGAGGCAGGTGCGCAGTGTGTTGTTGATTGCCGTGGCGCGAGTGCCACGGCGTTGCTGGCAGCGTTGCATAGGCAGCCTGTCCCCGATTTCTGACGTAAAGGATGAATACGTGAGCGAAGCAACCACCCCTAAAGAGCAAGAACCTAAAGAGCCAGATCAATCATCGGTGGATAGAGCCGCTTTGCCCGGCACCACTTCTTCGGTAGCCAGTAAGCCGCCTTCACGTGGCTACACCTTGGCGTTGCTGGCATTGCTGGTCGCCGCGCTAGGGGCTGGTGCGGGAGGCTGGAGCGTATGGCAGCTGCAGGCGCTTAATGCCCAAGGTCAACAGCAGGTTGAACAAATGCTGACAGCCCGCACTGAGGCGCAAAGCGCAGCGCTAAATCTGGCGCACGTTAGACAGGCCCTGGAGACGCGGCTGGATCAGCTGCCCAGTGTCGATGAGCTGGAAGTTCGTCGCCGCCTGCTGACGCAGCTGCAAGGTGGCCAGCAATTGCTTAATCAACGGTTGGAAACCGTCCTTGGCGCCAGCCGGCAGGAGTGGCGTTTGGCCGAGGCCGAGCACCTGCTGCGTTTGGCTAGCCTTAGGTTGTCCGCGTTACAGGACATCAACAGTGCCACGGCACTGGTGCAGGCTGCCGATGAGATTCTCCATGGGCAGGATGACCCCGCCGCATTTGCCGCTCGCGAGCAACTGGCCAAGAGTCTGCAAGCGTTGCGTTCTACGCCGAACCCAGATCGTATCGGCCTGTTTCTGCAGCTCGGCGCGTTGCGCGAGCAGGTGGCGCAACTCAATGCTCAGGCCCCGAGCTTCAGCAGCGATGGTGGCGTGTTGAGCGAGCTGGCGGCTAGCGAGGGGGCGGTTGAGCCCGCGTGGTGGCAGCGCGGCATGCAGACCTTGTCGGAATACTTCCGCATCGATTTCAACGCGGATCGTAATATTCGTCCTCTGCTCGCCGGTCAAAGCCTGACGCAGGTGCGCCTGGCGCTCAGCTTGGCACTGGAGCAGGCGCAGTGGAGCGCGCTGCATGGTCATACTGCGGTTTATCAGCAAGCGTTACGGCAGGCCCGCGAGGTGTTGGATGCGCACTTTGATCTGACTAACCCCAATAGCCGTGCCCTGCGCGCGCGCATAGACGAGCTGGTGGAGCAGCCGATTGCAGTCACGCCACCGGATTTAAGCCCGACGCTAAATGCTGTGCAGGCCTACATACAGGCCAAGCAGGCCGCGCGCCTGCAGCAAAAGGGCGAGGCTGAGCCCGCCGCTGCGGCAGCGGATGATGTCGAGGCGCAACGGCAGGAGGCGCTGCAATGAAGCGTATCTACTGGTTGCTGCTGGTCTTGGCGGTGGTTATCGGCGTCGCCAGCTGGGTGCTGTTCGGGCGGCCTCTGGCTGAACATAAGGGCTATGTGTTGATTGCCCTGCAGGGCTTTCGCTATGAGTCCAGCTTGTGGGCCTTCGTCGCCTTGCTGCTGGCGCTCTGGCTGCTGGTTTACCTGGTGCGCCTGAGCCTGAGGCTGCTGGTGACGTCCGGTCGGTTGCTCAACCCCTGGTCTGCTCTGCACAAGGGCCGTCGCGAACGTTTAGCGTCAGAGCAAGGCTTCCTCGACCTAGCTGAAGGTCGCTGGTCACCCGCCTTACGCCATCTGAAGCGGGCGGCAGGCAGCTCGCCCCAGCCGCTGAACTATTACTTGGGCGCCGCCCGCGCCGCACATCAACTGGGCCAGCATGAGGACAGCGATGGTTTGCTGGAGCAGGCTCTTGAGCAACAGCCGCAGGCGGAACTGGCGATTGCCTTGCAGCATGCTGAACTGCAACTGGCGCGTGGTCAGACTGACGCAGCGCTGGATACCCTGGAGGCGATGCGCGCGCGTCACCCACACCACCCACTCGTGTTAGCTCAGTTGCAGCAGCGTTACCTGCAGTCAGCGAACTGGTCGGCTCTGGTTGGTCTGTTGCCGGATCTGCGTAAAGACAAAGTGTTGGGCAATGCCGAGCTGAGTGAACTTGAGCGCCAAGCCTGGCGTGGGCGATTGCTGCAGGCCGGGCAACCAGTTGATGGCGATGCGCAGGCTGCTTTGGTTTCGTTGCAGCAGACCTGGAAGACCATGCCATCGGCGCGGCGTCAGGAGCCCGGGCTATTGGCCGTGTATGCCGAGCAACTGCGCCAGCTGGGTGCCGAAGCCGAGGCGGAAGAACTGCTGCGCAATTGCCTTAAGCAGCATTACGACGTTGCCCTTGTGCGCCTCTATGGTTTGCTACGTGGGCGGGATCTGGGCCGTCAGCTGCAAGCGGCCGAGGGCTGGTTGAAGCAGCATCCTGAAGATGCCGGGTTATTACTGACGCTGGGGCGGTTGTGCCTGCATAGCCAACTATGGGGCAAGGCCAAGGATTACCTGGAAAGCAGCTTGGCCTTCCAGCGTCATCCAGAAACCTGCACTGAGCTAGCGCGTCTACTGGCGCAGTTGGGTGAGCTGGAGCGCAGCAACGGTCTTTATCAGGAAGGCCTGCACTTGCTTGATGCGCGTTTGTGCGCGCCTATCGGCTAAGCGTTTATCGAGGTGCTTATGCGTTCGTTGTTGCTGTTTTGTTTAGTGATGCTGCTGGCCGGTTGCTCTGGGCCGCAGGTAAATGATTACGCCAGTGAGCAGCCGCGCCTGGAGCTGAGCGATTACTTCAACGGTGAATTGCAGGCCTGGGGTATGTTTCAGAACCGCTCCGGAGAGGTGGTCAAACGCTTCCATGTGGCCATGACCGGAACGTGGCACGGTGATGTAGGCAAGCTCGATGAGCGCTTTACCTACAGTGATGGAACGACCGAGCGCCGCGTCTGGACCCTAAAAAAGCAGGTTGATGGCAGTTGGCGCGGTACGGCTGCTGATGTCGTAGGGGAGGCCATCGGACATGTTGCCGGCAATACCCTGAATTGGCGTTACAAGCTGCGCCTGAAGGTCGACGACACAACCTATGTGGTTGATTTTGATGACTGGATGTTCTTGATGGACGGTCAGGTCATGCTCAATCAAGCGTACATGTCCAAGTGGGGAATTGACCTTGGCCAGGTCACCCTGAGTTTTTACAAGCCTGCAGCCGCGGTATTGGTCGATTGATCGCCAGTTAAACGCTTGTATGAAATTTTCTCGCAGGCTGCCTTGAAGGCTGAGGCTTGCGGGAATAATCTGGCTCGCAGTACCGCCGGAAAGTTGCCGCTTGACGGTTGTCTTCCCAAACCTTGCCAAAATCGACAATAAAATGTCTCAGGCAAGCGAATAACACTAATAGTAATAGGGAAGTAGAGATCATCATGCTCGAGAGTTGCCAGAACGCCCAAGAACGCTGGGGTGGAGTTCACCTGCTGATTGACCGCTGGTTGCAAGAGCGCCAGGAGCTGGTGGAGGCGTATGCAGCCATCAATGGGTCAGCACACGCGCCGAGCGCCGATACCCTGCAGCGCTTCTGCGAAATACTTGTCGACTATGTCTCGGCTGGCCATTTCGAGGTCTACGAGCAATTGACCAGTGAAGCCAAGGCATTTGGTGACGAGCGTGGGCTAGAGCTGGCCAAGCAAATCTATCCGCGCATTGAGGTGATCACCGAGGTGGCCCTCGCCTTCAACGATCGCTGCGACAAAGGCGACGGCCAAGATTCGCCATCGCTGCTTGATGAGTTGAAACACCTGGGCCAGTTGCTGCACGAGCGTTTCGAATTGGAGGATTGCCTGATCGAAGTCCTGCATAACGTCCATCAAGAGCAGGCTTTACCCGCCCTTTGATGAGCGGACTCGTTACTCCTTGGTGTCGAGCAACTCCAGCTCGAACACCAGGGGCGAGTAGGGTGGAATCAAATCCCCCGCACCCTCTTCTCCATACGCCTGAGCCGACGGAATAACCAAGCGCCACTGTGCGCCCACCGGCATCTTCTGCAATGCGCTGCGCCATCCGGCGATCACGCTGTCCAGGCGAAACCATTGCGCTGTCTGGCTTTTGTCGAACTGACTGCCATCGGCCAGAAAGCCGATATAGCGCACCTGTATGCGGTCTTTCGGGCCAGGCAGGCGGCCACTACCAGCGCGAAGTTCCTGCATCAGTACACCATCCGGCAATACGCGTACTCCGGCTTTAGCGTTCTCTTTAGCGAGAAAACGCTGCTCTGTAGTCTTGGCTTTCTCGATGCGTTCGGGCGCATTGGCGAGCTGCGCTTCATGCTCGGCCAGCAGACTTTCGATGCGCTTGGCATCCAGTGCCAGCGGTTCATTTCGATACGCCTGGCGCAGGCCATCGAGCAGGGCTTGCAGTTCCAGCTCGGGCACCTCGTCGCGCAGTCGCTCACCCAGTTTTACCCCCAGGCTATAGGCCAGGTCGTGTGAGTGTTCCTGAGCCTGGATGAGTGGTGCGAGCAGGCAGAGCAGTAGCAGGGCGAAACGAGGCATGGGTAAACTCCGGCCGAAGGTGCGCTAATTATGCCAGTCAAACCCGCAAGGTTGATGCGCGCGCGCGCGAGGTGGAAGGCGAGCAAAAGGAGGTCTAGTATGACGCCAACTACATCCGCCAGGAGGCGCGTCATGTCGGCTACAAAGAATGCCAAGAAAAAATCAGTGAGCACACCGTTGCACCTGTTGCAGCAACTTTCCAGCAGCCTGCTAGAGCATCTTGAGGAAGCCTGCACGCGTGCCATGGTTGATACTGAAAAGTTGCTCGCCAAGCTGGAAAAGCAGCGCGGCAAAGCGCAGGAAAAACTGCACAAAGCGCGTAGCAAGATGCAGGACGCAGCCGTCGCGGGTAAAGCCAAAGTCCAGGCCAAAGCCAAGGACGCTGTGGCCGAGCTGGAACAGCTGCTCGATACCCTGAAGGATCGTCAGAGCGAAACCCGCACCTACATTGCCGGGCTTAAGCGTGACGCTCAGGAAAGCCTGAAGCTGGCTCAGGGTGTTGGCAAGGTTAAAGAAGCCGTGAACAAAGCGTTGGACAGCCGTTCGGTCAAGGCTGCTGCCAGCAAGGCAGCAGCTAAGCCGGTCAGTAACGCCGCCACTGCTGCAGCGGCCAAGGCCCCAGCTAAAGCGCCAGTCAAGACTGCAAGCAAAGCGGCTGCAGTTGCCAAGCCTGCTGCAAGCAAACCAGCTGCACAACCTGCCAATAAGGCAGCCGCTAAACCTGCAGTGAAGAAGGCGCCTGCGGCCAAGTCGGCCAGCAAGCCTGCGGCTAAGCCCGCAGCAAAACCTGCGGCGAAACCCGCGGCGAAGCCTGTTGTGAAAAAACCAGCCACCAAGCCAGCCGCTGCCAAGGCTCCAGTTGCCCAAGCGTCTGCACCTGCTGGCGGCAATGGCAGCATCGCACCAAACGCTGTTTAAGCGCTGAGTTGTGCCGCCGCGATGCGCAGCGTTTGCAGTGCATCGCGGCTGGCGAGCTGGGGAGCCAGGCTTTCCAGCCAGTTCAGCGGCGCGCTTATCTCGCCGCTTGGCCAGCGCTGAGTGCATGCTGCCAGTCGTTCCAGCTGTTCGCGTTCTGCGGCCAATTCCAGCTGTTTGATCTGTTCACGCAACGTCGCCAGAGCGCTATCGCTCTGCGCCGGTTCACGCCAGTTCTGCCGCAATTGGCGAAGCGGCAGCACAACCTGCTGTTGCCAGGGCTGCGCCAGGTTGCGCAGGGTCGCGGCGCGCTCATTGTTACAGGCGATCTTTCGGGCCTCCAGCCAGGCGGCGCATAGCAGCAGACACACGTCAGCCTCTTGCGCCTGCAGGTGCAGGCACGCGGCTTCGACGCCAGGGCGTTGATACAGGGCTTCGGCGAATCGCCACAGGTCAGTAGGCATGGTGCATTCCGGGTTTCTCTAAAGGGACTCTGGTAGACTCGGCCGCCATTATGATCCGACTCCTGAACCTGACTTTACAGCGTGGCCCTCAACGTCTGCTAGAAGACGCTGAGATGACCCTGCATCCCGGCCACAAAGCCGGCCTGATCGGCGCTAACGGTGCCGGCAAATCCAGCCTGTTCGCCCTGTTTCGCGGCGAGCTGAGTGCGGACGCGGGCGACTGCCTGATTCCCGCCGATTGGCGCGTGGCCCACATGCGCCAGGAGATCGACGCGGTCGAACGCCAGGCGGTGGACTATGTGCTCGATGGCGACCTGCACCTGCGCCGGGTACAAGCCGATTTGGCCTTAGCCGAAGCCGACCACGATGGCGCTGCTGTGGCACGCTTGCACACCGAACTAGACACCCTCGACGGCTATTCGGCCGATGCTCGCGCGCGCAAGCTGCTCGCTGGCCTGGGGTTTGACAGTGCGCAGATGGACCGCCGCGTCGGCGATTTCTCCGGTGGCTGGCGCATGCGCCTGAACCTGGCGCAGGCGCTTATGTGCCCGTCCGACCTGCTGCTGCTCGATGAGCCAACCAACCACTTGGACTTGGACGCGATCCTCTGGTTGGAAAGCTGGTTGAAAGGCTACCCCGGTACTTTACTGCTGATCTCCCATGATCGTGATTTCCTCGATGCAGTGGTCGACCACGTGGCTCACCTCGATCAGCAGAAGCTGACCCTGTATCGCGGCGGCTATTCAGCCTTCGAACGCACCCGTGCCGAACGCTTGTCGCAGCAGCAACAGGCGTACGAAAAGCAGCAAGTGCAACGTGCGCACATGGAAAAGTACATCGCCCGTTTTAAGGCTCAGGCCACCAAAGCGCGCCAAGCGCAGAGCCGGATCAAGGCCCTGGAGCGCATGGAAGAGCTGTCGGCGGCGCATGTCGACTCACCCTTCGACTTCAGCTTTCGCGAAGCAGACAAGATTTCCAGCCCACTCCTGGACCTGAGTGAAGGTCGCTTGGGTTATGGCGACAAGGTGGTGCTGGAAAAGGTCAAGTTGAACCTGGCTCCCGGCGCGCGTATTGGCCTGCTCGGGCCGAATGGGGCGGGTAAATCCACGCTGATCAAAAACTTGTCGAACGACTTACAACCGATCAGCGGCCGCTTGCAGCGCGGTGATAACTTGGTCGTCGGCTACTTTGCTCAGCATCAGCTCGACGCTTTAGATGATAAGGCCAGCCCACTGCTGCACTTCCAGCGCTTAGCGCCGGGCGAGCGTGAGCAGACCCTGCGGGACTTCCTTGGTGGTTTTGACTTCCGCGGTCCGCGCTGCGACGAGCCGGTATTAAATTTCTCCGGCGGCGAAAAAGCCCGCCTGGCCCTGGCACTCATCGCCTGGGGCAAACCCAACCTGCTGCTGCTTGATGAGCCGACTAACCACCTTGATCTGGAAATGCGCCTGGCGCTAACCATGGCGCTGCAGGAATTCAGTGGCGCAGTGGTGGTGGTCTCTCACGACCGTCATCTGTTGAAAAGTACCACTGATGAGTTCCTTTTGGTCGCCGATGGCCAAGTACAGCCGTTCGACGGTGACCTGGAAGATTACGCGCGCTGGCTGGTGGATTACCGCACACGCCAGGCCCCGAGCAGCAGTGGCGAAATCGCGCCGGATAAAGCCGATAAGCGCGTGCAGCGTCAGGCGGCTGCCGCCTTGCGTCAGCAGTTGGCGCCGCATAAGCGCGACGCCGATAAGCTGGAAAAAGAGCTGGAACAGCTGCATGTAAAACTCGCGGCCGTTGAAGCTCGTTTAGGTGATGGCGACATCTACGAAACCACACAGAAAGACCAGCTTCGGGATGCACTGAGCGAACAGGCGACACTGAAAATCCGTGAGGCCGATTTGGAGGAGCGCTGGATGTTAGCGCTGGAAACCCTCGAAGCCTTGCAGGCCGAACTGGAGGCTGCCAGTTGAGTGTTACCTTACCGACCCGGTAATGGCTTATGGCTTGGCGCGAGCCGTTGCTCAGCGCCGCGCAGATTATCCTGATTGTGCTGGTGACCTGGCTGTTGCCGCGCATTCTTACCCGCGGCATCACCCGCCTCGGTGCACGCTATCCGCAATTGCCGGTCGAGCTGCTAATGCCGCTGCAGCAACCTGCTGCGTTTTTTGCTTCTGGCAGCGCTTTAATACTGATACTGGGGCGGCTTGGGGGCTCCGCACAGGTGCTGTGGGCGGCACTCACCGGTTTCGTGGTTGTGGCGGCGATTGCTTTTTTTTGCGATCTGGAGCGTTTTGTCCAACATGTTCTGTGCGCTGCTGATTTTTACCATGGGGCCGTTGCGCATCGGCGATGGTGTCGAAGTGCTGGAGGGTGGCGATAAATCAGGAGTGCGCGGGCGGGTGATGGCCAGCAACCTGTTCTACACCACCCCTGAAGATCTTAGCGGTGATGCGCCCGGAGCCTGGGTGCAAATCCCCGATAGTCTGTTTTTCCAAAAAGCCGTGCGCCGCTGGCGCAATGGCCAACTCCCTACGCCGTGTAGTCCCGAGGGTTAAGCATTTATTGAATGGTTAACCAGCCCTGAACGCTGGGTCGCGTTTCTAACCCTGACTGCCTCGGAAATCGTTCTGGGCATCGACAACATCATCTTTATTTCGATCTTGGTCAGCCGTCTGCCCAAACATCAACAGCCCAAAGCGCGCTTCTTCGGCCCAGCCCTGGCCATGGGCATCCGGATTCTGTTGCTGCTGTCGATCAGTTGGGTGATGCGCCTGACCACCGACGTGTGCCACGTATTCGGCGAGGGCTTCTCGGGGCGAGATATGATTGTGTTCTCGGCGGCCTGTTCCTCTTGTTCAAGAGCACCAGCGAGATCTACCA
>JAGGNC010000275.1 GCA_017886405.1 Pseudomonas sp. | reverse complement strand
GAGACAGACGCCATGCAGGTCATACAGCATGACGTAGGGCCGCGGCAGGTTGCGCAGGAAGGTCAGTACCTCAACCAAGCGCTCGCGGGCGACCCACAGCACCGCCATGCCGGTACGGGTGCTCTGCACGGTAAAGGCTTCAGCGCCAAAACGGGAATTCAGTTCGACAACCACGTCTTGGTCGTCGGCTTTGTATGGCGGTATGGACAGAATGCTCTGTGCAGTCATGGTCTAGGTCGCTATCGGTCGCTATCGGGCATCAGTGTCAGTAGGCGGGCTCACGCGAGCCCAGGCTCACACTTCGTCGGGGCTACGCAGATTGGTAACGGCGATGCGCTCTTCGCGGCGCTGCTCTTTCTGCGACGGCATATCGGCGCGGTAAACCCCTTGATCACCGACGACCCAAGACAATGGACGACGCTCCAGAGCGATGGACTCCTGCAACAGCATCAACCCTTGCAGAAATGCCTCGGGACGGGGCGGGCAACCGGGAATATAGACATCGACCGGCAAGAACTTGTCCACCCCCTGAACCACAGAATAGATGTCGTACATGCCACCAGAATTAGCACAGGCACCCATCGAGATCACCCACTTGGGCTCCAGCATTTGCTCGTACAGGCGCTGGATGACCGGAGCCATCTTGATAAAGCAGGTGCCGGCGATGACCATAAAGTCCGCCTGGCGTGGCGAGGCTCGAATAACTTCCGCACCAAAGCGCGCAATATCGTGCGGCGCAGTAAAGGCGGTGGTCATTTCCACATAGCAGCAGGACAGGCCGAAGTTATACGGCCATAGGGAGTTCTTACGCCCCCAGTTCACAGCACCGTTGAGAACATCCGAGAGCTTGCCCATGTAGATGTTCTTATGCACTTCATCGTCTAGCAGCGGGTCGGAAACCGTCTCCCGCTCGCCGACCGGATAACGCTCATTAGGCGCGTCCGGGTCGATCCGAGTAAGTTTGTATTGCATCGCCAAAGCCTCATTGTTTTAGCTTCGCCTGCCGCTCACGACGTCCCTGAGGTGCCCAATCGAGCGCCCCGATCCGCCACAGGTAGACAAGACCTGCCAACAGAACTGCTATAAAGACTGTAGCTACGGTCAGCCCAGCCCAGCCGCTTTCGCGCACCGAAACTGCCCAAGCGAAGAGAAAGAGGGCTTCAACGTCGAAAATCACGAAGAGCATCGCGACCAGATAGAATTTGGCTGACAGGCGCAACCGCGCGCTGCCAACGGGCAACATGCCGGACTCAAAGGGTTCGTTCTTGCTGCGGCCCCAGGCTTTGCTGCCCAGTAGGCTGGACAGCCCAAGCATAAAGGCAATGAGCCCGAAGACTCCAAGCAGGAAAACAGCGAAGGCCCAGTTATGGGATATGGCCGTTACCGCATCAGGCATGCCGGTACTCCCTGGCGAAACGAACGACTCGTAGAATTTTCTCTTAGCGAGTGCGAAATCCAGCGGGGTTCGCCCGCAAAGTATGGCCGCATTCTATGCGCACAGCGCTTTAGTCACTAATTGTTTCTGTTCACAACGCGACATTAACTCGTTGCTATTCGCCAATATTGCGCCACACCCTTAGCCATCGCCGCGGAACGGCATCAACAGTTGGTTCCACTGAATACAGACGCTATGCTTGGCGTCATCTCAATGGATAAAGACTATGACCCTCACCGAACTGCGCTACATAGTCACCCTCGCCCAGGAACAGCATTTCGGCCGCGCAGCCGAGCGTTGCCATGTCAGCCAACCGACGCTGTCTGTGGGGGTGAAGAAGCTTGAAGATGAGCTAGGCGTGCTGATCTTCGAGCGCAGCAAGAGCGCTGTTCGCGTGACCCCGGTCGGCGAAGGCATCGTCACCCAGGCGCAGAAAGTGCTGGAGCAGGCCCAGGGCATCCGCGAGCTGGCGCAAGCGGGCAAGAACCAGATGGCCGCGCCGCTGAAAATCGGTGCGATTTATACCGTAGGCCCTTATTTATTCCCGCATCTGATCCCGCAACTGCACCGCGTCGCACCGGACATGCCGCTGTATATCGAGGAAAACTTTACCCATGTACTGCGCGACAAACTGCGCAACGGTGAGTTGGACGCAATCATCATCGCCCTGCCGTTCAACGAAACCGACGTGCTAACCAAGCCGCTATACGATGAGCCGTTCTATGCGCTGCTGCCGTTTGGCCATCCATGGGCCGCAATGAAAACCATCGACAGCAAACTGCTGAATGACAAAAGCCTGCTGCTACTCGGCGAAGGTCATTGCTTCCGTGATCAGGTATTAGAAGCCTGCCCGCCCCTGCGCAAAGGCGGCGAAGACAGTGCCAAGCACACCACGGTGGAATCCAGCTCACTGGAAACCATCCGTCACATGGTTGCCTCGGGCCTCGGCGTCTCTATCCTGCCGTTCTCTGCAGTAGACAGCCATCACTACGCCCCCGGCGTGATCGAAGTACGCCCACTCAGCCCTCCGGTCCCGTTCCGCACCGTGGCCATCGCCTGGCGCGCCAGCTTCCCACGGCCGAATGCCATCGAAGTGCTGACGGACTCGATCCGCCTGTGCTCGATCGCGCGTCCGCAACCGAAAAACGCGTAAGGCCAAGCCATGACCGAACTGGCGGCGGTTTCGGTTACCGCACTTAAAGGCGTTGGCGCAGCGCTTGCCGAAAAGCTCGCCAAAGTCGGCCTAGAGAACCTGCAGGACGTTCTGTTTCACCTGCCGCTGCGTTATCAAGATCGCACCCGCATCGTACCGATTGGCGCACTGCGTCCTGGCCAGGACGCAGTCGTCGAGGGCATCGTCGCCGGCGCCGACGTCGTCATGGGCCGCCGCCGCAGCCTGCTGGTTCGTCTGCAGGATGGTAGCGGGACTCTTAGCCTGCGTTTCTACCACTTCAGCCACGCGCAGAAGGAGGGGCTCAAGCGCGGCACCCAGGTGCGCTGCTATGGCGAAGTGCGCCCCGGCTCATCCGGCCTGGAAATCTACCACCCGGAATACCGCGCACTCTGCGGCAGCGAGCCGATTGCCGTAGAGCAAACCCTGACGCCGATTTACCCGACCACCGAAGGCTTGACCCAGCAGCGTCTGCGCCAACTCAGTGAGCAAACCTTGGCGCGCTTAGGTCCGCATAGCCTGCCCGACTGGCTGCCGCGCGAGCTGGCTGACGCTTACCAGCTCAGCCCCCTTGATCAGGCCATCCGCTACCTACACCGGCCGCCGCCGGATGCTGACTTGGAAGAACTCGCCGAAGGCCGTCACTGGGCCCAGCACCGCCTGGCCTTCGAAGAGCTGCTGACCCACCAGCTCTCGCTACAGCGTCTGCGTGAAAGCGTTCGGGCTCAGCAGGCGCCCGCCATGCCCCTGGCGAAAACGCTGCCGCAGCAATACCTGGCGAATCTGGGGTTTGCGCCTACCGGCGCGCAACAACGGGTCGGCGCGGAAATCGCCTACGACCTCAGCCAGAGCGAGCCCATGCTGCGTTTGGTTCAAGGCGATGTGGGGGCTGGCAAAACCGTGGTCGCCGCCTTTGCTGCACTGCAGGCCTTGGAGGCGGGTTATCAAGTGGCGCTGATGGCGCCTACCGAAATTCTCGCTGAACAGCACTTCATTAACTTCAGCAAATGGCTCGCGCCGCTGGGCCTGGAAGTCGCCTGGCTGGCTGGCAAGCTCAAGGGCAAGGCCCGGGCCAGCGCTCTAGCGCAAATCGCCAGCGGCACCCCGATGGTGGTCGGCACCCACGCGCTATTTCAGGATGAAGTGCGCTTTGCCAAACTCGCCCTGGTGATTATTGATGAGCAGCACCGCTTCGGCGTGCAGCAGCGCTTGGCCCTGCGCCAGAAGGGCATTGGCGGGCGCATGTGCCCGCACCAATTGATCATGACCGCCACCCCAATCCCCAGAACCCTGGCCATGAGCGCCTACGCCGATCTCGACACCTCAGTCCTCGACGAGCTGCCGCCCGGCCGTACCCCGGTAAATACCTTGGTGATTGCCGATAGCCGCCGCCTGGAAGTCGTGGAGCGCGTGCGCTTGGCCTGCAACGAAGGCCGTCAGGCTTATTGGGTGTGCACCCTGATCGAAGAATCCGAAGAGTTGACCTGCCAGGCCGCTGAAACCACCTTCACCGATCTGACTGCCGCACTGGGCGGGCTGAATGTCGGCTTGATCCACGGGCGCATGAAGCCCGCAGAAAAAGCCGCCGTGATGGCTCAGTTCAAACAGGGCCAACTGCAACTGCTGGTCGCCACCACAGTGATTGAAGTCGGCGTCGACGTGCCCAATGCCAGCCTGATGATCATCGAAAACCCTGAACGCCTCGGTTTGGCCCAGCTGCACCAACTGCGCGGCCGCGTCGGCCGTGGCAGTGCAGCCAGCCATTGCCTGCTGCTCTACCATGCGCCGTTATCGCAATTAGGCCGCCAGCGGCTGGCAATCATGCGCGAGACCTGCGATGGTTTCATCATTGCCGAAAAGGACTTGGAGCTGCGCGGCCCTGGCGAGATGCTCGGCACTCGCCAGACCGGCTTGCTGCAATTCAAGGTGGCTGACTTGATGCGCGACGCCGACCTACTGCCGAGCGTTCGCGACGCCGCCCAGACATTACTTGAACACTGGCCGCAACATGCCAGCCCGTTACTAGAGCGCTGGCTGCGACATGGCCAACAATACGGGCAAGTGTGAACGAGGGTCTGTTGGCGTTTCGTTCGCGAACCGCGTTGCTGCGCAAAATCTCGCCAGGCTAGGCGGAGGACGCAGGTAATGGTTGTTCCCTTGCCAAGTCCTCCAACACCGCATGGCGAGATTTTTCGCGCAACCCTAAGGGCCGGGTCTGTTTTAGCGCGATGCTGCGTTTCTCGACACTCATTTGGAACACCAAACTTCGTGTCTCGTGCCTTGCCTCGTGTTAAAACAGACTCCGGCGCGGCCGCGAACGAAACGCCAACAGACCCAAACAGGGCAACCGTTGCCTGCGCAGCCTTTTCGCCAGCCTGCTGTCTATACTCGACGCATTGCCGCCTCTGCCGGATACCGCCATGACTGAACTTGCCCTTGCTGCCGACACCACCCCGCAACCGCCCGCGGTGATTGTGCAATTGCTCGAGAAACTTGGGCTGGCCTACCAGATATGCCTCGACCCGCCTAGTGTGCCCGTCGCACAACGTGTGCAAGCGGTTCTGCTTGACGATGCAGTCGGCGCGCTACTGGTGCTCTTTCCACAGAGCCAATTACTCGACCTCAATCGCCTTACCGAGTTGACCGGCCGCCAGTTGACGGCAGTGAAACCGGAGCGCCTGGGGCGCATGCTCGATAAGCACCACCTGAAAGTGCTGCCCGGCTTGCCGCCGCTGACCAGTTCACCGTGCCTGTATGACGAACGCTTGCTGCAGGCACCCAGCCTGTATATCGAGTCCGGTCAATCTGGTGTGCTGCTGGAGCTGACCACCGAATCGTTCAAAGGCATATTGAGCAAGGCCAGCGCCGCACGCTTCGGTGAACCGCTGAGCAATATCCACCTGAACCTGGATCGCCCGGACGACGACCGCGCCGAGATCACCCAGGCGGTGCAAGCCTTTACCGCACGACGCATCCAGCAGCGCCTGGAAGAAACCATCGAGATTCCACCGCTGCCGGAAACCGCGCAGAAGATCATCAAGCTGCGCGTGGACCCCGATGCCACGGTGGATGACATCACCGGCGTGGTCGAAACCGATCCCGCGTTAGCTGCACAAGTGGTCAGTTGGGCCGCCTCGCCTTATTACGCCGCCCCGGGCAAGATCCGCTCGGTAGAAGACGCCATCGTCCGCGTGCTTGGCTTCGACTTAGTGATCAACCTGGCCCTAGGCCTGGCCCTGGGCAAAACCCTGAGCCTGCCCAAAGACCAGCCGCAGCAGGCAACACCCTACTGGCAGCAAGCAATCTATACCGCAGCGGTGATCGAAGGCCTGACCCGTGCCATCCCTCGTGCGCAACGCCCGGAAGCCGGCCTGACCTACCTCGCCGGACTGCTGCACAACTTCGGTTATCTGGTGCTGGCGCATGTGTTTCCACCGCATTTCTCGCTGATCTGCCGCCATATGGAGGTCAATCCGCACCTGTCACACAGCTACATCGAACAGCACCTGCTAGGCATCAGCCGCGAGCAGATTGGCGCCTGGCTGATGCGCTACTGGGATATGCCAGAAGAACTGGCCAGCGCACTGCGCTTCCAACACGACGCTGAGTACAGTGGCGCACATTCGGTATACCCGAACCTGGTGTGCCTGTCCGTCAGCCTGTTGCGCAATCGCGGCATCGGTGCTGGGCCGCATAGCGAGATCGCACAAAGCCTGTTCGACAACCTCGGCATCAGCCGTGAAAAGGCCGAGGAGGCCGTGAGCAAGGTGCTGGCTGCCGAAGTCGCGCTGCGCGAACTGGCCGCGCAATTCCAACCGGCGCAATAGGGTTTATTGCCCCCTCATCGCGGTTCAGCGCATTAAATGGCAACAGATCCTGAACCAGCAGAAAGCACAAAGGGGCCTTAGGGCCCCTTTGTTGTTCCAGTCGAAGGACTACTTCTTCAACTGCGCACGCCGCAACGCAAACAGCTCTGGTAAGACCTGCACGATGCCTTCAAGCAGCTGAGCGACTGCTGGCTGCTCATACACGGCCGTATATTCAGCCAGTTTTTCGCTGGGCATCTGCCGGTAGGCGTAAAACATAAAGGACTCCACCGCAGCGGCACTGGAGACACGTAGCGCGGCCTCCTGAGTCTTGGTCCGGCTGCTCAAGGTATTTTCGTCGATGCTTTCACCACGGACCCGTAAGGCCATCCACGCCTGAGTCTTGCCGACCTCATAACGCAGCAGGGTGGCTAAGGTGGTGGTGTGTGCAGCAGCATCCAAACGCCGCACCAGAGCCAGACGCTCCTCACGTGGCGGCCGCTCGAACAACTGCTTGCGATAGGCCGCAAGACCCTCCGCGCCGCCTTCGCCGACAGACCGCTCCGCAGCGGTAAAATCTTGCGCCACCTGACTCTCCAGCAAGCGCTGGGCTTGGCGTAGCTGTGCTTGGTCAAGCTTGCCGGTCAGGCGCTTAGCCAAGTCCAAGCACAGGCCATCGGCGGCAAACACCTTGGCCAACTGCGCCTGCTGTTTATCTGAAAGGCCACGCTGAACCAGCGGCGTAGCCTGTTCGCAAAGCAAACGGATGCCGGCCAGCTCGAATATCGGCGCAAAGGCTTCGGCTTTAGGGGGCGCGGCATGGGCGAAGACAGGGAACAGCAACAGGGCAATCAGCAACAAGCGCATGAGTAAACTCTCACAGTGGCAGTGCGCAGACTAGCGAAAGGCGCAGGCGACGACCAGCGCCGCAACGCACTGCGGCGAATCAGGCTGTTTTCTTGGTGCTGTCTTTCTTCTTCGGCATCAGGTGCTTGATCAGGCCTTGGAACCAGATCACCAGCGCCGGGGCGCCCTGGATCTGGATGTCCTTGTTCTGGATGCCCTGCATAAAGGCCAGCTGCTTGTTCTTCGCGTTCATGGTGGCGAAGCCATAGGCCGCGTCCTTGAACCCGAGCGCGAATGCCGGCTCGCTGGCCGGGCCACGCTTGCTGGCGATGCGCTGGTCTTTGACGATGAACTGGCGGGCAACTTTGCCGTCGAGGGTGTGCAGCTGAAAGACCATGTCGCGGCCCAGCAGTTGCTGTTGGAATGCTGGATTTTCACGGCTGGCCTTGGCCATCAGGCGGCCTAACATCCACAAAAGAAAACGGAATTTCATGCGCGAGGCCTCGTGGAGGGTCAACAAAGGGCGGCGCATTGTAGCGGTTTGACGCAGGCTATACATCCGGCCGAAAGAAGGGCGTGAGCACGCTGGCCGGCGCAAGCAACCCGGGGCCAAAGGCCCCGGGTACTGGGACTCAGTTGACCGCGTCTTTCAGGGACTTGCCTGGTTTGAAGGCGACGGTGTTGCTGGCCTTGATCTGCACCGGCTCACCGGTTTGTGGATTTTTACCGGTGCGGGCACCACGGTGGCGTTGCACAAATGTGCCAAAGCCCACTAGGGTGACGCTGTCTTTGCGGCTCAACGCGTTGGTGATTTCTTCGAGTATGGCGTTAAGTACACGGTTAGCCTGATCTTTGGTGAGATCCGCCTTATCGGCGATGGCTGCGGCGAGTTCCGGTTTACGCATAAATGCCTCTTACGGTTTTTTGTTGTTGTGTCCGGGCGGGTCTGCGCGAGCAGATACCAAGGCGCCGCAACAGCTCTAGGCTGAGACAGACCTAAAGAGAATCGCATGGCACTGGGCCCTGCGCCAGTCTTGTCCTACATTTTCTGCTTATGCGGGCAATTTTTTGGCCTATCAGACAGAACAACTGCCATTCAGGCTAAAAGTGCAGGCAAGCGCTTATTCAAGGTCAATTTCTCTTGAACGGCCGTACCGGTCAGCGCGTAGCCGAGCAGCGCGCCATTGCTGTCATGACACAACGCCTTGATGTCGGCGCCACTGCCTTCCACGCACCACTCGCCTTGCAGCCCTTTGGGTGGCGGCGAGACCACCAACGGACAAACCGGGGTTTTTACCGTTACCGGCATCGGCCCGTAGCTCACCGCCGTCGGGTTTCCAGCCAGGGTTTGCGCCAAGGCACGGGCACTGGTCATCAGCGGCATGACATAGAGCAGGTTGATGCCATCCACCTCAGCACAGTCACCCAAGGCGAAGATATTCGCGTGAGAGGTGCGCAGCTGGCGGTCGACCACCACACCGCGATTGACCGCCAGCCCGGCGGCGGAAGCCAGTTCGGTGCGCGGCCGCAACCCCACCGCCGACAGCACCAGATCACAGCTGATCAAGGTGCCATCGGAAAGGTGTGCCTCCAGCGCATCGGCCTTGTGGTTCAGGCTGACCAGCACTGGGCCAAGGTGAAAGCGCGCACCAAGACCTTCCAACCCAGCCTTTACTGCAGCCGCGGCGGCCGGATGCAGCAGACCCGGCATGACCTGCTCGCAAGGCGCCACCAGCTCGATCTGATAACCGCCAAGGCTGAGGTCATTGGCAAACTCACAACCAATCAGCCCGACGCCCAGCAGCAATACGCGCTGCTTGCCAGCGGCCGCCGCGCGAAAGCGCGCGTAGTCCTCAAGGTCATTGATCGAGAAGATCGCGTCACTGGCATCACCTTGCACCGGTACGCGAATAACTTCAGCGCCCCAGGCCAGCACCAGATCGCGATAGGGCACGGCTTCTTCGCCCACCCACAACTGCTGGTGGCCGGGGTCGATACCGCTGATTCGCGTGTGGGTGCGGATTTCCGCCTTGAGCTGCTCGGCCATAGCCCCAGGTTCAGCCATGCTCAGGCCATCGGCGTCCTTGTTCTTGGCAAACCCGGTGGACAGCATCGGTTTGGAGTAGGCGCGACCGTCGTCAGCGGTGAGCAGCAGCAGCGGGGTTTCGCTGTCCAGCTTGCGAAATTCACGGGCCAGGTTGTAGCCGGCCAAGCCGGTGCCGACGATGACGACGGGTGCACTCATGCTGCATTCCTCTCACTGGGCGCGCATTGCCACGCACCGAAATAACGTTCTGGGCGGACGCTGTAATCAGGCAATTTCGATCATCTCGAAATCCTGCTTGCCGACGCCACAATCGGGGCACACCCAGTCGGCGGGAATGTCTTCCCAGACCGTACCTGGGGCAATCCCCTCATCAGCCAGGCCAAGGGCCTCGTCATAAATAAAGCCACACACCACACATTGCCACTTACGCATAACCACCTCGCATAACCACCTCGGCATTGAACCGTTCACGTAGGGGTAAGTATGCCCATTGAGCACATAAAAACGGCGACCCATAGGTCGCCGTTTGCTAGCGCCCGACGAGCAGTTGCGCTGCCGGCCTTGGCCGTTGCAAGGT
>JAGGNC010000159.1 GCA_017886405.1 Pseudomonas sp. | reverse complement strand
AAATCATGAAGACAACCATCGAATTGCCTCTCCTGCCGTTGCGCGATGTTGTGGTCTATCCGCACATGGTCATTCCGTTATTCGTCGGGCGTGAAAAATCTATTGAAGCCCTTGAAGCTGCGATGACGGGCGACAAGCAGATTTTGTTGCTTGCCCAGAAAAATCCTGCGGACGACGATCCTGATGAAGCAGGCCTCTATCGCGTGGGTACGGTGGCGACTGTATTGCAATTGCTGAAATTGCCGGACGGTACTGTCAAGGTGTTAGTCGAGGGTGAGCAGCGCGGAGAGATTGAACGGTTTATTGAAGTTGAAGGTTATTGCCGAGCTGAAGTGCAGCTGATCGACGAAGTCGATGCGGCTGAACGTGAGTCCGAGGTATTCACCCGTAGCCTGCTCAGTCAGTTCGAACAGTACGTGCAGCTTGGAAAGAAGGTCCCTGCGGAGGTGTTGGCATCGCTCAACGGTATTGATGAGCCAAGTCGTCTGGTCGACACCATGGCGGCGCATATGGTGCTGAAGATCGAGCAGAAGCAGGAAATTCTTGAAATTACCGACCTTGCTTCGCGAGTTGAGCATGTTCTCGCCCTGCTTGATGCAGAAATAGATTTGCTGCAGGTCGAGAAGCGCATCCGTGGTCGAGTCAAGAAGCAAATGGAGCGCAGCCAGCGCGAGTATTATTTGAATGAGCAAATGAAGGCCATTCAAAAGGAGCTTGGCGACGGCGAAGAAGGTCTTAATGAACTCGAGGAGCTGAAAAAGCGTATCGAGAACGCAGGGCTGACCGCTGAGGCGCATACCAAGGCCAATGCCGAGCTCAACAAGCTTAAGCAAATGTCGCCGATGTCTGCTGAGGCTACCGTGGTGCGCTCCTACATCGATTGGCTGGTCAACGTGCCGTGGAAAGCCCATAGCAAGGTACGCCTTGACTTGGCCCGCGCTGAAAGCATCTTAGATGCTGATCATTACGGCCTTGATGAGGTTAAGGAGCGCATCCTTGAATACCTTGCCGTGCAGAAGCGCGTGAAAAAAATCAAAGGGCCAGTGCTCTGCTTGGTCGGACCGCCTGGCGTAGGTAAAACCTCACTGGCTGAGTCGATCGCCAGTGCAACGAACCGCAAGTTTGTGCGCATGGCCCTCGGCGGTGTGCGTGATGAGGCTGAAATTCGTGGCCATCGTCGTACCTATATCGGTTCCATGCCGGGTCGCCTAATTCAGAAAATGACTAAGGTTGGCGTGCGCAACCCGCTGTTCCTGCTCGATGAAATCGACAAAATGGGCCAGGACATGCGTGGAGACCCTGCTTCGGCACTGCTTGAAGTGCTGGATCCGGAGCAGAACCATAATTTCAACGATCACTATCTTGAGGTCGATTACGACTTATCCGATGTGATGTTCCTGTGTACCGCCAACTCGATGAATATTCCGGCGGCGCTGCTTGATCGTATGGAGGTGATTCGTCTGCCCGGTTACACCGAGGACGAAAAAATTAACATCGCGATCAAATACCTGGTGAGCAAGCAGGTTCAGGCCAATGGTCTAAAAAAAGGCGAGTTGGAATTCGAAGAGTCTGCTATACGCGACATCATTCGTTACTACACGCGCGAAGCTGGTGTACGTAGCCTAGAGCGTCAGATTGCTAAGATTTGCCGCAAGGTGGTCAAAGAACACACTCGCGAAAAGCGTTTTCAAGAGGTCGTTACTGCCGACTCGCTGGAACATTTCCTCGGCGTTCGCAAACATCGCTATGGTTTGGCTGAGTTACAGGATCAGATTGGTCAGGTAACCGGTCTGGCCTGGACCCAGGTTGGCGGCGAGTTGCTGACCATCGAGGCGGCAGTGGTGCCGGGCAAAGGGCAGTTGATTAAAACGGGCTCTCTGGGTGATGTGATGGGCGAGTCCATCACTGCTGCACTGACGGTTGTACGCAGTCGAGCGAAGAGCCTGGGGGTGTCTGTGGACTTCTACGAGAAGCAAGATATCCATATCCATATGCCGGAAGGGGCAACCCCCAAAGATGGCCCCAGCGCAGGCGTTGGTATGTGTACGGCGTTGGTTTCGGCTCTAACCCAGATTCCGGTGCGCGCAGATGTAGCAATGACCGGTGAAATCACCCTGCGTGGACAGGTATTGGCGATCGGTGGATTAAAAGAAAAGCTGCTTGCTGCACACCGCGGTGGAATCAAAACCGTGATCATTCCCGAAGAAAATATGCGTGATCTCAAAGAGATTCCGGACAATATTAAGCAAGACTTGGAGATTAAACCGGTTAAATGGATTGACGAGGTCCTGCAAATTGCGCTGCAATACGCCCCGGAGCCCTTGCCTGATGCGGCTCCCATGGTTGCAAAGGATGAAAAGCGCGAGACTGATTCCAAGGAGCGAATTAGCACGCATTAGCCGGAAGTGCTTCTTGACACATTTTTAGAGCCCTTGTTATAAAGCGGCTCTTATTTCGTGTCAGCAGGCTCTCCAGCACCAGCTTCGCTTACATTTAAAAGCAAGAAATAAACTCAATAGAAATTAAGGGGACTTAAGAGTGAACAAGTCGGAACTGATCGATGCCATCGCTGCATCTGCTGATATCCCAAAAGCTGTTGCCGGCCGCGCGCTGGATGCAGTAATTGAATCCGTTACTGGTGCTCTGAAGGCTGGTGACTCCGTAGTCCTGGTTGGCTTTGGCACTTTCGCTGTAAAAGAGCGTGCTGCTCGCACTGGCCGTAACCCGCAAACTGGTAATCCGATCAGCATCGCTGCTGCCAAGATTCCAGGCTTCAAAGCCGGTAAAGCTCTGAAAGACGCCGTTAACTAAGCCTTTTTCTGATTTTGCCCAGCAGATCAGTCCAGTGGCTGATCTGAAGCGAGGTGGGATTGTAAGATGGGATTTCTTAGGCTGAGTTCAACACATCAGTCTTTGAGTCCAACCCACTTCGCCAGTTACGAGAAGGCGCATCCACTGATGCGCCTTTCTTCTATCCGGATTTTACCCACACTGCACGACTGCTTTATTTTCACAGTCGTTCTGGGGGAAGCATGCTGCAAAACATCAGGGACAGTTCACAAGGTTGGATTGCCAAAACCATCATCGGCGTCATTGTCGCGCTGCTCGCGCTGACGGGTGTTGATGCAATTTTCACCAGCACCAGCAATAGCCAGAATTCGGCTGAAGTGAATGGCGAGAAGATCACTTCGGCCGAGCTTAGCCAGGCTGTTGAGATGCAGCGTCGGCAGTTGCTGCAGCAGTTGGGGCGTGATTTCGATGCATCCCAACTGGACGAGAAACTGCTGCGTGAAGCCGCCCTGAATGGTCTTGTCGAACGCACCTTGTTGCTCGATAGTGCCAGAGAAGCCCACTTTGCTTTTTCGCAACAATCACTCGATCAGCTGATCCTGAAAACCCCTGAATTCCTAGTCGACGGCCAGTTCAACGCTGAGCGCTTCGATCAGGTGATCCGTCAGTTGGGATACAGCCGTTTGCAGTTCCGCCAGATGCTTGAGCAAGAAATGTTGATCGGTCAGCTGCGTGCCGGCCTCGCCAATAGCGGTTTTGTGACCGATGAGCAGGTGCAAGCGTTTGCCGCACTGGAAAAGCAGACCCGCGATTTCGCCTCCCTGACCCTCAAGGCTGACCTTAATGCGGTCACGCTCAGCGATGACGACATCAAGGCTTACTACGATGCTCAAGCCAGCGAGTTCATGAGCCCAGAACAGGTTGTGCTGGAGTATGTCGAGTTGAAGAAGGATGCTTTCTTCGATCAAGTTGAAGTGACCGACGAGGCGCTTCAGAGCGCCTATGAGAGTGATATCGCCAACCTCGCCGAGCAGCGCCGTGCCGCACATATTCTCGTTGAAGTAAACGATGAGTTGAATGATGAGCAAGCTCAAGCCAAGTTGGTCGCGGTGCAGAAGCGCCTAGAGCAGGGCGAGGATTTTGCAGCGCTGGCCAAAGAAGTGTCCGATGATTCTGGTTCAGCAGGCGAAGGCGGTGATCTGGGCTTTGCCGGCCCTGGTGTGTATGACCCGGCCTTTGAAGAGGCACTGTATGCGCTGAGTGAAAATGCCGTGTCGGCTCCGGTGCGCAGTCAATTCGGCTGGCACCTGATCAGGCTCTTGGCGGTTCAGGCGCCTGAAGTTCCGAGCTTCGCTAGTTTGGAAGAAAAGTTAAAGCGCGACATCAAGGCAGGTCAGGTTGAGCAGCGCTTCGTTGAAGTATCCAAGGACCTCGAAAGTTCTGCCTTTGAAGCTTCTGATCTTGCACAGCCGGCTCAAGAGCTAGGCTTGCAGGTTAAGACCACCGAAGCGTTCGGTCGTCAGGGTGGCATGGAAGGTCTGATCGCTAATCCTCAGGTGATTCAAGCTGCATTCAGCTCTGAAGTGTTGGAAGACGGTAGCAACAGTAGTGTGATCGAACTCGATCCCAACACTGTGGTGGTGGTGCGTGCCAAAGAGCACAACAAGCCAGAACAGTTGCCGCTTGAGCAGGTTGCCGAAAGCATTCGCGCTCAGTTGACCAAGGTTCGTGCGAGTGAAGCCGTCAAAGCTAGGGCCGAAGAGCAATTTGCTGCCCTGCGTGAAGGTCAGACGCCGGTTACTCAGGCGGATGCCAAGCAGGGTTGGGATGTTGTTGAAGCCGCGTCGCGCAGCCAGGAGGGTGTTGAGCCTGTCGTGCTACAGGCGCTGTTCCGTATGCCTAAGCCTGAAGCTGCTGATAAGCCGACCTTCGCCGGTATTAGCCTGAGCAACGGTGATTATGTGATTATTCGTCTCAATAGTGTGAGCCAGCCGCAGCATGCTTTGTCGGATGAGGACAAGGCCATGTACAGCCGTTTCCTCGCCTCGCGCATAGGTCAGCAGGACTTCGCAGCGTTCCGCAAGCAGTTGGAAGAAAAAGCGGATATTGAGCGTTTCTGATCAATTCGCTGCAGATAAAAAGGCCGCTCAGTTGAGCGGCCTTTTTGTTGCTGGCAATTGCGCGATTATTCTTCCATCGCACCCATGGCTGTGGTGTTGAAGCCGCCATCAACATACATGATCTCACCGCTGACGCCCGATGCCAGGTCCGAACAAAGGAATGCGCCGGCGTTGCCGACCTCATCGATGGTCACGTTGCGGCGCATCGGGGTCTGCTTCTCGTTAGCCGCGAGCATCTTGCGGAAGCTCTTGATCCCGGAAGCCGCCAGGGTGCGGATCGGACCAGCCGAGATGGCGTTGACGCGAGTGCCTTCCGGACCAAGGCTGCCGGCCAGGTAACGGACACCTGCTTCCAGGCTGGCTTTGGCCATGCCCATGACGTTGTAGTTAGGCATGGTGCGCTCGGCGCCCAAGTAGGAGAGGGTGAGCAGGCTGCCGTTGCGGCCTTTCATCATCTCGCGGCCTGCTTTGGCCAGGGCCACGAAACTGTAGGCGCTGATGTCGTGAGCGATGCGGAAGCCTTCGCGCGTGGTGACGTCGGTGAAGTCGCCATTGAGTTGGTCGCCAGGGGCAAAACCCACTGAGTGGACGATGCAGTCCAGGCCGTCCCACTTTTTGCTCAGGGCTGCGAAGACCGAAGCGATTTCATCATCGCTGGCTACGTCACAGGGGAAGCAGAGTTCGGCATTTGAGCCCCAATCAGCAGCAAAGCCTTCAACGCGGCCTTTTAGCTTTTCGTTCTGGTAGGTGAATGCCAGTTCGGCGCCTTCACGGTGCATGGCTGCCGCAATACCAGAGGCGATGGACAGTTTGCTGGCGACGCCAACGATCAGTACGCGCTTGCCGCTTAGAAAACCCATGGGTGTTGTTCCTCTTCCTGTCTATAAGGATTGGCAGGCAGTTGAAAAACTACCTGCGTTGCCGTCACTGCGTTAAAAGCAGGCGAAAAATGCTGAGTTACAGCGCGTAAACACCGCTTCGTCTGTTTTACCAGCCGAAGGCTGTTACAAACGTTGCGACTGCGCTGGCTGCCTTGCCAACGCATTTCAATAGCCTGTTAACCAGCTGGGACCATAAAGGCCGCTTTCAACAACTGCTGAGTATAGATGTCCTGTGGCGCGGCAAAGACACGTGCAGCCGGGCCTTGTTCCACCACTTTGCCTTCTTTGACCACCATGATCTGGTGGCTTAGCGCTCTGACAACTGCCAGGTCATGGCTGATAAATAGATACGTCAGGTTGTACTTGGCCTGCAGTGAGCGAAGTAACTCGATCACCTGACGCTGCACGGTACGGTCGAGGGCCGAGGTTGGCTCATCCAGCAATATCAGCGCAGGTTTGAGTACCAAGGCGCGAGCGATGGCAATGCGTTGGCGCTGACCACCGGAAAACTCATGGGGGTAACGGTGGCGGGTTTCAGGATCGAGGTCGACCTCAATCAAGGCGTCGATGATGGACTGCTCTTGTTCGGCTGCGCTGCCCATGCCGTGAATCTGTAAGCCTTCGCCGACAATCTGGGCTACCGACATGCGCGGGCTTAGGCTGCCGAATGGGTCTTGGAAGACCACCTGCATCTGCCTGCGCAGCGGTCTTACATCCTCTTGTGAGAGCTGATCAATTGCCTGGCCCTGAAAGCGAATGCCACCCTGACTGCCCAGCAGGCGCAGAATCGCCAGGCCCAAGGTGGACTTACCCGAGCCGCTTTCACCAACGATGCCCAAGGTATGACCCTGCGGCACACTGAAGTTAATGCCGTCCACTGCTTTGACGTAGTCAACTGTGCGGCGTAGCAGGCCCTTTTTGATCGGGAACCAAACGCGCAGGTTGTCAATTTCCAGCATGGGCTTGCCGGGCGGCTGATCGACCGGTCCACCTGAGGGTTCAGCACCCAGCAGTTCACGGGTGTAGGGGTGTTGTGGCGCTTTAAACAGTGTTTCGCAGGCCGCTTCCTCGACTATCTCGCCGCGCTGCATCACGCAGACCCGATGGGCAATCCGCCGTACCAGATTTAGGTCGTGGCTGATCAGCAGGATCGCCATGCCTAAGCGTGCCTGCAAGTCCTTGAGCAACTCGAGAATCTTTAGCTGCACGGTGACGTCCAGCGCAGTGGTTGGCTCGTCGGCAATCAGCAGTTCTGGCTCGTTGGCCAGGGCCATGGCGATCACCACGCGCTGGCGTTGACCTCCCGATAGCTCGTGCGGGTAAGCCTTTAGACGCTTGTGCGGTTCGGGAATGCCGACCAGCTCCAACAGCTCCAGGGTGCGCGCTGTGGCAGCCTTGCCGCGCAGGCCTTTATGCAGACCCAGGACTTCATTGATCTGTTTCTCAATGCTATGCAATGGGTTCAGCGAGGTCATGGGTTCCTGGAAGACCATGGCAATGCGATTACCACGGATGCCACGCAGCTTATTCTCGTTCAGCTTGAGCAGATCCTGGCCGGCATAGTGGATGCTGCCACTCGGATGCTGAGCAATCGGGTAGGGCAGCAGACGCAGGATGGAATGCGCGGTCACCGATTTGCCCGAGCCGCTTTCACCCACTAGAGCCAGGGTTTCGCCGCGCTTGATGTCGAAGCTGACGCCTTCCAGCACGCGCTGCTTGAGCTTACCGGTGACGAACTCGACAGCCAGGTCGCGGACTTCGATGAGGGTATTGGAGTCGGTCATTTTATTTCCTCGGATCGAAGGCATCGCGCGCCGCTTCGCCGATAAATACCAGCAGACTGAGCATCAGCGCGAGCACTGCAAAGGCGCTTATACCCAACCAGGGTGCCTGTAGGTTGGATTTGCCCTGGGCCACCAATTCGCCCAGCGACGGTGCGCCTGGCGGCAGACCAAAGCCGAGGAAATCCAGTGCGGTGAGGGTGCCAATTGCACCCGTAAGGATGAACGGCATAAAGGTCATGGTCGAAATCATCGCGTTGGGCAGGATATGGCGGAACATGATCGAGCCGTTCTGCATGCCGAGCGCGCGGGCGGCGCGTACATATTCTAGGTTGCGCCCACGCAGGAACTCGGCGCGCACCACATCCACCAGGCTCATCCAAGAGAACAGCAGCATGATGCCCAGCAGCCACCAGAAATTCGGTTGGACGAAACTGGCCAGGATGATCAGCAGATACAGCACCGGCAACCCCGACCAGACTTCCAGAAAGCGTTGCCCGACCAGATCAACCCAGCCGCCATAAAAGCCTTGCAGGGCGCCTGCAAACACACCGATAACCGAACTCGCCAACGTCAAGATCAGGGCAAATAACACGGAAATACGGAAGCCGTAGATCACCCGCGCCAATACATCTCGGCCTTGATCGTCGGTGCCGAACCAGTTTTCTGTTGAAGGCGGCGCCGGAGCAGGGACTTGCAGGTCGTAGTTGATGCTGGAGTAGCTGTAGCGGATAAGCGGCCAGATCATCCAGCCGTCCTTTTCCTTGATCAGTTCCTGGATATACGGGCTTTTGTAATTGGCCTGCAGGGGGAATTCGCCGCCGAAGGTGGTTTCCGGGTAGCGCTTGAACACCGGGAAATACAGTTCGCTGTCATAGCTCACCACCAGCGGCTTGTCGTTGGCGATTAGCTCAGCGCCGAGGGTGACGAAAAATAATACTAGGAAGATCCACAGTGACCACCAGCCACGTTTGTGCGCTTTGAACAGCTGGAAGCGTCGTTGGTTGATAGGGGAAAGTGTCATCTCAACCCTCCCGACTTTCGAAGTCGATCCGCGGATCGACCAGGGTATAGGTAATGTCGCCGATCAATTTCACCACCAGGCCCAGCAGCGTAAAGATAAACAGGGTGCCAAACACCACCGGGTAATCGCGATTGATAGCGGCCTCGAAACTCATCAGACCCAGGCCGTCGAGGGAGAAGATCACCTCAATCAGCAACGAGCCGGTGAAGAAAATACCGATAAACGCCGCCGGAAAGCCGGCAATGATGATCAGCATGGCGTTGCGGAACACGTGGCCATAGAGCACGCGGTTGTTGCTCAGACCCTTAGCCCGAGCGGTGACCACATACTGTTTGTTGATCTCATCGAGAAAGCTGTTCTTGGTCAGCAGTGTCAGGGTGGCAAAGTTGCCGATCACCAAGGCGGTAACGGGAAGCGCCAGGTGCCAGAAATAGTCGAGCAGCTTGCCGGTAAAGCTCAACTCGTCGAAGTTGTTTGAGGTCAGCCCGCGCAGCGGGAACCAGTCCCAGTAGCTGCCGCCGGCAAACAGTACGATCAGCAAGATGGCGAAGAGGAAAGCGGGGATGGCGTAGCCGACGATGATCACCGAGCTGGTCCAGACGTCGAAGGCGCTGCCGTGACGGGTGGCCTTGGCGATGCCCAGCGGGATCGACACCAGGTACATGATCAGGGTGCTCCACAGTCCGAGGGAGATCGACACCGGCATCTTCTCGATGATCAGGTCGATGACCTCGGCATCGCGAAAGAAGCTGGAGCCGAAATCCAGTTGCGCATAGCTCTTGAACATCAGCCAAAAGCGTTCAGGCGCGGGTTTATCGAAGCCGTACATGCGCTCGATTTCCGCCACTAGATCCGGGTCCAGGCCTTGAGCGCCGCGATAGTTGGAACCTGCCACTGAGACTTCGGCGCCACCACCGGCAATTCGGCTGGTGGCGCCGTCAAAACCTTCCAGCTTGGCAATCATCTGTTCGACCGGACCGCCGGGGGCGGCCTGGATAATGACGAAGTTGATCAGCAAAATGCCAAACAGGGTGGGGATGATCAGCAAGAGCCGACGAAAGATATACGCCAGCATTTTATTGTTCCGCGCCTGGTGTTGATTCGGAGACAGTGACGTCGGCGGTTGCTTCGGGTGATTTCTCGCGAGCCCACCAGGTGTGCAGGCCTATATCGTATTGCGGCGTCACTTTCGGGTGTTCGAAACGGTTCCAGTAGGCCACGCGCCAGGTTTTTATATGCCAGTTCGGCACCACGTAATGGCCCCACAGCAGCACGCGATCGAGGGCACGTGTGTGGGTAATTAAGCTCTGCCGTGAG